>NZ_JAGGQC010000002.1:0-419777 GCF_018613455.1 Bacillus sp. ISL-78
GCTCACTTAAAATTTAACGTTAGCGCTTTGTTTTGTTCAGTTTTCAAAGAGCAATTTCGATGTCGTCTACTTCGTAAGCGACTTTTACATCTTATCATGTTTTCAACTCTGTTGTCAACATGTTTTTTTATTTTTTTTGTTTTGATGAAGCTGCGAAAGCTGATGTCCCGCAGCGACATGTATTAATATAACACCTATATTATTATTGGTCAACAATAAAAATGCATTTTTTTAAAAGTTTTTTGATACACGATAAAACCGATGATATACCTCGTGCCCTTTTGTCTCCGCTTTGATGACATCGATTACCTTCTTCTCTATCAAATATTCCAATAAAACGCCTAGGTCGACTGAATAAAACTTAACTTCCGGATGCTCCATAAGCTCTGCAATCGTCCACGGGTCTTCTTTCATCCCCATTATTTCGACCAAATGCTGTGAACCTGCATTCGTCCTCGAATATATAAGAAATTCGCTCGCAAGGAATAGAAGCTCCAATCTTTTTTCGAGCGTTTCCTCACTGCTGATCAATTCTTTATACAGCTTATAAATTTCAGGTTCCATATGCTTCACTTGGTTCCAGACAGTAACCTCCGGATAAAAGCCCTGTTCTATTATCTCCAAACGGGCCAAATGATGCAGGGAATGAACGATATGATTGTATGCCTCAAGATGATGGCCTTTTTCAAAGAAGCTTTTCCCATCCATGTACCTGCGAACTAACTTCGCGAACTCCATCCCCATCTTTAACTTCCTTCCATAGAAGGGGAACTCCCGGATTTCAGTTTTCAAACGGTCCAAATATTCATTCCGGTCAAAAAGGACCTTCCCGTTATATATCCAGTCAACCACTTTGCGGTTCGTGCCTAATAGGAGCCATTCTTTTAATTGGTCTTCCTTTACGATATGCAGGGCCGCCTTTTTATCCTGGTATGTGTAATGTTTTAAAAACACGGCCTCTTCTGCTTCGTCTGCAATTACAAAAAGGATGTAGTCAAACGTATCGGTAATCGGGCTATTATCATCTCTTTTTTCTACTAACAAGATTCCAAGTGTAGATTTTAAGCTTGCTCGCTCTTGATAAATCGGGCGAAGGATATCTTCCATCATAAATTCCTCCAAAACCTTTTTTTTAGATTTTCGACAAAACTCTTCAAATTCCTGCTTAGTTCCCTTACCCCAAACCATTTCAATTCAAAAGTAATATGTATCCTTTATTTCTTTTTTGTTCCATCCATTGTTTATGTTATAGTTAAAGTTATATTTTAGGAGGGACAATCCATGGCTAAATATTCTAGCAAAATCAATAAAATACGCACTTTTGCTTTGAGTTTGATTTTCATTGGCTTTATCGTAATGTACCTTGGGCTTTTCTTCAAAACACATCCTGTTGTCATGACGATTTTCATGGGGCTGGGCCTTTTATTCATAATCGCAAGCACAGGGGTTTATTTTTGGATTGGAATGCTTTCTACTAAATCGATCCAGGTTGTCTGCCCTAACTGCAGCAAACCTACAAAAATACTAGGACGTGTAGATATTTGCATGCATTGTGAAGAACCATTGACACTTGACAAAAAGTTGGAATGCGAAGAATTCAATGAGAAATATAACCGGAAAAGCCTGCATGACTAAGTCGATTAGCTGAATTCCCTTTCAAGAAGGCTTTAAACAATTGTACCATTTCTTCATAACATGAAAAAAAGTTCCAACCAAGTGGAGGAACTTTTTTTAATGCGATTCTTTTTTCGCACAATCCATACAGTCGCCGTAGATTTCCATCCGATGGTGACTAACATTGAAACCAGTGACTTGTGCTGCGAAATGCTCGACTTCATCCAGTGCAGGATAATCGAAGTCCACAATTTTCCCGCAAGTTTGGCAAATTACATGATAATGATTCGTCGTCACAAAATCAAACCTTGCCGAAGAATCACCATACGTAAGTTCTTTTACCAAACCTACCTCACGGAACACACGCAGGTTGTTATAAACCGTTGCCACACTCATATTCGGAAACTTGCCTTCCAGCGCTTTATATATATCATCAGCGGTAGGGTGGGACATGCAGCTTATCAAATACTCAAGTATCGCATGGCGTTGAGGAGTTATTCTTACACCGGTATCTTTTAAGGAATCCAACGCTTCTTTTAACTGAACTTCAGACACCGTCATCCACCTCTTTTTCTAATTAAGTATGCATTCTTAAATTATAATGTTTATAAATAGTGTACCTTTTATACGTTGAATTTGTCAATAATTCAATGGCTTAACCATTCTTTTTTAGTTTATTCATGAAGACATTGATTCTTTCCCATTTTTGCATTGGGTTTAGTATCCCCTAGATAAGTCGATTACGTTGGTGAAGTCTTTTCCAGCTCTCAGGTATTCACGCATATTTTTTTCGAATATGGCAAAGGTTCTTGGTAAATATTCTCCGCTTTTACTTGAAAGATGCGGTGTGCCTGTAACATTCTCCATCCTCCAAAACGGATGCCCTTTTCCTAAAGGTTCCGGATCAAATACATCCAAGATGGCATGAGACAAATCTTCGGAATCCAAGGCTTCGATCAGCAATTCATCGTTAATCAGTCCCGCGGTCAATATTCACGAATACTGCAGATTCTTTCATGGCTTTGAAGTGTTCTTTTTGCAGAATGCCCTTCGTTTCATACGTACTTGGCAGGACGGATACACTATAATCGGCTCCCGGTACGGCTTCCAATTAATGATCCAGGACATAAAGGTGATCGATGGATTCCACCGGTTTCCCGCTCCGGTTCATTCCTATCGTCTTCATCCCAAAGGCTTTCCCAAGACGAGCCACTTCCCCTCCAATTGCACCTACGCCCATAATGAGCATAGTCTTGCCATTCAATTCCCCTACTTCAATCTTTCTATTCCACAATTCTTCCTTTTCATTCTTCATAAGCAGCTTCAATTTCTTTTCATATTGCAAAAGCATCCCTATCGTATACTCGGCCATCGGGATTTTATGAATGCCTCTTGCGTTGGTCACCATTATGCCTCGTTCCTCGATGGCGTTAAATGGCATTAGTTCCATCCCTGCACTCATGACCATGATCCATTTCAATTCCGCCCAATGATTTCTTCAGTTAAATCTTCACCATATGTAATTAAGATTTCCGCTTCACGAAGCGGCCCATCCGTCCATCCTTTTTGATAAATGAAGTTCAAATCAGGAAAGGCTTTCATCATTTCCGTTTGGATACCTTCATTCGGAATGACAGTCGAAAGTATTAACATGTTTATCTCTCCCTTTTAATTAACAAAAAAAAACACGGGCTCTATGTGTCCCGCGCAACTTTCTCTGAGGAGGTATTCCCTTAATAAAGCATATTCGGCTGTCCCCTTTTTGAGTTGGACAAAAGCCTCACCCTTATTAAAAAAGGCTTTATTTTAAAGAATTTGGGTTTAATGCATGTAATTCCGGCAAAACAAAAAAGCCATCCCTTCTGATCAGGACGTCGTCGAAATAGATGTCACCACCCCCATATTCCGGACGCTGGATCAAGACCATATCCCAATGTATCGATGACCGGTTTCCATTATCCGCTTCATCATAGGCATGCCCAAGAGCCAAGTGCAGGCTCCCGCTTATTTTCTCATCGAACAAAATATCGTCCATAGGTTCCAATATGTATGGATTGATTCCAATAGCGAACTCCCCTATAAACCGGGACCCTTCATCAATATTCAGAATTTGGTTCATTTCAGGGGCACGATTGGAAGTCGCTTTAATGATTTTCCCCTTTTTCAAGTTCAATTCTATGTCACTAAAGGTGATTCCTTCATAGGTTGTGGGTGTGTTGAAGGATATCCTTCCATTAAGACTATCTTTTATGGGTGCCGTAAATACTTCCCCATCCGGTAAATTCTTTTTTCCGGCACATATGACGGCCGGCATGCCTTTGATGGAAAAGGTCAAATCTGTCCTTGGTGAAACGATCCTGACTTTGTCAGTACGTTGCATCAAATGTTTTAACGGCTTCAAAGCCGCCTCCATTTTCCCGTAATCCATTGTGCATACGTTCAAAAGAAAATCTTCGTACCTATTGAAGGTCATGCCGGCTTTTTGCGCTGATGCCTTGGTGGGATAATTAAGTAAGACCCAACGTCGGTTGTTTACATAAAAAAGTGTAGGGGAATTCATGGCCTCCCCTTGGAGCCGGTGCCTCTCGACGGGAACATCAGTCATTTCCGCATTGTTTTCTTCCCCAGTGATGATGATGACCGCATCGATATCCTTATATTTGTTCAAGGCCCATTGTGAAGCTGTGTCAAGTTGCTCCTTCACATTCCCTAGTAACAGGTGGCGGCTTATCTCATCGTCCTCGAGTTCCACATATGGATAAGCACCCACTCTGTATATTTCATCAATCAACTCTTTCAATAATGGTTTCGTGTTGATATGCCCCCGTATGAGGATTCTCTCTTTAGGCTGTAATTGTATCGAATGATGAATCAGCCTGGCTGCAAGCTTCGTTATCCTCTCATCCTTCATCTGCCTATCCCTTATTTTTCGAGTTTGCGAAGAGTTTCAAGCGCTTCTTCGACGTGGCCTTTAACCTTTACTTTACGCCATTCTTTGACTACATTCCCAGCCTTATCAATCAGGAAAGTTGAACGTTCAATGCCCATATACTCCTTGCCGAAGTTCTTTTTCAATTGCCAAACATCAAATGATTCAGCCGCTTCATGATTTTCGTCAGCCAGCAGCAGAAAAGGCAATCCATGTTTTTCGATGAATTTTTCATGACGTGCCGCTGGATCTGGGCTGATGCCAAGGATGACCGCGTTCAATTCCTCGAATTGCTCATTATGGTCCCGGAAATCACAGGCCTCCGTCGTGCAACCTGGCGTCATGTCTTTTGGGTAAAAATATAAAACAATGTTTTTCCCCTTAAAATCCGATAGGGAAACCACTTCACCATTGTTTGCAGGGAGTTTGAAATCAGGTGCTTTTTCTCCAATTTTAACAGTCATATTGAACCCTCCATTTCTTTCATTATGGTAAGAGTACCCAATAATCGAAAGAAACACAACTTTCATTTATCCTTCCTATCTTTCTGCTCCAGATCGATCACCGTCCGAATCACGAACGCTGCCGGCAGTGTATATCCAATGAAGGCCTGAATGGTAGCTATCATCCTGCCCATGCCAATCGGGGCTATATCTCCATAACCTACAGAAAACATCGTCATCGCACTAAAATAAAAAGAAGTCTTCAATTGTTCATAGAAAGTCCCATCCAACCGATTGCCCATATCAAGAATCACCGAATGATTCTGAAGCTCGTATAATAAATATATCAGTGCAAATCCAACTAATATCGTCGCATATAAATTGCCAAGCCACAGCATATCCTCAAGAGAAAACTTCTTTCCTCCCGACTCAACAAGAAATAACGTACGAATGCTCATCACCATGCAAAAAATGATTCCTGCAATCAAGATGTAGAAAGTCATCCTCCACGCCCCATTTCAAAACGCCACTCCCTCTATACATACTCCCTGTCCAAACAATATATTCTTTTTTAGGAATCAGCCTTATCACCGACAAACGCATTAAACAGAAACTTTTCCGAATCTTCTTTCCATGTTGACCCTTTTGGTCGGATATGTTAAGATTGTCTAAATTTTTATAATAGTTTTTATTTTATAAATATTTGACCTGCAAACAGTTAAAGAGGCAGGCTTTGCAAAATTTCATATGTGGAAATAGGTTCTTAATTTTCATTAGGATTAAAAGGGAAGTCCGGTGTAATTCCGGCACGGTCCCGCCACTGTAATGGGAATGTTAGCGTCAATCAATATGCCACTGATCAACGGATCGGGAAGGCCAGCCGCTAATGATATTCCCTAAGTCAGGAGACCTGCCTATTTCGACAACACTGTTTTAACCTACGGGAGATAGGGAGGTGTTAGGGACCTTATAATTGTAAGGGGCATTTTGCATGCCTCTTTATTTTAAGCATTTCTAACTTTCTTTTTTGACGGTTAGGAATGCTTTTTTTATTGTTCGATCAAATGAATGTAGGAGGATGGGAATTTTGAAAAGCAGCAGTTTGGGTTACCCTCGAATCGGGGAAGATCGTGAATGGAAACGTACATTGGAAGCTTACTGGTCCGGTAAAATCGATGAAGCGGAATTTACGTCACAACTAAAAGCCATCCGTTTAGGCAACTTACAAAAACAGAAGCAACGAGGCATTGATATCATCCCTGTCAACGACTTCACTTTCTATGATCAAATGCTCGATATGTCCGTCATGTTCGGTCTTGTTCCTGAACGTTATTCAGCTTATGAAGGAGGAAGCGTCCCCCTTTCCGTTTATTATTCAATGGCCCGCGGAAACAATGATGAAGTCGCTTCCGAAATGACGAAATGGTTCAATACGAACTATCACTATATTGTCCCTGAATTAAAACTGGCACAGCTTACTTTAACAGAAAATAAACCACTTACAGCATATCGGGAAGCCAAGGAAAAGCTAGGGATCGAAACGAAGCCCGTTTTGATCGGACCTTATACTTTCCTCTCCCTTTCAAAAGGCTTCAATAAACAAGAAATCCCTGGCATCATCCTGAGCCTGCTTCCCCTATACACGCAAATCCTGCGGGAGTTGGAGCAAGAAGGCGTGAAGTGGGTTCAAATGGACGAACCTTCCCTTGTTTCATCCATTTCCAAGGATGATATGCAAACCGTTGCTTACCTCTATGAAAAACTGAATGAAGCAGCACCAAACCTGAACATCATGCTACAAACATACTTTGATGCCGTGGAACATTACCAAGAAGTCATCGAATTACAAGTCCAAGGGATCGGTCTTGATTTTGTACATGATAAAGGGAGGAATCTCAGTAACCTTGAGGCATTCGGTTTCCCGAAGGACAAAGTGCTTGCAGCTGGTGTGATTGACGGAAAAAACATTTGGCTATCTGATTTATCCAAAAAAATCGAATTGATCGAGACACTTAAGAAACAGGTGGCCGAAGACCAAATCTGGCTACAGCCCTCTTGTTCCCTGCTTCATGTCCCGGTGACCGTTCGTAATGAAACCGCCCTTTCAAAAGAAGTGAAAGAGGCCCTTGCTTTCGCTGATGAAAAACTTGAGGAAATTACACTTTTGGTCAAAGGGAATAATCAAGGCATTGAAGCAATCGCCGAAAAAGTCGATGCCAATAAATTTACGGTTCAAACGTTAGCAAATTCAAATGTCAGAAATCACGAGTCTGTACAATCCAATGTCGAAAAGGTTAAAACCAGGACCGCCGGCCGCAAGCTTCCATTTAAAGACCGTTACCAAAAACAACAGGAGTTTTTCAAATTGCCTTTTCTCCCTTCGACTACGATCGGAAGCTTTCCGCAGACATTTGAAGTTAAACAAGCACGCGGGAAATTCAATAGAGGAGAATGGACAGCTCAGCAATATGAAACATTCATTAACGGAGAGATCGGCAGGTGGATCGACATCCAAGAAGAAATCGGTTTGGATGTTCTCGTTCACGGGGAATTCGAACGGACGGATATGGTTGAATACTTCGGCCATAAATTAGGAGGATTCGTCTTTTTAGAAAAGGGTTGGGTACAATCCTATGGATCCCGCTGCGTGAAACCGCCAGTCATCTACGGCGACATCCATTTCATCGAACCGATGACAGTCAGGGAAAGTGTATATGCACAATCACTGACGAAGAAGACGGTGAAGGGAATGCTGACAGGTCCTGTTACGATTTTGAACTGGTCTTTTGTCCGTGATGATATTTCCAAGGAGAGTGTTTGCTATCAGCTGGCGCTCGCTTTGGAAAAAGAAGTCATTGCCTTGGAATCTGCTGGAATTAAAATGATTCAGGTTGATGAGCCTGCACTTAGAGAAGGTCTGCCATTGAAAAAAAGCGATCGCGAAGAGTATTTGAACTGGGCAGTGAATTCATTCTTGATATCCACATCAAGCGTGGAGGATACAACCCAAATTCACACGCATATGTGCTATTGCGACTTCAACAGTTTCATGGATGTCATCTCCTCCCTCGATGCCGATGTAATTTCCATCGAAACATCCCGTAGTCATGGTGAGCTTGCTTCCGCATTCGAGGAAAAAACATATGAAAAAGGAATTGGCCTGGGGGTGTATGATATTCACAGCCCGCGTGTGCCGGCAGTCGAAGAAATGGTCGATATGATTGAACAGGGCATCAAGGTATTGGATAAAGACCAGTTTTGGATCAATCCCGACTGCGGCCTGAAAACAAGGGGTATCCCGGAAACCGTCGCTTCCCTGAAAAACATGGTCGAAGCAGCAAAAATCGTCCGTGAAAACCTTTTAGTAAATCAACATGCAAATGATTGAAAAGAACGTTGCCCATCCAACACAGCAGTCACGGACTTTTTTAACCGACCTTGTTTTTCCACCGGATACAAATCATCATAATACCATCTTTGGCGGAAAAGTAATGGCCTATGTTGATAAAATAGCTTGTATTTCCGCTATGCGACATTGTCGGAAACCCGTTGTGACTGCTTCAAGCGACTCTTTTGATTTTTTGGCCCCTATCAAAGCAGGGGACGCGATCAACCTAGAAGCTTATGTCACATGTGCTCATCGCACATCAATGGAGGTATACGTGAAAGTGGAGCGTGAGAACCTATTAACAGGTGAAAAACAGCTTACGGCACGCGCTTTTTTAACGATGCTTGCCATTGATGAAGACGGTAAGCCAACAAACGTACCCCAGGTCATTCCGGAAACGGAAGAGGAAAAACAGCAATACGTTCAAGCCCAAGCAAGATATATTGAAAGAAAGACAAAACGGAACTAAACAAAAACCCCTTCAACTGAATCTGTTGAAGGGGTTCTTTCAGTTCCCTGCACCGCGGTACCGCTTCACTCCCTGATTCCATATGAAAACGGATATCACGAAAAAGGCTACCCCAATTACAGGTGTGGCAAATGCATATGCATACCACTCTTCTTTTCTTAGGAAATAAGATGCAGGATAGACACCGACAAACGCGAATGGCAGCACCCATGTAAGGACAAAACGGATGACCTTATTATAAATATCTACAGGATAGCGCCCGTAGTTCCCGATATTGTACATCATTGGCATGATGGATGTTTTCGCATCCGACCAGAAACCAATGCTTGCTATCGCAACGAATATGGCTGCATAGGCAAGTGCCCCGCCTATTGCAAAAACGATGAAAAGAATCGGGTCATACCACACAAGCTGCAGATCCAATGAAATCGCCGAATAGAATATGATGATCAAACCGGTCACAACACCAAATAACGCTTCAAGCTCGATTCTTTCTAAAATGACTTGAAAAAGGCTATGTATCGGTCTTGTTAATATCCGGTCCATTTCACCTTTGACGATATAGCGGTCATTAAAATCCCAAATGTTGAAAAAGGCAGAAAAAAGGGCGAATGGAATAAGGAAGAATCCATAAATGAATATGATTTCTTCACGGCTCCAGCCGCTTAAAAATTGGGTATGCCCGAAAACGACTAAGATAAATACCAGATTCACGACCTGATTCAGCAGATCTGATAGGATTTCCATGAAGAAATCCGCTCTATATTGCAATCTTGTTTTCATATACTGACTCACATATTGAAAAAACATCGATACATAAAACATCCCGTCAACCTCCTTGAATAATCAGCTGTTTTTTTGCGACTATCCATAAAAGCTGAATCGGTATTAAGAGAATGATGCACCAAATTAACTGCTGTAAAAGCGCCATGCCAATTTCGCCTGAACTGTACCCATTCGTAAAAATCATGCTTGGTACATAGCTGATCCCTTGAAAGGGTAAATATTTCATCACTTCCTGCGCCCATATCGGGTAGAAACTGATGGGCAGCAGCAGACCGGAAAATAAATCAATGATAACCCTTTTAGCGCGGATCAATCCGGCATTATTATATAAGAAAAAGGTAGTGATTCCCGTCAATAAGTTAATTTGTGTATTGATGATGAAACTGAACAGCAAGGAAATGCCGAAGATCCCCCACACAGCCGGATCGCGCGGCAATTCAATAGGAAAAATGAAAGCTACCAGCAGCATCCCCGGAATCGAGAAGAAGAAGAAACGGAATATCCCTTCCCCAAGTCCTTGCATCGTTTTCATGCCTAAATAGTTATAAGGCCGGATCATTTCAATGGCGACCTTTCCGTCTTTAATTTCAGTGGCGATTTCGCGGTCAATATTATTGAAATAAAAAGCGCGCGCCATCCATGCAACCGCAACATAGGTTGTCATCTGCATACCTGTAAGTCCTTCGATGGAGCTTTTTTCTCCATATATCGCATTCCATAAGAAATAATAAGCACCGATATTAATGCTATAAATTAAAATGCCGGTATAATAATCCGTTCGATACGCAAGCATCATCAAAAAACGCATGCGGATCATGGCAAGATACTTCCCCATGGCCCTCCCCCTTCTTGATAGACACGTTGTTTCTTAATGATAAGAGAGTCAGACAGTGCCTTCTTCGTAAATGTTGCGAACAATTTCTTCAATGGACGTTTCATGAATTTTGATGTCTTTTATTTTAAAATGAGATACGACAGCCGAAACAAGCTGTGAAATATGATCACTTTCTTCTTTCAACAAGGCAATATAAGTTTGATTTTTATCATCATAAACCCAGTTAGCGGTAAATGGGAGCGCTAATGATTGCAATTCCTTCAATGCGATCGGCTCGATGAATTGAAAATGGATCTGTTTTTCCTCTGCCCAGTTATCTTTTAAACTCTGCAATTCCCCATCATAGATGATCTGTCCTTCATCAAGCATGATTACACGCTCACATAATGCTTCAATGTCCCCTAAATCATGGGTGGTCAAAAGGATTGTCGTATTATATTTCTCATTGATTTCTTTCAGGAACTCACGAATCTTCATTTTCACGAGCACATCAAGTCCAATCGTCGGCTCATCGAGGAACAGCAAAGGCGGATTATGGATCAAGGCTGCCGCAAGCTCGCAGCGCATTCGCTGACCAAGCGAAAGTTTACGCACTGGTTTGTCCAGCAAAGGACCGATATCAAGCGTCTTGATGACATGTTCCATATGATCGTTATATTGTTCATCCGTTACCTTATAGACCTTTTTTAACAGCCGGAACGATTCTTGAACCGCAATATCCCACCAAAGCTGTGAGCGCTGACCGAATACGACTCCGATAGTCTGTGTGAACTTTTCCCTCTCTTTATGTGGATTCATGCCATTGACCGTGATTTCGCCTGCTGTCGGTTCCAAAATACCTGTAAGCATTTTGATCGTGGTCGATTTCCCTGCACCATTTTCCCCGATATAAGCTACCATCTCACCCTTTTTTACAGTAAAATTGATATCATTGACGGCAGGGACGACCTTATAATTTCTGGTAAGTAAATCCCGGAAGGCACCCTTTAGCCCTGAACGGCTTGATGCCGACTTAAATTCCTTCCGAAGCTGTTTCACTTGAATTGCATCACTCATCCTGTTACATCCTCCGTAATCTCTTGTCCTAATGAATTAGTTTATCCAAACCAACCTTTTTAGACAATAAAAATGCTTGGATGCCATATACCATTTCCAGGGAGGAAATGGCCGTTGTACCAGATACATATATAAAGGAGACGAGTATGCTATGAATATAAAAAATTTATTACTATCCCAAATTGAAAAGATCGTTTTCGACCTTCGATATGATTTCCTTTATGAAGATGAGTACGGTGAATTATTATGCCAGGTCATCCAAAGGGATTCCAGCGGGTCGATCGAAAGTACACCCATAAGTTTCCACATTGGCATCAATGAAGAAAAAGGAACCGGCCAGCTAATCTATTACCAAGCCCAGGGCGAGATGAACCGCCAATCCTTCGACATCGAAAACCCAGCCACCATCTTGGCCATTCTCACTTACATATCCGGAGTTTTGGGATCCCCCCTACCGAAACAAAATGATGCTTCGGAATCCTGATCCTTCTAGGATTGAAGGGTCTCCACCAGTGTACGAATCACTTTTCCTGGCCATCCACCCCAGATTTACGGAGAAAAAAGTGCTATGATTAAGGGGAATTATGTTTATATTTATAGGAGGTTTTAAGATTGGATTTTAGTAATTCGGAGCTTTTACATAAAGAGGCATTGGAACATATCGTTGGCGGGGTTAACAGCCCATCCCGTTCTTACAAAGCTGTAGGCGGTGGTTCGCCGGTTGCGATGGATCATGCCAAAGGGGCTTATTTCTGGGATGTTGATGGCAATAAATATATCGATTATTTAGCTGCATATGGCCCGATCATCACAGGGCATGCGCATCCACATATTACGGAGGCTATCGTTAAAGCAGCGGAAACCGGCGTTTTATACGGCACTCCGACAAAACATGAAGTCAAATTTGCCAAAATGCTGAAAGAAGCCATACCTTCCATGGATAAAGTCCGCTTCACCAATTCAGGCACCGAATCAGTCATGTCAACAATCCGTGTTGCCCGCGCTTACACAGGACGCGATAAGATCATCAAGTTTGCAGGCTGTTACCATGGACACTCCGACCTTGTTCTCGTCGCTGCAGGTTCCGGCCCGTCCACTCTAGGTACACCTGACTCTGCAGGCGTTCCAAAAAGCATTGCACAAGAAGTCATCACGGTACCTTTCAATGATATCGGTTCATTTAAAGAAGCACTTGATAAGTGGGGCAACGAAATTGCAGGCGTGCTTGTAGAACCGATCGTCGGCAACTTCGGAATCGTGGAACCAAGTCCCGGCTTCCTGGAAGAAGTCATTTCATTATCTCACGTAGCCGGATCACTCGTCATTTTCGACGAGGTCATCACAGCTTTCCGATTCATGTATGGAGGGGCACAGGACTACTTAGGAATTCAACCCGATTTGACCGCGCTTGGAAAAATCATCGGGGGCGGGCTTCCCATTGGTGCCTATGGCGGTAAAAAAGAGATCATGGATTCTGTCGCACCTCTGGGACCAGCCTATCAAGCTGGTACGATGGCAGGAAATCCGGCTTCCATGCTTTCCGGGATAGCTTGCTTAGAAGTACTTAAAGAAGAGGGGCTTTACGAAGAGCTTGACCGCCTGGGGAAAATCCTTGAAGAAGGTATCCTGAAAGCGGCTAGCCAATATAATGTTCCGATCACCATCAACCGCCTTAAAGGGGCTTTGACGATTTATTTCACGACAGAAAAAATTGAAAACTATGAGCAGGCGGAAAATACGGATGGCGAAATGTTCGCCAAGTTCTTCAAACTCATGCTCAATCAGGGAATCAATTTGGCACCGTCCAAATACGAAGCCTGGTTCTTGACAATCGCTCACACGGATGATGATATCGCTTATACTCTAAAAGCGGTTGAACATGCATTCAAAAACCTAATACAATAAATCGAATCAGCATAATTATGCATTTTTTATACACCCTCAGGATGTACATCTATCTTGAGGGTTTCTTATTTCCCTGTAATAAATCTTTAATATTGGCATTTGAAGCCAATCCTCACAAAAAGCCCATCCATCACAGCATCCATCCCATTGTATAAAAAATTGATTTCTGAATATTTAAATGATATGATATGGATACATTTATATACATTTATACACTTTCTTTCAATCTATCAAAACTTGGACTATTGTTCGGGTTTACTAATATTTCCCCCATTAAACACACATGCTACAGGAGGTGAATGGCAGAGAATAAGGGTAACCTTATTCAAGCCGCAAATATGGCCCAACAATGGACACCTGCTACATTCAAAGAATTTCACATGGAAGAACATGATGCCTGCGGAATCGTTTCCTGCATCGAAAAAAAGAAGATCCCTACTAACGAAAACATCTTTGCCTGTATCGACGCCCTGGTTAAAATGAACCATCGCTGCGGCTTCATCAATGGTGAGGGCGATGGCGCCGGCATCCATATCGATATTCCCCGAGCTCTTTGGAAAAAGAAACTTGAAGAGGCAAATGTCGATTCAGGCATCGTCGATCAAGATAGCTTCATAGTCGGCCACTTATTTTTAAGCAAAAAAACAGATGCGAACGACTTAAAGATCGAAGTTAAGGAGAAACTGCTCCAACATGGTCTCTCATTGATATTCGAAACAGATAAAGCCTACCGTTCAGAGGCATTGGGACCGATTGCCATTCAAGAAGACCCGGTGTTCTGGCAATTTGCCTGTTCCTCCACCATCAATAACAGCCAGCAGCTTTCAAATGTGCTTTTTGAGCTGACTTCCGACATCGAAAAAAGTGATTTCATCCATGTTGCCTCTTTAAGCCAGCATCATGCGGTATACAAAGTGATGGGTGCGGGTGATACGCTCCCTGCCTATTATCTTGATCTTGCCGATCCTTTGGCTGCCTCCACCATGACATTGGGACATAATCGTTTTTCAACCAATACTCTATCAAGCTTCTTCCGGGTCCAGCCTTTCAGCGTGCTTGGTCATAATGGCGAAATCAATACCATTGCCAAATTGCGTGATGAAGCGAAAATGATCGGAGTTCCCATCGCTAAAGATGGAAGCGACTCTCAGGATTTAAACAAGACGATCGAAACTTTCATCTGCCGTCATGGATACTCTTTATTTGAGGCTGTCGACCTTATGTTTCCGCCAATCATCAATGAAATCAAGGAATATCCCGAGCACTTACAAGACTTATATACGTATTTACGGGAAGCATGGGGGCATTTTGCACAAGGTCCGGCGGGCATCATCTCCCGTTTCGGCGATGAAGCCGTGTTCTCTGTCGACTCTTTAGGCTTGCGCCCGTTATGGAATATTGAAACGGAATCATCTTTTATGTTCACTTCCGAACCTGGAATCATCCCTTCCAGTGAATATACCGGAGATCCGAAACCGATGGGTCCAGGGGAAAAAATCGGTCTGAAATGGAACGGCGACCGAATTGAATTGTACACTTACAAGGATTACCAGGATAAAGTGTTTGAACTATTCAATGATCGTTTCGTCCTTTCCAATGACCGAGTCCGCTTACAGCCCCAAGTTTTTGAAAAAGTTGTTTCCATGACAAACACGCAAGCGATTCATAATGGTCAGTATAAAGCCTTTGGGTGGGAAAGGGAGCATGTCCAACTAGTGGAACAGATGGCCGAAAAAGGCGCTGAGCCAATTCGTTCACTCGGTCATGATGCACCACTGGCAGCACTTAATCCCCAACGGACCAACATTGCTGATTTTATCAAGGAAAGTGTTGCCGTTGTAACCAACCCAGCGATCGACCGGGACCGGGAAACTGAGCATTTCTCAACAAGGACGATCATCGGAAGGCGCCCTTCCCTTTTCGAGGCGAATAAGGCAGGCAAGGTGACGGAGCTGCTGACTCCCCTGTTGATTGAAGGATCACCGGGTTATGAGTGTTCATCCATTCTATCGCAGCCTAGCTACGACCAGTTCATTAAATTTAATCAAGATCAAAAACTCGTGCACATCATTTCAAGCACGTTCAAAGAGGATGAAAACATCACGGATGCCCTGACAAGGATTACGGATGAAAGTGTCAATGCTGTGGATGAAGGAAAAACGCTGCTCGTTCTGGATGATGCCCTTGCCCATCAAAACGGCAACCTTTGGCTCGATCCACACCTCGTCACTTCAGCCGTCGACCAAGCGTTGGTCCGAACAGGCAAGCGTCGTGATTGTTCCATCCTTTTACGTTCAGCATCTCTAAGGTCACTGCATGATATCATCGTTTCTTATGGGCTTGGGGCCAACTTAATAAGCCCCTATTATATGTTCCTTTCCTTATCTTCAGATGACCATAAGGGGATTACCAATCTATATAACTCCTTGACGAAAGGGCTTGAGAAAGTCATCTCAACCATTGGCATTCATGAGCTGCGCGGCTATGGAAGACTTTTCTCAAGCATCGGTTTACATGAGGAAATCGCGAATTATCTAAATGTGGCTAATTTCTTCGGATCCAATGATCTGGACTATAATTTTGATAAAATCAAGGCAGATGCCATCCAGCGTGCAGAGGATTACGGCAATGAAAAAGAACGGATGGGCAAGACTTTCCATTTATTCCCCAGAATCTGGAAATCTATCGGGGAAGTTGCTTCAACCGGGGACTATGATGCTTATCGCGAAAAGATCACTGAACAGGAAGAATCCAATCCGACGACGATCCGCCACTTGACATCATTAAAAACTTCAGATGCTTCCGTCCCTCCTGAAGAAGTCAGCCTTTCGGTCGGTGAACAGGAATTGCCGTTCGTCATAGCCTCCATGTCCTTTGGATCACAAAATGAGATTGCTTTCCGGGCCTATGCAGAAGCAGCCGAGAGGCTAGGCATGATCAGCATGAATGGCGAAGGCGGGGAAATAAAGGATATGCTGGGCAAGTACCCGAAATCCCGCGGACAGCAAATTGCTTCCGGACGTTTTGGTGTCAATGCAGAACTCCTGAACTCTTCAAATCTATTGGAAATTAAAATTGGGCAAGGGGCAAAACCCGGTGAAGGCGGTCACCTTCCCGGTTCCAAGGTCACAGCTAAAATCGCAGAAGCCCGAAATGCAACAATCGGTTCCGATTTGATCTCCCCTTCCAATAACCATGATATATACTCAATTGAAGATTTGGCCCAAATGATCCATGAGCTAAAAACGGCAAACGACAAAGCAAAAGTTGCCGTCAAAGTGCCAGTCGTTCCAAACATCGGTACGATTGCTGTCGGCGTCGCAAAAGCCGGGGCCGATATCATAACGCTTTCCGGTTTTGATGGCGGAACGGGTGCCGCTAGGATCCATGCACTCGCACATGTTGGCCTACCAGTCGAGATAGGTGTGAAAGCGGCCCATAATGCACTGCTTGAGTCAGGTATCCGGCAGAACGTTGAAATTTGGGCTGACGGCGGGTTAAAAAGCTCGATGGATGTATTGAAGGTAATGCTGCTTGGGGCAAATCGTGTAGGCTTTGGGACCCTTTCGATG
The DNA here is from genome assembly GCF_018613455.1 of Bacillus sp. ISL-78. Lineage (NCBI taxonomy): Bacteria > Bacillati > Bacillota > Bacilli > Caryophanales > Bacillaceae > Bacillus > Bacillus sp. ISL-78. The sequence continues at coordinate 16,998 of NZ_JAGGQC010000002.1, forward strand.
ATAGCCGTCGGCTGCACAACGTGCCGCGGATGTCACCTTGATACTTGCCATGTGGGAATCGCCACCCAAATTGAATCGGAAGCACAGGCGAAAGAACATGGGCTGCGCCGTTTTGTTCCACGAAAATTTGATTTAGCCGTTCAGGGGTTAACGAATATGTTCAGTGCATTTGCAAAAGAACTCAAATCTTTGACCGGATCACTTGGGGTGAAGAATCTTCAGGATATCGTCGGGCGTTCTGATTTGCTAGAGCAAGTTAAAGGTCAACAATCATTGGATTTAAACTATTTATTAAAAAATCTGGATATAACACCGTTCTCGCATAAGGAAGCGGCGGCATATTTGAATGAAGGCTCCATGCAGGTAGCCGTTGGCGCTGAATATCTTGATTCTCATGTAGATGACCTGCAGCAATCCCGCAGCTATAGCTCGATCACTTCCGAGCAGCGTGTACTCGGCAGCAGGGTCTCCTGTCACCGCGTTAGGGGCAGATTGGATGGATCATACAAAAAACTTCCTCCCGTTCACCTATCCTACCAGGATGGATCCATTCCCGGTAATGGACTTGGGGCATACAATACGGAGGGAATTTCAATCAGCGTGAATGGCGGTGCACAGGATGGTATCGGCAAAACATCGATTGGCGGAAACATTGCCATCTTTAAATCCCCAGGAAAAGATGGGAAGTTCTACAATGGCTCTGTCGGTAAGGGCTTTGGTTACGGTGCACAGCATGGTCTCCTCATTGCCCAGGGTGATGCCGATGCCAGGGCGGGAATCCGGCTTTCCGGAGCGGATATGATCATTGGCGGATTATTGAAACAACCGCTTCCTAAAAAGGAAAACGGTAATATTGCGGTAACATCCAATATTAAGGGATTCGCTTTTGAATACATGACAAATGGAAGAGGTTTAGTACTTGGTGATCCCGGTCCATGGATTTGTGCAGGGATGACAGGCGGTGTCGTTTATTTACGGCAACAGCCTGAATTTGGCTTGACCAAAGAGGTCATTAAGAAACGGGTTGCGAAAGGTGCAAAGATTTCCATTGAGTCCCTATCTGCAAAAGGCCTGCAGGATGTGGCCGAACTCCTTGGCAAATACACGTCCCTCTTGAAAGATCATGGCCAAACCGAAGAAGCGGCCTCTTTAGAGACACTGCTTCAGAACCCTGGAGAGCACTTCCTTCAGGTCGTTCCAGTTAAAGAACAGGCGGATCCTGCTGTATCCACGGAGTGATGTCGAAAATAAATATTAAAAAGGCTGATGCTCTTCAATTCGAGCATCAGCCTTTTCCCGTCATATACCTCTGGGATCGTCTTCAAATGATTGAAAAACAATGCTGAAAGAAAGCAAGAAATTGCCTATCGTTTCTTTATATATTAAACTTGATTTTAACTATTGTAACTCTTAGGAAATTCCTGTATATTACTTTTTGTTTACATCATCTTATTTTAGTGTAAAGTACTAACAAATAAGTTAGAATACAACTTTAAGCAAAGGCCTATAATTAATAGAGCCCTTGCTTTCCAGATCCATTACAACACAAAGAAAGGATTAACCCATATATGAAGTTTGGTGCCCGCATTCTCAAAACAGGAATAGCAATAGTTTTAGCGCTTTACCTATCGGAACTGCTTAACCTTCCTGCTCCTGTCCTTTCTGGGATTGCTGCAATTTTTGCAATACAGCCGACCATTTACCGTTCATATCAAACGGTATTGGAGCAAATTCAAGGAAATATCATTGGCGCATTGGTTGCTGTCTCCTTCGTTTTGTTGTTCGGAAATGATATTTTTATGATCGGTCTTGCCGTAATGGTTGTCATAACCATCAATTTAAAACTGAAAATGGATAAAACGATTGTCCTTTCCATCGTGACGGTCATTGCCATCATGGAAAGCCAGGACGGGGAATTCCTTAATTTTGCCTTTATTCGTCTCTCATCCGTTTTGCTTGGAATCGTTTCTTCGTTTATCGTGAATCTTGTTTTCATTCCTCCAAAGTACGAAGCAAAGCTTTATACACGCATTACAGATGTAACGGAAGACATCTTGAAATGGATCAGAATCAGCACAAGACATGCTACAGAACACACTTTATTGAAAAAGGACATCAGCCGATTGAAGGCGGAGTTACTCGATTTGGAACATATCTATTCCATGTACAAAGAGGAACGGGAATATTTCAAGAAGAACAGTGTTGCTAAAGCAAGAAAGCTTGTCGTTTATCGGCAAATGATCATAACGACGAAAAAAGCGTTTGAAACCTTGAAGAGAATCCATAAATTCGAGAATGAAGTATATCAAATGCCTGAAGATTTCCAACGGAGCATCTTACAGCAGCTTGATTCCTTGATCCGCAAGCATGAGCAGTTGATCTTACTGCATATCGAAAAAATCAAGTCAATCGAGGAGATTGAAGATTGGGACCAGGATTGTTTAAGCCGTAAAGAACTGCTCGCCCATTTTTTCGAACAGCAGAATCAAGTGGACGAAATGCATGATAACCTAGGCCATCTCTCTGCCCGCCTTGTACCATTGATTTCTGCAGTCATAGAATATGACGAACAATTGGAACACCTTGAAAAGCTGATCGTCAGCTTCCAGTCCTTCCATAAGGAAGATAACGAAATATCTGTCCACTATGAAGAAGATTAAAAAAAGACGGTTCCCGGGAACCGTCTTTTTTCGTCTCTATTTAGAGCATGCCCTCATTCAATCATCCAAAAGGTTCTTATCGGCAGCCTTTTCAATCGTATCCAATTTCTTCAAAAGATCCTGCAGCTCTTCTTCCGAGAATGAATTGAAGTTCTTGCCCATCAATTCGTTATGCTCCGCGAGGACTCTCCCCAAAATCGCTTCCCCAGCCTCTTTCAATTCAAGGTTGATGACCCTGCGATCCTTATCAGAGGGCTGCCGTTTCACATAATCCATTTCGACCAACTTATCTACAAATACGGTAATCGCACTTGGCTTTACGGTTAAGAAGTCAGCCAGCTGGGTCGATTTAATTGACCCCTCTTTTTTCAATATCAATAAAATGAAAAACTGAGGCGATGTTAATCCATAAGGCTGAAGATTTTTTGCTACGATGGCCCTAAGCTTCTTCCTGATCCGAAAAATCTGCATTTCTATACTATTAGTTACTTCCCATTTAAATTCCAGCCTTCTCACTCCTTATATAGGACAATCCTACCTCTTAAATTTAATTAAATGGCATTCCAATGTCAACTTTACTTTCCATATATCCTTAAAACTAAAAAAAATTCAAATTTTTACTATTTCACTGTATTTATTTCCCACCATTTTTCCGAATAAATTACATGACAAAAAATAATTAAACTGGTAAACTCTTTACTTAATAATATTAATACTTATAAAAATTAATATTTATTAAAATTAATAAATAAACATTAGAATGGGAGGATGTCATTTCTAGCTAATGAACGTTAATCAAAAAAGAAATACAATATCAATATTTTTTTGGAGGCGAAACAAGTGAATAGAGGACGTTTAGTTTTAATCAATGTCATTGGTTTGGTTATTATAATAGCGGTATTGGCCGGTGGGGCTTATTACTATTATGAAAGCACGAATTTCATTAAAACGGATGAAGCGAAAGTGTCAGGTGAGTTATATACCATCGTTGCCCCCGCTGCCGGTAAACTAGCAGATTGGGACTTGCACGAAGGAGACAGTGTAAGTAAGGATGACAAAGTTGCCAATGTAACCACCTTAGACGGTAAAGAAGCGGTAAAAACCGCAGCACAAGGTACGATTGTTAAAACACAAGTGCATGATGAGCAGCTTGTTCAAGCAGGTCAAACGCTAGCTCAAACCATCAATATGGAAGATCTGTCCATAACGGCTAATATTGAAGAAAATAAATTGAAGGATATCGAAAAAGGTGACAGCGTCGATATTATCATCGATGGAGATCCCGATACGGTCTTCGAAGGTACTTTGGAACAGATCGGTTATGCTACAACGTCTGTCTTTTCAGTGATGGGCAATCAAAACAGCAGCGGGAACTATACGAAAGTCACTCAAAAAGTACCAGTGAAAATTTCCATCAAAGCACCATCCGATAAAGTTCTGCCTGGCATGAACGCAGAAGTGAAAATTTCGACTAAATAAACCGGCTACACAGTTATACAGAAAGGAGGCTTTTCTTTAAATGGCTTCTCAAACCATCACAGTAAATGAAAACAGGGGAATGAAACAGTTTGCCCCCATGTTAATTATCCTAATGCTAGGTTTGTTCATGGTCATTTTGAATCAAACCCTGCTTAGTGTCGCCATGCCTAGGATGATGGCAGAGTTCAATGTAGCTGCGACTACGATTCAATGGTTATCAACTGGATTCATGCTCGTGAATGGAGCCTTGATCCCGCTTTCCGCTTTTTTAATAGAACGGTTCGGCACGCGCATTTTATTCCTGGCTGCCATGTTTCTATTCACCGTCGGGACATTCATCTGCGGTATCGCACCAAACTTCCCCGTCATCCTTACAGGACGGCTGATTCAGGCCGCTGGCGGCGGAATCCTGCAGCCTTTGGTCATGACGATCATTCTTTTCATCTTCCCTCCGGAAATGCGCGGGAAAGGAATGGGGATCTTTGGACTTGCCATTATGTTTGCCCCTGCAATCGGCCCGACGTTATCAGGTTGGGTCATTCAGGAATATAGCTGGCGTGTCATGTTCTACGCAATGGTGCCATTAGGCATGATCGTCATGACACTCGCCTTTTTAAGTATGCGTAATGTAGCGGAACCAAGGAAAATCAAATTGGATTTGCTGGGTGCCACTCTATCCTTGCTAGGAGTAGCATCATTACTATACGGTGTCAGTGAAGCAGGTTCCAAAAGCTGGACGGATCCCATCGTTCTGGGAACGATCATCATTGGGCTGATCCTTTTGACGCTTTTTGTGGTTCAACAGCTAAAATCGGAAACACCTATGCTCGACTTCCGTGTATTTAAGTATGATATGTTCGTATTATCCAATATCATTTCTGCAATCGTCACAGTGGCCATGTTTACCGGGATATTCTTATTGCCTATATATTTGCAGACTTTAAGAGGCTTCACACCAGTTCAATCCGGCCTGTTGATGCTACCCGGAGCCCTTGTGATGATGGTGATGTCACCCATTTCAGGAGCATTATTTGACAAAATCGGACCTCGTCCATTAGCACTAATTGGGTTGGCGATCACTGCCGTCACAACCTTCGAATTCGCTAAATTGACTACGGAAACAACCTATTCGACTTTGGTCATCATTTATGCCATCCGCGCACTTGGAATGTCTTTACTGATGATGCCAATCATGACTGCTGGGATGAATCAGCTACCCAAGCATTTGAATACACATGGTACGGCAATGAGCAATACGCTGAAACAAGTGACCGGAGCCATTGGTACGAGCTTCGTGACGACCATTTATACAACCCGTGCTTCTTTCCATGGAACTGCTTTAGGAACGGAAATGAGTACGAGTGATCCCGGTTTTGTTCAGAATTTCCAAACTATCGTTCAATCCATCATGACTTCGATGAATCAAACTAGTGAACAGGCACAGGAAACTGCCATGTCGCTGATTTCTTCTCAAATCCAGGGTCAGGCAAATGTAATGGGAATCAATGATGCATTCTTTTGGGCAACAGGCTTCGCAATTGCCGGCATCGTTCTCTCACTATTTTTGCGCGACGTTCGGAAGGATAAAGCAATGAAACAAGCTAAACAAGAACCTTTGGATGTACCTTTGCTTCCTTCACCAGTAAAAAAATCGGTTTAATTAAATGGAGGAATTAAAATGAAGATCTATGTTGTTTACGACAGTGAAGGTAACCATACGAAAGCACTTGCCGAATCAATAGCTCAAGGAGCCGCTGCGGTTCCTGGGGCTGAAGTTCTCATTGACCATGTAAACGAGGCTGATGTTTATAAGCTTCAGGAAATGGATGCGATCATTTGGGGCTGTCCCGGTCATTTCGGAACCATCAGTTCGAGTTTGAAAACATGGATCGATAAACTTGGGTATCTATGGGCGGAAGGTGCGCTGATCAATAAAGTGGGTGCTGTGTTCTGTACCACGGCCACCGTACATGGCGGAATCGAGGCTACCATGCTGAACTTAATCACCCCTATGCTTCATCAAGGCATGATCATTGTCGGCTTGCCCGGCACTGTCCCGGAAAATGCCTTATATGGTTCCTACTATGGAGTAGGGATAAGCTGTCCGCCCGGTGTGGATGACAATATCACCAAAAATGACTTAAAGCTTGGAGAAGCATTAGGAAAACGGGTAGCCCATGTCACCCGTTCATTCATAAACGGGCTCTAGGAGGCTTGATTAAATGGGCATAATTCTAATTATCATCGTTGCCATATTAGCGGTTACGGGCTTAATCACATTCAATATCAAAGCCTTATCACCTGAAGGTAAGCCGCCTGCAGTCGAGGAAGAGAATTCGTCGGATTCATCCGCTTTCCCTACAGCAGATGAATCCATTACCGAAATCATCACCCCGACAGACAATGATGAATTGAAAATGAAAGATCAAGATTATCGGTTGGCACTTTCCAAGCTACACAAACAAAAACCAAATGAAGAGCAAACTTCAGAAAAAAAACCTGATCTTCGCAAAATGAAAGACAAGGAATACCGTGGTACATTGGAAGACTTCCGACAGAATGGCGATTGAAACACGCCCCCCATCCGGCTTATTTGCCATTTGGGGGTTTTGTTTTATATGCCATGATTGGATCTTCTCTTATCTCTGCGGCCACCTTCAACTTAGTGATTGACGTACAGTCTTTAACTTTATTTTCTGGTTGACAAATATTCACAAAGACTTTAAGCTAAGGTAATGCAACGCATACAATTTGTTAAACTCAGCTTTTGTTGAGAGACGGAATTTTAAAAGGATTTCCTTTTTTCGTTCGTCACTTGCCTTTTTGGCAGGTGGCGATTTTTATTTTTATAGGGGTGAAAAATATGCAACTTTTGAAGTATTCCATAATGGTCTTAATCGGTTCGATTTCATATGGCACTTTATCCACCATGATGAAGTTTGGATTCATGGATGGCCATTCTTCTGGAGAACTGGTCGGCAGTCAATATCTTGTCGGTTGGCTGATTGTCTCCGTTATATTTCTCTTTTCGTTTAAATATAAAGTTTCATGGAAGAGTGCCGGATTACTTTTAATCACGGGCATGATGTCCACTTTCGTCGGAAAGGCATATGCCGTTTCCGTATCCGAGCTTCCCGCTTCCATTGCCGTTGTTTTTTTATTTCAATTTACCTGGATAGGCGTCCTTATTGAAAGCTTCTTAAATAAAAGACGCCCGGATAAAAATAAACTCATTTCCATTTTCGTTCTTTTCATCGGTACATTATTGGCAGGGGCAATCTTTGGTCAGCCTCTATCTGGCCTAAGCCTAAAAGGCGTATTGTTCGGACTATTGTCTGCATTGCTTTTTGCGCTGTATATGTACTGCAACTCTCAATTCGCTGTTGGGGAATCTTCCATGAAACGGCTGTTTTTCATTGCAACGGGTGGTATGCTGACTGCTGTATTCACGACTAACCCCGTCACACTTGTGACGAATCTTGTCCAGACGAACTTATGGTACTACGGTCTGCTGCTTGGCACATTGGGTGTTTTAGTTCCTTTCTTTTTCTTTGCTGTCAGTTTGCCGAAAGTGGGGGTCGGGCTTGGAACGATTCTTTGTGCTGCAGAACTGCCTTCAGCGATGGTCGTTTCCGTCATCTTCTTGAATGAACAGGTTACGTCACTGCAATGGTTCGGGATGTGCTTGATCATCGTCGGCATCGCCTTGCCTGAGGGAATAAAACATCTGCCGCATTTCCTTCCTGGAAAAAAAACGCTGCATGAAAAAAGGATTTCATAACGTTCATGCACCAGTTCGTATCAGAAAAGAAGACCATTCCTTTAGCGGAATGGTCTTCTTTTTTATCTTGGATTCCTTAAGAATCCAATTGTTGTACTTGAAATAGGTTGTAGTAATGCCCTTGCTTTTTCATAAGTTCTTCGTGTGTTCCCATTTCCGTAATTTCCCCATTATCGATATGAATGATCCGATCGGCATGGGTGATGGTTGATAACCGATGGGCGACAATGATCGTGGTCCGGTTTTTCGCCAAAATATCCAGCGCCTCCTGGATAAAGTGTTCACTTTCCAAATCCAATGCCGAGGTGGCTTCGTCGAGAACAAGGATTGGCGGGTTTTTCAAAAATACCCTCGCAATGGCCACCCGTTGCTTTTGGCCCCCGGATAATTTAACTCCCCGCTCCCCGACTTTCGTTTCATATCCTTCTTTTAGACCCATGATGAAGTCATGGGCATTCGCCGCTTTTGCCGCTTCAAATACTTCTTCATCACTTGCATCAGGTCGTCCCATAAGGATGTTGGCCTTAACCGATTCACTAAATAAGATATTGTCCTGTAGAACCATTCCTATTTTATCTCTTAGGCTGCGGACTTGATATTTACGGATATCCGTCCCATCCAATAATACCCTTCCCTCCGTCACATCATAGAAACGGGAAATCAAACTGACGATCGACGATTTCCCGCCGCCGCTCATACCGACAAGTGCAATGGTTTCCCCTGGTTTAACATCCAAGTTTATATGTTTCAAAACGGGTGCCTCTTTCTCGTCATAAGCAAACGATACATCCTGAAAGGTTATTCGGCCATCTACATGCTTCAGCTCTTTCGCCCCTGGTTCGTCATCGATATCATACTTCTCATCCACAAACTCAAAAACCCTGTCCATGGACGCCAATGTCTGGGTCATTGTCGTCGAAGAGTTAACTAAACGTCTGAGGGGATTATATAGCCGGTCAATGAAACCGACGAAAGCAACCATGGTACCCAGTGACAATTGTTCATGAATGACCTGATAACCGGCAAATCCTATCACGAGCAAGGGCGCAATATCCGTGATCGTATTCACGACAGCAAATGACTTGGCATTCCAGCTCGTATGCTTTAGGGCCTTATCGAGGAAATTCTTGTTCTGCTTCGCAAACAATTCCTGTTCCCTGTCTTCTATCGCAAAGCTTTTGATGACTGACATCCCTGAAACCCGTTCATGAAGGTGACTCTGTACATCCGCTAAGGCTTGGGACCGAATCCTTGTATAGGTTCTCAACTTGCCAAAAAAATGCTTAATCGAAAATGCGTAAAATGGAAGCATGATGATGGATACGATGGTTAATTTCACGTCCATCGTAAACATGATGACTATCACTATGATGATCGTTGCGATATCGAGCCAAAGGTTCATCAAACCCGTGATGACAAAGTTCTTCGTTTGTTCCACGTCCGTGATCATCCTTGAAATGACCTCGCCCACCCTTGTATTGGAATAATATTTAAAACTCAGTTTCTGTATATGAGTAAATAAATCATTACGAATATCATATAAGATTTTCGTTCCGGTCCATTGAGCGAAATATTGTCTGTAATACTCAATCGGCGGTCTAACTGCAACAAAAATGAATATCATGATGGCCATCGCCCATATAAGGCGTTCGGACTTCACCGCTTTGGACAGATCACCGTTTCCGATGATGTCATCCACTATATACTTACTGAGCAATGGAAGCAAAAGCGGAATCGCGAACTTTAGCATTCCAATCAGTACCGTTCCGATTATCTGCCATTTATATGGTTTGACGAATTGCAAATATCTCTTAATGCTCCCCACGGAATTCCTCCTTTTCTTAATCAATAAATCCAAATGCTAAAAAAGCCAATAACGGTCAATTGGGAATCTTATATGCACTATTCAATTATATTTTCCTTTTCGGTAATTAACTATCAATAGGATCACTTTCATAAACATTTGTAGGAGGTTTAATGGTTCCTGCGCCTAGAAAGATTTAATCAGAAGTGTAGGTACGATACACAATGAAAAAGCCTGCCAATTATGCAGCAGGCCTTTTCTATCATCGATAGGTTAAAAAGCGTTCATACCAACTATCAATAAACTCTGCGGAGAATGGTCCTTTTCGCTGGCGTATCATATAAATCAAATAGTCTACGTTCTGTTTCAATATTGAATCGATGGCATCCGGGTAATTCATTTCTTTCCGATGCCTTTCATATTCATCCTCATCCAGCAAATTAAACGTCATATCTGGGAATACTTTAATGTCCAGGTCATAATCAATGTATTTCAATGCTCCCGAATCGTATGTGAACGGCGAACTGATATTGCAATAATAATAAACCCCGTCCTCTCTCAACATACCAATAACATTAAACCAATACTTTGAATGAAAATAGCAAATCGCCGGCTCTCTCGTAATCCAGGTCCTTCCATCTGATTCCGTTACCATAGTACGGTCATTCGCTGCTATCACCAGATTTTGGGTCCCTTTTAAAACGGTTGTCTCTTCCCAGATACGATGGATATGTCCATTATGTTTATAGCTATGGATTTGGATTTTTCCTCCTTCGGCAGGAACAATCCCCATTTATCTCTCCCTACTTTCTATAGACACCCTGACAGCGTACTGTGCCCTATTCCGTTTGCAGTTGTTATGTGTATTTAAAATATATACTTTTTTCCATTTACCCTATATTCCTATATTATAGCGATTTATTCATAAATTTAAAACAAAAGTGGCTAATCTCCCAGTGAAAATGTGTAAATAAGTCGAAAAAGTCTGACCATCCACCCATTTCATCTAAGAAATTAGCCGGTTATTTATCGTATGGCTGCCTGTCCTTGCTGAAAATAACGGATGACTTCTTCCGTTTGCTGTTCGAACATTTCATGGATATTTTTCAATTCCTGCTTTTTAAGTTGAATCTCTTCCTGAATGGTGACCGCTTCACTCTCCTCTTCAAGGGCAAGGAGTTGCTTCTCTATATCTTGGCATCTTTCGATTTCGGATTGTAAAAGTAAAAGCTTATCCATCGTTTTCAACTGGTTGTTTATAAGCCGGTTAAATTCCTCCATGAATGCACCTTCCTAATCTGTATTTTTTCTATAGTATGTATATTCTATTTTTATCAGCTTTCTCCTTTGACATAAAATGTAAACACAACGAAACATTTGTCGAATTCAATGGAAGCCAAAAAAAAAACACCCTTCATAAGAAGGATGCTTTTCATCGGCAATTAGCCTTGGTTTTTATTGCTTTGAGATTTTTGGTTTTGTTGTTTCACTTCTTGAACGTTAGTTTCAGAAGCAAACTCTGTACCGAATTGGCCTTGTGCTTGACCTTGGCCTTTTCTTTGTTGAGATTGCGCGTTTTGTTGTCTTACTTCTTGAACGTTAGTTTCAGAAGCAAATTCTGTACCGAATTGGCCTTGGCCTTGCTGAGATTGCGCGTTTTGTTGTCTTACTTGTTGAACGTCAGTACCTGCTTGTGATTTATTCATGTTGTTTTTAGCCATTGATATCACCTCCACGATAATAAGATAACCATTATCCAGGAGTGCTATCCAACAAAAATCATTTAAATTTTTCCAGTTATATTAAACAAGCAATGAAATGCCTCCATCAACTATTACGGTTTGTCCACGAATCATCCTGGCTCCATCGGAAATTAAAAACAGGATGGTATTAACCATATCTTCCACCTCGACCATCCGTCCAGCGGGAGTCTGTTCTGCCGCCTCAGCAAGCATTTCATCCCGATTCGGGAAAGACTTCAGGGCATCCGTATCGATCACACCGCCTGAAACGGCATTGACACAAATATTTTTAGCAGCCAATTCGACCGCTAAATATCTTGTCAGGGCTTCAAGCGCAGCTTTGGAAACTCCAACAGCTGTATAATTTTTCAAATAGCGAATGGATCCTAACGAACTGATGCTGACGATTTTCCCCCCGCCGTTCCTCTCCATTAGTTTCGCCGCTTCCTGTGCGCAGAAAAGGAGAGCTTTTGTATTGATGTCCATGGTCCAGTTCCAATGGGATTCCTCCAGCTCCATCAATGGACGCTGGACGCCAGAGGCCGCATTATTGATGAAAATATCCAACCTTCCGTAATAAGCATCGATTTCCTCGAACATGCTTTTCACTTTCGCAACATCACCGACATTTGCCTTAACTACAAGGGCTTTTCGCCCCAACGCTTCAATTTCGGCTGCCACTTCTAATGCTTTCGACTTGCTCCGGGCATAATTAATAACGAGGTCGTAACCCTCCTCTGCAAGCCTTATTGCCGTACTTCTGCCTAAACCTTTACTGCTACCTGTAACGAGTGCCACTTTTTGTTCCATTCGTTTATTCATCCTTTCTGAGTAAACACCGAGTAATAAAAATCATTTTTTAAGGAGTGTTACTGTTATGTATGTTGGACGTGATATGACTGAGTTGTCGATGATGAAAAAATCGGATTGGGAAAATAGTGAACTTGCCTATTTTCATCACTCCCTTCAACAAATGGTACCTTATTTAAACCAAGAAGGACAGAGTATCCATAGCGAAATCGTCAAAGAAATTGAAAATAGAGGCGGACTTAACAGGCAAGAAGCCGATTATACTCATGGAACGAAAACCAGTTACGAATGATTTTATACGGATATTGCTTTAAAAATCAACAAAGGGAAGAGGATATCCTATAGGATATCCTCTTTTATGCATATATCACGATTTCATTATAAGGCGTTATCGCCATGGCACAAATCAAGGCTGTCCCCCAATATTGTTAAGGAATATTTCATCGTACTGAAAAAATTGAATGAACCGATTTACTCATATTTCCATAAAAAGCAACTAAACCGCTTATTCAATGTACTCTTTTTCTTTATACGCCTTCATCATTTTTTGGTGGGAGACCGGAAATGCCAACTCCTCCATCTCTGCTTCACTCACCCACTTAAGTTGCTGTTCTCTCAGCGTCTCTTCAGCAATATTCTCTTTGACCACACCGATATACGTGTCCACTTTCCAAACGAGATGTGAGAAAACATGTTCAATTCTTACAAGTGATTCAGTGATTTCTGGTTTGACGCCATACATTTCCTTAAACCGACTCTCGAAGAATTCCCTCTTATGCAAAAGGGATGAATGGTTTTCGAAATTCGGATATTCCCAAAGATTAGCTAGCAATCCTTCTGATGCTCGCTTGTGAATCAAGAATTCACCTTTTTCATTCGTTAAAACGGCAGCTACAATTGGTACATCCCTTGTTTTTTTCTTTTGGATTTTTACCGGCAATTCCGACTGAACCCCCGCTTCAAATGCTAGACAATGACTTTGAACGGGGCATAATAGGCAGGCAGGCTTACCAGGTGTGCAGATTAATGCTCCAAGTTCCATCAAGGCTTGATTGAAGGCAGAGGTATGTTCATGATCAATCAGCTTCCTGACGGCAGCTTCAAATGTTTTTCTTGTCTTTGGCTTTGCTATGTCTTCATATATCATTAATATCCTTGATAAAACACGCATGACGTTTCCATCAACGGCTGGCTCCGGCTTGCCGTATGCGATGCTTAGAATCGCACCAGCAGTATATGGGCCGACACCTTTCAATTTGGAGATTTCCTCGGGTTCATCCGGCACAATCCCATTGTAGGATGCCTTCACTTCCTGAACGGCACTATGCAGATTCCTTACACGCGAGTAATATCCCAGCCCTTCCCAAGCTTTCAGGACCTTCTCTTCATCCGCATTGGCAAAGTCCTCTAGTGTCGGGAACCATTCGATGAACCGATTGAAATAAGGAATCACCGTGTCCACTCTCGTTTGCTGCAGCATTATTTCAGAAACCCAAACGCGGTATGGGTCCTTATTTTCCCTCCATGGCAATTCTCTTTGTTCTTCGAGAAACCAGGAAACCAAATCTTTTTGAAATTCATCGATTTTTATTTTTTCTATTGTCGGGATCGTTATTTCTTTCACATCAGTTCCTCCAAAGATGTTACACTCTAATCAAAATTGGGAATACCTATAGTAGGCCATTCTTTTTTTAATATCATGTTCATATCCATTTATTTGTAACGGGTCACTTCAAATAAGTCAAAATTATATTCATTTGATGGTTATTATATAAATACGGTATGATGAAAGAAAGACCATTTTCTTCAAATTGTGGCAGGGAGGTTAATTTTTTGGATACAGGTACTCACTTTGTCATGGGAATTGCTCTTGGAGGTCTTGCCACATTAGATCCAGTCATTGCGCAGAGCCCAGTTACTGCAAGTGCAGTCATAGCAGGTACGATTTTGGGATCACAAGCTCCAGACATTGACACCGTTTTAAAATTAAGGAATAACGCTGTATATATACGTAACCACCGTGGAATCACGCATTCCATTCCCGCTGTTTTACTTTGGCCCTTGATTATCAGCGGGGCAATTTTCGCCATCATACCTGAAGCAAATTACCTTCATCTTTGGCTTTGGACCTTTTTAGCCGTATTCCTTCACGTATTCGTGGATATATTCAATGCTTATGGGACCCAGGCTCTTAGGCCGATTTCGTCAAAATGGGTAGCTTTAGGAGTCATCAATACATTCGATCCATTCATTTTTGGAATACATGTTGCAGGCCTGATATTATGGGGCTTCGGATTTCCTCCAGGCTATTTATTTCTTTCCATTTACGGGATACTTGTCATTTATTACATTTCCAGGTTCAGGGAACAAGCTTTTATAAAAAGAGTGGTCAAACAGCAAATTCCTGGAGCAAGGAAAATTCTTTTATCCCCGACCATGCGTTTTCACCGCTGGAAAATTGCGGTGATTACCGAAAAGAATTATTATGTGGCACGAGCCGATAAGGGATATGTGACGATTCTAGATACTTTCGATCGAGTGCCATTGCCTGAAAGTGAAATTCTCGAAGCCGCCAAGAAGGATATCAACTTGGCAGCCTTTCTGTCCTTTTCTCCGGTTTACCGCTTCGAAATCGAACAGATAAAAGAATATTATGAAGTCCGTTTTATCGATTTAAGATATCGCAGCAATGGATATTACCCGTTTGTGGCAGTGGTTCACTTAGACAGCGAATTGAATATCTTGAATTCTTATACCGGCTGGATCTTTAGCGAAGCGAAGCTGCAGAAGAAGTTGAATATTATTTTGTAGGATATTGAAAAAGAGCTGATTCCAGGAACTCCTCTGGAATCAGCTTTTTTAATGCAGTCGATTCTGCTGATTTAATAACTGCTTATATTTAGGATTCTTTGCAATGAATTCATGGAATTGCTCACCGTAGTTATCAATCCAGGTCCTTACAACGCGCGATGTCATTTCTTCACCGGCATATTCATGCCCAGCCTTTGCATAGGTCGCTTCGAAATCTTCCCATAATAATTCCACCCAAGTCAAAGCTTGTTCATACGTGATGTGTTCATTTTTCTCAAGCAGTATCTTGGTTAATCTTTCATGGTAATCATTCATTAGAACCACCTCATTGCCAATATTTTTACAGAATGAACTATACTGTCCCATACCCATACTAGTTGTAAGCGGAAACGCTTCTTTCTTTAATCTGATGCTTGGAGGAGAAAAATTTGCGAAATAAACAAAAAGGATTCCCCAACCAAAACAATAACAAATTCCAAGGCGAGCCTCGTGCAAAGGCAAGATATGCTTCAAAGCGTGCAGATGGAAGTATTAATACACACCCTCAGGAAAGAATGAAAGCTTCAAACGAGCGATCGAATTAAAAGGTACATCTGAAGGAATCGGGTACTTCCCCGGTTCCTTTTTATTTAAGCATTGAAATCGGGAGTGCTTCTTCCTTACCGCTACCGCCCAAGCGGTAACCCCAAGCGAATACGCCGTTCATATAATCAATTTTGAAATAGACACCGGGATCTCCGTCAATTTGATATATTTCACCTTTCTTGAAATCATCAGGATTTAACAAATAGGCCTTGGCCATCGTCACTTTTCGTTCCAATACTGAATATTCATTAACCATTCCCAATTGCTCTGCTTTTCTCGCTTTTTCAGTCAACGCTGCGATTTCTTGTTGCAGTTCATAGGCAGACAGCTTGCTGTATCTTACTTCGCTCATATATATGACTCCTCAAATGAATAATTAATTTACTTCTATATTAAACAAAATTTTGTGATTTGGCTATTGATGCACTTATTCCCCATCAGGATTGGAAAGATAACGCTCAATCAATTCTATTGGAAAACCTTTTCGGTATAATGCCTGCTTCATTTTTTGTTCATATTCGAAGCCTTCATGGTTTTTATAGCGGCGTTGCATTTTTTCGGCATGGTGGCAAAGAGAATCCCATTGTTCATCTTCATCCTTTTCAACCGTCACATCTTCAAGTGCTTCATGGATGACATCTCTAGGGAAACCTTTCCGTAACAAGGTTTGTTCAACCTTCAGCCTTAACGCTCGTTCGGAAATGTTTTTTTCTTTTTTGACCGCTTTTCCAGCGAGATTCCTTGCATGTTCAATTTGAATATCATAGGGGTATTCCTTCAATGCCTCGACAATCAACTTATCCTGCACCCCTTTTTCCTTAAGCTCAAGCTTAAGGGTAGTGGGCCCTTTATTCCCTCCATTCACATGGGTCCGTACGTAAGCCTTGGAAAATTCAAGGTCGTCTAAATAGTTAAAACTGTATAGTTTATGTACCGCTTCCTTAATGATCGGCTCTTCCGTTTCCTTCTTTTTTAAATAAAGGCGAATTTCCGATTCCGAGCGCATCCGGTATGATAAATAATTAAGTGCATCGGTAAATGCTTTTTGGATTTCATCATGGAATTGTATTTCGGCCAAAAGCAGGTCATCAAGTTCCATACCCTTTTTCAACTGAAATTTCAATAGCACTTCTTCGTCTACACTGAAGGCATATTTTTCCTCGACGAAGATGTTATAACGATCTTTACGTTTCTTCTGGGTTGTTATTTTTGTTATGTTTGGCATAAATCCACCCCCCACACCTACTTTACCCCTTTACGTTTACCATTTCTATATGTAGCATGCCTAAAAATGAAAAAAGAACATGGGCATGTTAAAGTGAAGGAAAGACAGGGAAAGGAAGTGGTTTCCATGAAAATAGCCATTGCTGGTGGAAGCGGTTTTGTCGGCACAGCCCTTATTGATGAATTATCAAAAGAAAACCATGAACTATATATATTGACCCGTCATCCCGAAAAATTTAAAAAACGGACTAATTTGATATATATCGGCTGGTTGACCGAGGAGGCAACGCCGGAAATGCACTTGGAGGGGCTCGATGTGTTCATTAACCTTGCTGGTGAATCCCTGAACAGCGGCCGTTGGACACCTGAACGAAAGCGCCGGATTGTCGAAAGCAGGATTGAAGCTTGCAAAGAGATGAACCGGATCATTTCCATACTCCCCGATAAAGTGTCCGTCATCATCAATGCAAGTGCAATCGGATATTATGGTATTTCGGACGGTGAGACCTTTACCGAAACCTCTGAATCCATTGGTGATGATTTCTTGGCCCGTACTGTTCAACTATGGGAAAAGGAAGCGGCTAAATCACGCTCTTTCAGTAAAAGGTTGATCTTTACAAGATTCGGGGTGATTCTTGGAGAAAAAGACGGAGCACTGCCAATGATGTCCTTCCCCTATAAACTATTTGGCGGAGGAAAGATTGGCAAAGGGAATCAGTGGCTTTCCTGGATTCATATCCATGACGCGGTCCGTGCAATCATCTTTTGCATGAATGATTCTAGGATAGAAGGTCCAGTCAATTTTACGGCGCCGAACCCCGTTCAGATGGATACATTCGGTAAAACGATAGGAGCTGTCCTGCACCGGCCCCATTGGTTAACTGTCCCTCCTTTCTTCCTCAAGAAATTGTTGGGGGAAATGAGCATCCTTGTACTTGAAGGGCAAAATGTCCTTCCCACTAAACTTAAAGAGGAAGGTTTCACCTTCTCCTTTCCAACCCTTAAAGAAGCCTTACAAAATATCTTAAAAGAAGATTCCCACGTATGAAAGGGTCATTTTAGGAAAAAATAGGGATATTAAGTGAATGGAGATGATCTAATTGCTCAAAAAACACGATAAAGAAAAAAGTAACTTAACTAGTACACAAGCGATTCTTTATGCTCGCGAATTTAAAAAAGCAGATCGAGCTGGTGGATATACCGAGAAGAAATCCCGTCGTTAGGTTTGGAGTTTTTTCCCTTACATTTTGAACAGCCACTCAACACAAAATAAGCTGGAGATGATTAGTGAATTCATCTCCAGCTTATTTTATATTCCAGGGGGCGATGACATGGGACGAAATAACATACACCATAATCGAGATAAGAACAAACAGAAACTTCCTCAGGTTCCCAAAAACCTGAAAAGTGACGGACTTGACGTTGAATATTCTTCCGAACTGGCTGACCAGGAAGATATCGAGGCACAAGCCCGTGCAAATGCGGCTGACCGCCGTGCTCATAATCGCCGATAAGCAGAATAAACCAACCCAAGGGGCTGATTTACAGCCCCTTGGTTCTCTTTATTTACATAGCTTATCCACACCCTTGTGTATATTGTGGATATATTCTGAAAATACTGACAAGGAATAAGTCCATTAACTCACCTTATCAACATGAAAATAATGTTATTTCTGGATAACCCTGTGGATTATGTGGATAAAAGAGAGATTGGGCTAATCCGCCGCATTTTTGTTGTGGATAACTATTCTCTCTCCTTCATTTGTTCCACAAGATTATTATTCATAAAATAATGCATCCATATCTTTTTCCAGCGATTCTAAACTCCAACCCTAACTTGGTATTGTATCGGCTGCTGACGCCGGCATTTAAAGAAGGCTCCCTAAACCTTTGCCATCAACATTTTCCTCCAACTGTTTACGAAGCAAGAACTTTTGAATCTTCCCACTTGCGTTCCGAGGCAGCTCATTACAGAAGATATATCTCCTTGGACGCTTATAGTTCGCCAGACTATTGCTGTTCTTACACCAAGTTTCTAAATCGCTTTCGGCAAGAATTGGGTCTTTGGCTACGATGAAGGCCGTTACCGTTTCCCCCCATTGATCATCTGGCTGACCAAGTACCGCACAGTCGAGAACTCCTTGATGCTCATATAGTGTATCTTCGACTTCACGCGGATAAATATTTTCCCCTCCAGAAATAATCATGTCGTCCACACGGTCCTTGACCCATAGATATCCATCTTCATCTAGGAATCCGATGTCACCGGAATGGTACCAGCCTTTGTAAAGCGCCTTTTCGGTCTCTCTATCTTTTTGAAAGTAACCCTGCATGATACACGGCCCCTTTACAAGGATTTCCCCTGTTTCCCCAGGTTCCAGCATATCCTCGGGATCTGATGGCCCTTCGTCATTCGGACGGGCAATGATGATTTCATGATCGGAACATGCCTTGCCGGCAGAACCCGCTTTCCTAATTTGATCTTCCTCCAATAGGAGCGTTATGGCCGGCCCCATTTCAGTCATTCCACAGGCTTGGATGAACTGGATGCCGAGTTTCTCCCGACAGGCACGTACAAGGGATGGAGCCATCGGTGCTGCTCCATAAAGCCCTAACTTCAAGCTCTGGAATTTATACTCCTCCAATTTTTCCTGAATGAGCATGTTCCACATCGTAGGTGCAGCAAAAAACTTGGTGACCCCCTCGGATTCAATCAGTTCCATGACCTTTTTGGGATGAAACTGATGTAATATGACATTAGCTGCACCGACCTGTACACGAGGTAAAAAAGAGCAGTGCAATTCAGCACAATGAAACATCGGTGCAGTAATCAAACCGATATCAGAGCGTTCATACTTCATGGCCTCTATTAAAATCTCGGCTTGTTTGACCATGTCTTTATGAAGGTGAATGACCCCTTTGGGACGTCCGGTGGTCCCGCTCGTATACATGATGGCATAAATGTCATCTTCGTGCACTTCCACTTCATCTGGCTTTGAGGAGATACTGGCCAATTTTTGGCGGTAACCTTTGGCATAACCAGGCACATCCTCATCAATATACCAGAAGGCCGTTTCCGGAAATCGCTTTTCAACCGCGGCAACGTTCGTTTCCAATTCGCGTTCGAATAGAACGACCTTTGGAGCAGCGTCGTTCAAAATGAAGGCCAACTCTTCCGGCATTAAACGGAAGTTGATCGGATTAAAGATTGCACCGATTTTTGCACAGGCAAAGAACGCTGTTGCAAGCTCTTCATTGTTATAAAGGTACGTAGATACCCTATCCCCTTTTCGCACCCCTTCCGCTTGAAGGGCCGCCGCCAACCTATTCACCTGTTCATTCCATTGGATGTACGTATAGCGGATATTTCTTCTCACGTCGTAGATAGCTTCTTTAATGGGGAATTTCTGAACCGTCTGATCAAAGATATTTTTAATCGTTACTGACAAATCATTCTCCTCCTCAAGTAACCACAATCAACAGGAAGAATTCAGCAAATCCTGCCGATGGTCGACTTCATCCCTTTTTAAGCTTTTACTTTCGTGTGAATTACGAATATTCATAAATGGTTAGTCCAGCTTCAGTCCATTCTTTCAATGATGGTGGCATTCGCCATACCGTGGCCTTCACACATTGTTTGCAGCCCATAACGGCCGCCCGTCCTTTCTAATTCATGGATCATGGACACCATCAATCGGGCCCCGCTGCCTCCAAGAGGATGTCCCAATGCAATCGCCCCGCCATTTGGATTCAGCTTCTTGGGGTCTGCCCCCGTTTCTTTTAGCCAGGCAATAGGTACAGGAGCGAAAGCCTCGTTCACTTCAAAGATATCGATATCATCAATTGTAAGACCCGCTTTTTCCAAAACTTTTTGGGTGGCAGGAATCGGTCCCGTTAGCATCAGGGTGGGATCTGACCCGACAACAACCCGTGTATGCACTTTAAAGCGCGGTTTCAATCCAAGTTCTTCGGCTTTACTGCGTTCCATCAATAATAAAGCGGCGGCACCGTCACTGATTTGACTTGAATTCCCTGCATGGATTAAACCGCCTTCTTGAAATGCCGGTTTCAATCCAGCCAGCACTTCAAGCGTAGTTCCGCCCCTTGGGCCTTGATCTTCCGTAACTTCGATTTGATTTCCTTCTTTATCAGTACCCGTTACTGATATCATTTCACGGTTAAAATGACCTTCTTTTTGAGCACGTATTGCCTTGGCATGACTTTCAACGGAAAACCGATCACAATCTTCACGTGTTATTTCCCACTTATCTGCGATTCTTTCAGCTGATAAACCTTGGTTGATCACCTCGTAAAGGTCCATATACTTTTGACTTGTTACAGCACCTTGAAGATTTGACCCCATGGGAACTCGTGACATGTTTTCCACTCCGCCAGCCACTACTACATCCATATCACCCGACAGGATGGCCTGGGAAGCAAAATGGACTGCCTGCTGACTTGATCCGCATTGTCGGTCAATCGTCGTTCCCGGCACTTCAATCGGAAATCCTGCTATCAGTGCGGCAACCCTCGCTATATCACCGGCCTGTTCGCCCGACTGTGAAACGCAACCTAAAATGACATCATCGACGATAGCAGGATCGATTCCCGCCTTTTCAATGAGCTTCTTCAATACTTCCCCTGCCAAATCATCAGGACGAACGTCTTTCAAGACACCGTTTCTTCTGCCTACCGGCGTGCGAATTCCTTCAACGATAACCACTTCCCGCATATACTCTCTTCCCTTCTCATCTTTTATTATAGCCCCAGATTCTTAGCGATGATTTTCTTCATGATTTCATTTGTGCCGGCATAGATGCTTGCTACCGGGACATCCCGATACCTTCTGGCAATTTTGTATTCCTCCATATATCCATAGCCGCCATGGAGCTGCATGCATTCAATGGATATTTTTCTGGCAGTCTCCGTCAAACGCCATTTCGCCATCGAAACTTCCGTTACAACCTGCTCACCAGCCATATGTTTGGTGATCAATTGATCTAGGAAGGCACGCCCCATTTTGATCTCCGTAGCCATTTCCGCGATTTTGAATTGAGTATTTTGAAACTCACTTACAGATTTTCCGAACGCTTCCCTGCCCTTCACATACTCAATCGTATCGGCCAGCATATCCTCGGACGCGGTTTGGGCACAAATTGCCACCACAAGGCGTTCCTGCTGCAGTTTTTCCATTAAATAAATAAACCCCTTGCCTTCCTCACCAAGCAGGTTCTCCTTTGGAACACGGCAATCCTCAAAGATGAGTTCTGCTGTATCTTGACTGTGCAAGCCAAGTTTCTTCAGTTTTCTTCCCCTGGAAAACCCGGGTGTATCCCTTTCGACCACTACTAAGCTAACGCCTTTATGTTTTGGAACGGCACTGGGATCCGTTTTACAGGCAACGATGATCAAATCCGAGTGAATGCCATTTGTGATGAATGTCTTTTGGCCATTTAATATGTAATGATCTCCATCCAAAATGGCAGTCGTTTTAATATTGGCCAAATCCGAACCTGTGCCAGGCTCCGTCATGGCAATGGCTGTAATGATTTCCCCCGTCGTGCATTTAGGAAGCCAGCGCTGTTTCTGCGATTCATTTCCGTATGCGGAAATATACGGAACGGTTATATCACTGTGAAGTCCGAAACCAATAAAACCAGAACCGACTCTTTCCAATTCCTCATTAATTATGACCGCAAAGCCCCAATCTACCCCTGAGCCCCCATAATCTTCTCCTAGATCCGGACATAAAAAACCCTGTTCCCCCATTTTCACCCAAAAAGACCGGGGAATGATCCTTTCTTCTTCCCATCGTTCATAGTGAGGAACTGCTTCTTTCTCTAAAAATTTTCGGAATGACTTTCGGAAAATCTCATGATCTTCACTTAGGTATGGATGTTTCATCTGTTATATCTCCTCTCCAATTCTTTGTCAGAGGCTCTTTTCCTGGATTTAGAATGGATTGCCCTGAATAATGAACATCTTACCTTGGTGACATTCTAATGGCCCCATCCAGTCTGATGGTTTCCCCATTCAGCATTGGATTTGTTATGATGCTTTCCGTTAGTTTAGCGTACTCTTCGGGATACCCGAGCCTTGATGGGAATGGCACGGTTTTACCTAATGACGTCCTTGCTTCTTCAGGTAACGAATCGAACATCGGCGTATGGAATAGTCCGGGTGCAATCGATACGACACGTATCCCTTTGGTGGCAAGCTCCCTTGCGATTGGCAGCGTCATACCGACAATCCCTCCCTTGGAGGCACTATATGCCGCTTGTCCGATTTGTCCTTCAAAGGCAGCGACCGAAGCTGTATTGATGATGACTCCACGCTCCCCCTCTTGATTCGGTTCATTTTCGACCATTTTTTCCGCCGCAAGCCGGATTACGTTAAATGTACCGACCAAATTGATTTGCACAACCTTTGAGAACGTTTTCAATTCATGGATGCCTTTCCTGCCTATGACCTTCTCTGCAATGGCAATGCCTGCACAGTTGATGACAGCATTGATGCTACCGAATTTTTTTATTCCTGCTTCCAATGCTACCGATACGCTTTCTTCGCTAGTTACATCCGTTTTAATAAACAGGACAGAATCTCCCAACTCCTGAGCCACTTTAGCGCCATTCTCTTCCGAGAGGTCAAATATGACCGCTTTTCCACCTTTTTTAATGATGTTCCTTACTGTCGCGGCTCCCAGACCTGAAGCTCCGCCTGTCACAACTGCAATGGTTTCTTGAATTTCCAAATTCTCACCCCATTTGTTTCTAGAATATATATTCATCTTTCACTACCATCAAAACCTATTTTCAAGATTAATTTCACCCCTTGCCTGTTTTATCGTTCATTTTCAAGTCATGAAGGGTTTCGGTAAAGCCTTTGATTACCTGTTCGAAATCCTGCTTCAACCCATCCAGCTCTTTAATGCGTTCATTTATTTCGTTCAGCTTCTGTCCTGCAGTTTCAATCGTTTTTTCCAATTGCTTTATGCCTGTCCTATCCTTATCGAATAAAAGGACGATATCCTTTATTTCCATTAACGAAAAACCATACTTCTTACCGCGCATTATGATTTTGAGCTGTGCATATTCTTTCTTTCCATAAACTCTTTTTCCCGTTTCGGTACGCTTTGGCCTAAGCATACCCAGTTCCTCATAATATCGGAGGGTCCTTGTCGTCAATCCGAATTCTTTTGCTAACTGAGAAATGGTGTACATGTTAAAACCACACTTTGCAAAGGGATTATTTACCTTTATTTTAACATTAACGTTAACGTAAACTTCAATGAAATATTCACAAAATTTATAATATATGAAACTATATGAACGATTTAAATTGATATACTATGGGTATATTCTTTTAAAGAAGGGAATGATCGATCAATGCTATGTTCAAAAATATTAGTTGCTTATGATGAATCTGAATTGGCCCTCAAGTCTTTGGAAAAAGCGATTGAATTAGCGAAGCTGGATCCCGCTATCGAAATCCAGGTGCTTCACGCTGTTACGCTGCCAATCAAGCCAAATATATATGGCAATGCTTTTCAGGAAATTGAACAATCCATGCTTAAGTATGGTAAGGAAGTAATTAAAAAAGCGGAAGCGCTTTTATCCGA
The DNA here is from genome assembly GCF_018613455.1 of Bacillus sp. ISL-78. Taxonomy (NCBI): domain Bacteria; kingdom Bacillati; phylum Bacillota; class Bacilli; order Caryophanales; family Bacillaceae; genus Bacillus; species Bacillus sp. ISL-78. The sequence goes on from NZ_JAGGQC010000002.1 coordinate 41,512, forward strand.
AATCCCGAATCCATCCCAAACATTTGTATTAGAGGGTTCAGCCATCACAACTTTATTGGAACATGCAAAATCCGAGAATTGTGACCTTATTATCATGGGGAGCCGCGGATTGAGCGGCTTCAAGGAATTCCTGGGCAGCGTGAGCCACTATATCGTTCAACATTCTCCAGTCCCTGTCTTGTTGGTCAAATAAAACTTACGGCAGATATGGCCAGCCCCTTCATAGGCTGGGTTCCCCTTTGGAATCCAGCTTATTCATGCGTACATGAACTCCAAACTTATCATGTTTTACAAACACTTCCGTTTACGGGTAAAATGAAACTAATTTCAAACGAGGATAACAGGTGACGCAATGGATATTAAACATTTGCAATACTTCATAGAGGTTGCCAATTTCAATAGCTTCACTCGGGCTGCCGATCATTTATTCATTACCCAGCCGACCATCAGCAAGATGATCAAAAACCTGGAAACCGAGCTAGGTGTTGAGCTTTTTGATCGTTCACGTAAGCAACTGATTTTGACCGATGCAGGCAGGGTTGTCTTGGAGCAAGCAAAATTGATAGATAAGGCCTTTCACAATTTAGAAACGGAAATGGACAATTTATTAGGTTTAAAAAAGGGACATATACGCATCGGGCTGCCGCCGATCATCGACGCTTCTTTCTTCCCCCGAATTCTTAGCCGTTTTCACCAGGACTATCCCAATATCACCTTTCAATTAGTAGAGGATGGTTCAAAGAAAATAGAAGAATCCGTCCAAAATGATTTAATCGATATAGGCGTAATAGTCCTGCCAACCAACAACGCGCTTTTTCACCATTTTGCTTTTTTGGAAGAAGACATCAACTTGATAATTCACCCCTCCCATCCCCATGCTTGTGGGGAAGAAATTGATTTGGCCGACTTGCAAAATGAATCTTTCATCTTATTCAATAAAGATTACGTCCTTCGGGATCTCATCATTTCATCCTGTAATGAAGCTGGTTTTTCTCCGCATATCGTTACTGAAAGCTCACGCTGGGATTTTATTGAGGAAATGGTTTACTGTAAACTTGGCGTTGCTCTATTACCGGAAAGTTTATGTCGACATGATGAACGCGTAAAGACAATCAGGGTTAGAAACCCCTCCATTAGTTGGAATTTAGGATTCATATGGAGTAAGGACCATTACCTTTCATACGCTGCAAAAGAATGGCTGAAATATACTAGGGAAGCATTGTCCCATAAGTAGTGGATCATCCAGCATGATCGATGTAAGCACTATCATAGATTTGGGTTATGTACATGATAACATCTAACCATTTTACAATGCGTTACGGCGGGGGTAGACTAGTATGAGTAAAAAGCACGTTAAATGCTGATGGATTCCATATGTTCTAAAAAGGAGATATTCATGATCACTTTATCTAATGTCGATGAGTTACAGGCATCAGAAGCAGCTCTGGGGAAAATTAAAAATTCATACCCCGAACTATTTAATAAACTGCTCCATGTCGTTGCCTTAACACGGGCTCTTCAATTTAAATATCAATTTATGGGCACGTTAATCATGGATGAAAATCCTAACGAATACACCCCTGAATTCGTTATGCCCTCCATTATCGAATTATATATAGAAGAAGTTCAAAAGTTAAAGGATGATCCGAATATCCAGGTATTACTTCAGACCTTCTCTCAAAGTAAAAGTATTGGATATGCCAAAATCAGTATGCTTGTGCTCGGTAAAAGCCCTGAATCGCTTTTAGGAGCTTCATGCATCAAATGAGGCCCCCTGATATGCCCCGAAAAAAAACCTCCCATAATGGAAGGTTTTTTTCTATACGTGTAATTAAAGCACTTTACTCAAAAAGGCTTTAGTTCTTTCCTGCTGGGGATTATTAAAAATCTCACTAGGAATATTTTCTTCAATAATATAACCTTCGTCCATGAAAATCACGCGATCTCCAACTTCTTTTGCAAACCCCATCTCATGGGTCACAACTACCATTGTCATGCCTTCCTTAGCCAGTTGCTTCATGACCTCAAGGACTTCACCGACCATTTCCGGATCCAGGGCGGAAGTGGGCTCGTCGAATAGCATGATTTTGGGTTCCATCGCCAACGCCCTGGCAATTGCGACGCGTTGCTTTTGTCCACCTGATAATGAATCCGGATATGCGTTCGCTTTCTCTGCAAGTCCCACTTTCTTAAGAAGTTCCATACCTCTTTGGGATGCCTGTTCTTTGGATATCTTGCGGACCTTTATAGGCGCCAGCATTATATTCTCAAGAACAGTCTTATGTGGAAATAAGTTAAAATGCTGAAATACCATGCCAACTTCCGTCCGGACTTTATTGATATTGACCTTCTTGTCTGTCGTATCAAGCCCTTCAATGAAAATATGGCCTCCCGTTATCGTTTCAAGTTGATTGATGCATCTGAGAAAAGTGGATTTACCCGACCCAGAAGGACCAATTACCACGACTACTTCCCGAGGGGAAACGATTGCATTGATATTTTTCAATACATCATTTTCACCAAATGACTTCTTTAGATTCTCCACCTTTATCATTCTGTTTTCAACCTTCTTTCGAGTCTATTTAATACGAAACTTAAAATGAGGGTCAGGAATAGATAGATGAAGGCACAAGCCAAGTATGGCTCCCACACTTTAAAGTACTGACTCCCCATCGCTTTCCCCCAATACATTAATTCCGGGGCAGCAATGACACAAAGCAGGGATGAATCCTTCAACAATACGATGAATTCATTTCCTAACGGAGGAATCATTCGTTTGAAAGCTTGAGGCAATACAACATGTATCATTGTTTGGGCATGGGTCATCCCCAATGAACGCGCCCCTTCCATTTGCCCTTTATCGATGGATTGAATGCCCGCCCGGAAAATTTCTGCGATATACGCGGCTGCATTTAACGATAAAGCAATGACACCGGCGGTTACTGCATTCGTTTCCCCGGTAAAAAAGGGCACGATTCCAAAATGGATTAAAAAGATTTGAACTAAAAGCGGTGTTCCGCGAAAGACCGTGACATAACCGTAAAATGGAAGGGCGAGCACTTTGTTTCTCATGATTTTCCCTAAACCGATCAATAACCCCAAAAAGGTTCCGATAAGGATGGAGGAAACCGAAAGCCCAATAGTAAGCAATGTCCCTTTTAATAAGAAAGGAGCATATTCAAAAATAATATCCCAGCGAAAACTCATTTCGTTCCCCTCCTAAAGACCAAAAAAACTGCGTAACTTCACACGTAAAGTTACGCAATCTTTTACTATCCATTTTTTTTATTGTTGTGCTTTCAACGTTTCAATATCTGGATCAGTACCAAACCACTCTTTATAAATTTCTGCATATTTCCCATTTTCATAAATGGCATTCACGGCTTTATCGAACTCCGATTTCAATTCACTGCCTTTTGGGAACATAAGACCATAAAACTCCTCATTGAAACTATTGCTGTCTTCAACGACTTTCAGTTTTTGATCGGGGTTATTTTTCACATATTCTTCAACAACCGTATTATCAGCTACGACAGCCGATGCTCCGCCTTTCAGTAGTTCCTGAATGGCCAGGTTATTATTTTCGAATTTTTTGATATCCTTGTGATTCTTTCCAAGTAGCTTCTCTACCGCTTCCTGTCCTGTAGTACCGGTCTGAACGGCAATGACGTTCCCTTTCAATTCATCTCCAGATTTTATATCACTATCCTCAGGAACGAGAATTTTGTTTGTGGATAAGAAATACGGAACCGAGAAGTCATAAGATTGTTTTCTTTCATCATTCACTGTAATCGCAGATATGGCGACATCCGCTCTCTTACCTTCGATTTCAACAAAAATCGGATCCCAACCAACACTTTCCAATTTAACTTCATATCCCGCTTCTTTTGCAACGGCATGGATGAAATCAACATCGAAGCCTACAATCTTATCGCCTTCAAGATATTCAAATGGAGCATAGTTGGCGTCAGTCACGATCCTGAGTGTTTTCCCATTGGACTCTTCTTCTTTACCAGTTGTCGAGACTTCCTTATCCTTCCCGCATCCTGTTACCAGTAACAAAGAAGCAACCATGGCAAACACTAAAAAAGAAACCTTTTTCAAAATAATCCCCTCTTCTCTCTCGTAAACTCTCTTTTTTTTAAAAAAACAGATAAATCTAACTTTAGAGAACATTCAGTATATTCTTTTAAGAATATTATACGTTTATTTGTTTTTTTATGCAATAAAAAGTCGATAAATAACTTTAGCAAAATAAAAATTTAATTAATTAACTTGGTAAATCAAAAACGCAACTATACTCTAATGGGGAAAGATGCAGTCTTTTATCCTTTACTAGAATTAATGGATATTATATTGAAAACAGATAGTGCCACCGTTCAAAAGTTTTAATGGAACAAAAATAAGCAGCCGCCATATTAGTGGCCGCTGCTTAAGTGATTTTAAGGGACTTCCTTATTCCCCTCTTCAATATCCAACATATCCAACAGGAAGATGAAGATCGGTATTCCGATGATCAATCCCCATATTCCAAGGAAATGCTCGGAAAACAATAGGATGATGAAGGTGAAAAATGTTGGAAGATTCGTTTTTGCCGACATGAATTTTGGATTCAAAATATAGCTTTCAATTGCATGGATCACAACAATCATGATTAATACCGCAATCACTTTGGGCATGCCGCCGATACTATAGGCAATCATGCTAAGCGGGATGAGGGAGATGATGACCCCTGCAACCGGAATCAAACCCAGGAAGAAAATCATGATCCCTAGACCGAGCAACTGCGGGAAGCCAAGAATCCATAAGAAAGTGACGGATAGGACGGCATTCGTGATGGCTATCAAGAACTGGACCTCAATCACCTTTCCGAATGAATTGATGAATTTGACGCCAAAATGGCTTAAGTTTATAAAGAAAGATTTAAATTTGGCCCGCTTGAATTTAGAAGTGAAGCGAATGATTTTATCTTTTTCCAATAAGAAAAAAAGACTAAGCAACATGGAAATGAAAATTTGAAATGCCAGTTTACCGAAATCGGATATATAAAGATAGAGTGTATTCATCTGTGTTTGTAGATCGAGCGGAGATTTCAGCTCGTTCATTATATTAATGGCATATTGAATGACCCTGCTATCTGGTGGATGTTGAAAGAAGAAAACGATCTGTGTCACTAATTCCGTGAATTGTAGCGTAATGACCGGTAGATATTTATAAAGAACGATGGCTAAACAAGAAATGACGACTACATATAAAAAGCTTATAACAACCTTGGAATTGATATGCATCACTTTATTCAGCCGAATCATGATAATTTGCTCCAGCCTTCCCATCAGGAAAGTGAAAACAAATGTGAATAACACGATATTAACCATACTTCCGATGCTAATTAAAAAGAGGACCAACACAATTAATGTAATTAACCTTGAAAAACCTTCGCTTTGCAAATACTCTTTTACCACTTACCTATCTCCTAACTACCGTTCTGCCGTAATAATTCCTTTACCTTTCATTTTACACGGAATTGAGGAATTCTACTACAATTACCTTCCATTGACAACAAAATTATTTGAATGATCAGTAAAACCCATGAAGGAGACGTCATTAATATTTTTCTGGCAGATTCGATCTTTTACCCCAAGCCATTTCTGCATGAAAAAACATCTGCCAAATCGTCAGATGCCAGGCCTTGGACAAACTCAATGAAAATCGAGTATATCTTAGGTTCTTTATTGGTTTGTTCAATTTGGGCGTTGATTTATGCTCCAGGCACGCGCTTTTCCAAGCAGGAGTCTTTCACCTTTCCCCTTTTTGAAACTCATCATTTGCTAAATGGACGGATGCTAATCTTCATCCTTCACATCGATATCTTCTGGGATGGGCTCGTTATAATAATCCGCTAATTGCTTCTTATATTTCTCCATCTGTTCAAGATGCATATTAAACTGCTCTTTAAAAATCAAATGCTGCTCACCATCATGAACGGTGCGAATTTTATTTTGAATGATCAAATTTTCTATATAAGATTCCGGCATCGATAGATATTCCGCAGTCTCTTTTACTGTCAAGTACATGCCTTCACCCCTTTTCCTCTCTAACTATACTAGATATGGGGCATTATTTGAAGTGCCTGATTTTCATTGCATGGCAAGGAAAGTGACGAAACTGTTCCAGGGTTTTGGCATGAAACCTCCGCAGCTTAATCGTTTTCAGCCAAGGGAACATTTTGGATAAATAACTTACAATCACCCCCAAGTAGATGTAAGATAATGTTAAAGCAATATATCCATAGATTAAGAGGAGTGGACAAAAATGACCTTCTTTTATGTCATTCTTGCGGCAATTTTTGCTGTTTTCCTGGTCAATTTCGTTAAAGGGCTAAGTGAACCGGCTAAAATGGAACGCTATCAAAATGAATTCCGTAAATACCGTGAAGAAACTTTAGATATTCATGCAACGGAAATCGTTTCAGAAGCATTGATAGAAAAGCTTAATAAAGCACTGGATTTCGATTATATGGAAAAAGTCAATATTGAGTTCCGACTTCAGCATCCACGGGACTCACAGTTAAAGGTCAATCAGGCCTGGCGTGAATTGAAACGCTATTTGATTATGGCTGCAGTGTTTGGAAAAGTTGAAATGTTTAATTCAGCCATCGATGAGTTGTGGCATATCATGCTGAAATATGGACGGGAATATGATGAGTTTTGCCAGGCTTTCATCGGTAGGACCATTCAGCACCATCCTCATTCTGAACCCGTTTTCAAACCCGAAGAGCGCACTCTTTTTGACTTTTACTATGTACAGCTATTTACGGTGGACACCCATTCCATTCAAAAGTGGGGAAAATTTTTCAAACATGATAAAGGGCTAAAGCTTCTCCGCGATTTTGAAACGTTGGAGCTGGAGCAGTTAAAAGGGAAATATATGCGGAAACCGACAAGTATACAAGCGGAACGGACCTTTGAAGCCTTCACTTCACAATTTAAAGAAAATCGCCCCATGACAGAATTGAATGGGCGGAAAACCTACGACCAGACGGACTACGCAGCTCCTGCCTATTTCACTTATGCAAGCACAGATGATTTTGACAGCGAATTTAAAGATATATTCGGGAATGAACCGAACACGGTTTCCTCCGGATCCGGCCATGTCGATCATGGTGGCCATACCGGTTCCCATGACAGCAGTTCTGATTCGTCTTCCAGCTGTTCTTCATGCAGTTCTTGTTCGTCTTGAGTTTATCGCTTGGAGAAATCCAAGCGTTTTTGTATACACAAGCATTAGATGAAATGGATTGATCAGGCTTACGAAAATCCAGACCAGTTTTTTTCTATGCAAATTTGGAAAGTAAAAAAAATTAGTGCAAGGATTAACTGAAGATCGAGTGAAATTAATTCAAGAACTAGAAAAATACAGAAATGTCCTATCACCATTTTTAATTAATGTTTTGCAAACTAATATAGATCAGTGGGAAATAGAAATTCATGATTGGGAAGAGGAAATAAAAAAAATAGAAGCAGAGAAAGAGAGCTTTTAAGTGCTCTCGGTTTGCAGGCAAAATGGGGTTCGGAATTTATAAATTCCGAACCCCATTGAATTGTCGTCCAAGGTTAAGAGCCTTGGTATCTGACGCATTCCATTTTCTTCTTCATTAATTCCACCGATTGAGCCAATTCTTGATCTTTTGTTTATTTTTCTCAAGAACCTCCTTAGAGGTCCTGTTATCTTTTTGTTTTTTCCATTCAAAGAAAGATGCAATTCCGATAAGCAGCCCTCCGCCGATGATTAAATACAGCCACCATGGCATCTCGCCCCACATCGAATTGGTATTCATATAGACATTGAATAAAATGGTCCCAGTTCCAGCGATGAAATAGGATTTGTATTTCATCATGAACCCAAAGAGCATTGCTGCCAATGATACCGTGCCGATAATGAGGGCATCATATATGGTATTTCCCGCCATTGCATCAATGATCAAGGCTAAAAACAAGAGGATAACAATACCACTCTCGATATATTGTGTGATTTTTCCTTTAACAAAGATTTTCCTCAGCAGGGTGGTGCTGACAATGAACAGCGGCAAAATATTAACCTCTTCCACAAGTACAGGAGGTATCGTGAGCTGATCGGCTATGACCCAATACGGATATAGACTGAACAATATCGCTGCAGCCAATTGGGTCTTTCTTTCGACCTTGCCTGTCGTTGTGCTTCTCATCAAAATGAAATAGGCCGGAATCAGAAGCGCCACGAAGATTTCCAAAATGAAATGTGCTGGTCCGCGCGTCAAAACATCCATGTTCATGGCAAGAAGAAACAGCAGACCATAGACTCTGTAAAAATCCAATTGAAGTCCTGAGCTGCCTTTATCCAGCAAGCCTTTAAAGTATTTCCTGCTTAGCAGTACCATTATGGCCGTACACCCAAAAAGGACTGCCGTTCCAACGAAAGGCCGTAATGTGTCCGCGTAGATGGTGATGGTCCAATACGGATACAAACTGAGAATTCCTGTTAGCCAAACGTAGATGCCCTTTTCTTTTACATCCTTTGTGAAACTTTTAATCAAGATGAAGTAAACCGTGATCAAGAGCGAGACGAAAACCTGAAGTAACTGGCTTGATGTTTCAGTTACTGGGATTCCCCTATTCATGGCAAGTAAAAACAGCAGGCCATATATCCTGTAAGCATCGATGGTCATACCTGCTTCTTCCCTTTTGATTAAACCATCGAAATAACGCCGGCTTAAAAGCAGCATCGCTGACATACAGCCGAAAAGGAACAGCAATCCCATTACAACCGATAGGCTGTCGGCATAGCCGATGATGATCAGGAAGGGATACAGACTGACCAGTGCAGCAATATTGGAATAGATTTTCCTTTCTAGCTTTTCCGCTGTCAGGCTCCTCAGGAAGATGAAATAGGCGGTTAGCAGCAGCGATACAATGACTTGTAGTAACTGATGTTTAGTATCGTTAATAACCTCCGCATTCATATCGATCAAAAAGAATAAACCATAGATCCTGAAAGGATCAAAGCTGATGATGCCTGATCCGTTTTGCTTGAGTGAACCGCTGGAGAGCCTGCTCAGTAACAACATTCCTACCATACAGCCAAAAAGAACAGCCAAACTCGGGACGGTTGGGAGTGTCTGGGCATAATTTATGATATTGATGAACGGGAAAAGGCCAATGATGGCCGCTATACCCGAGTAAATGCTTTTTTCTTTCTTATAGACCGTGAATCTTTCCATAAGAATGAAGTAGCTAGGCAACAGCAGGGAAACAAAAATCCCCAAAATCGCTGAAGCTGTATCGCTCATAAACACTTCCAGGTTCAGAGCACACAGATATAACAAGCCAAAAATCCGATAATGATCAATGACTTTCTCCGTTCCCTCTTGGTTGACCAATCCTTTGAAATGCCGTCTGCTGGCCATCACCATCACTGCCATACATCCAAGCAATATGATAATCGCCATTACCAGAGGCAATGTATTTACATACATATTATAGAAGATGAACGCCAGGCTTAGAGGTACCGCAACATAGTTCCGCCAGTTCCTTTTCATGAGCAGATACCAGGCAAACACGAACTGTACAGTCATCACTCCCACCCAGACCCATTCCCTGTTAAGTGGAAAGTCCCTGATCGCCGTTTCCAGAATGGTTATGCTTATCCCTAAATGAATGAATGGAATAAGGTAATACTCCATGATGCCTTTCCGATACTTATTGGATAACCCCCACAGAATGGTTATGAGTCCTGCCGTAATCATCATGCTTATTGATGTAATGAATCCTATTTGCTCCATGTTTACCACAAATAAATGGACCTGTAGGAAAAGGACTGAAAACCCTAGGTACGTAAAAACGTATTTTTCCCATTTCACATGCGCCCTTAAAGCACTCAAAATATAAATCGACAGTTGTGCAACATATAGTAACGGTGAACTTTCCGTATGAATGATGAGCAAATAGCCAACGGGAATCGCAAGTAAATTGGCAAGGTGACTAGCGTAAAAGAAATACAGTTTCCCATTTTCCGAATATTTCCCAAGCCATTCTCCTAGTAGGAAAAAGATAAGGGGGCCGAGCAACACGAACGCAATCCTCAACACCATTGAACCAAAATCAAAAACATCGTAGAGTGAAGCATATAAGCTGGCACTTGTAATCACGACAGGCACCCAGAATATGTGCTTCCGTTGAATATGGACGGACCAGCCGTTTATTGCAGTAGCTACGGCAATCACTCCGCTTGCCTCCAAAGGATTCAGTGGATCGAATGGAATCGATATCAAGGAAAGGAAGGAAATAATCTGTCCGTTATATAAAAAAACTGGAAATAATTTATGGTATCTCTTTCTAAATGTGTAAGCTGCACTGATGGAAATCAGTGAAACACCCATTAAATAGATGCTGAGCGGGATATTTGAATGTACCCACCCTACGCTTTCCAGCAAATATGGATAGAAAGTAACCAAAGCAAGTACGAAAGTGATTGGAAATCCGTATATGGCGATTTCCTTCATATGCTTTGATTCGTCTTTTATATAGGTGATGAAGAAAAGCCCCGAGATCATGGCGAGCTCTGCACTAACAGCAAGCCAATCCACTTCGCTCAATTTACTTGTCAGTATCACTAGCATGATCATTGGGGAGATAAGTAAGATACTCTTCTTAAACAGGCTGTACCTTGGGTGACGGTTATATAAATATACTCCAAGATATTGAATGACCTGAACAATAAATAACAGATTTAAAATGGTAGAAAAAGAGACTGGCAAGGCTAAGAAAAGATATAGGAACGCTAAGTCGAAAACAACAACAGCCGGGTACGTGAAGCTTGAATTTCCCGAATGAAGGGAAACATATGCAAGCTGGGCGGATACTAACATGAGCGCGATGAATATTTGCGCATAGTTATCCTGGTACACCATCGCGTTACTATATAAGAAAACGATCCCGCTCTCAATCAAACTGGTAATCATGAAGTTCTTCGAAAGGTTAGTCCTTTTGGCTTTAACCAGATATTTCGATAGCATGGTAAAAATGATTGGAACAAGTGCAAATGCAATGATCATGTACTCACTTATAAACGAGTTATAAACAAGATGGATATATCCATACGTGAAAACGGCGCTAAAAGCCATTTCATAATATTTTTTTTGGAATTTGACCGAAAAAATCAAAAACAAAACAGAAAAGACCATCAACGTTAGCGAATACACTAAGTTACTTGAAAATAACGTTAGGATCACAAAGGCTTCCACGATGAGCTTAAACTGGATGAATTGAAAAATGAATGGTTTGAATAACGTTAAGGCTTTTTGATTTTTCAATTGCTCCATATTCCATACTAGTATTAAATTAAGAATGCCAATCGCCAATAACATCCACTCGATAGTCGGCGTCACAAAAGCCAATCCGAAATAGCAGGTAATGCCAAACGTGAATATTGAAATGAAAATGAATATTTTCGACTTGAAGTAGTCAGCAATCTTATAATAAATGGCTAAGCAGAGGAATCCCCCAAGAAACCCCAGAAGCCCCCTCCCCCCACCATTAAGTGAAAGGTACTCTCCAAAAATCCGATAATATGAAGCTGATAAAATCGTAATCGGAATGAACAGCCCCGCTAGCGTCAGGAATGCAAAAGAAGTCTGTTCAATTTTCAGTTTCGAAGCGATGAAGGCCATCCCTGCAAAAATGACGGAAACCATTCCAATGAAGAAAACTTTCAGGACAGCATTCAGATCCCCCCATGAAGTGGTTGCTAAAATCAACCCGCCAAACAGAAGCAATATGACCCCAGTGAGCAGGATGACAGAAATATTCCGTTCCCTGATTTGTTCAGGTGTTTTCTTCGGCTTTGCCGGTTTTATCGGTTTCTCGCGCTTGATGGCCTGCTTTTGAATAACCGGTTTCCTGTCATTGATCTCCTTGGCAGGTTCAAGGCTCTCCTCGTAACCGGATTCAATAGATGTAAACTCGGCCTTCTTATCTTTCATTATCGGCTCATTCAACCCACTGGATTCCCGTAATTGGAATGAAGATTCTTCAATCAGGCTATCCCGCACCCTCTTATCGGCACTTTCACCGATAGTCAATTCAGTTCCATGGGTGGATTTCTTCTTTTCTTCCTCTAAGCGCTTTTGTTTATGGAGGGCTAATTGGAAATGCCGATTGTATGCCCTGCTAATCCGAATATAGTCTGATTTAGGGATGAGCCGCCTTTCCCATAAAACATCCAGCTCTTCTTGGAAAATACGCTTCCTTCTTTCTAATGTCATTTCTTCGTTTGAAGAATCATTCATCCCAAGATTCCCCTTCCTTCATATAGACCTTCTATCATCTTATGTATATTGTCTTTTCGATAATAACAAAGTTTTCCCATTTTTAAAATATTTAGGATAATATACCAAGAATGCTTCTGCTGACTCAAAAAAAAAGAATGACTCCCATTGAAGCCATTCAACGTCCCTATATTGATTTTCCTTTATCCTCGCTCCTAATAATGAATAAATAAACGATCATCGAAATGAAAATCGAGGCGGCTGCGGTGATATAGATGCTCCTATAGCCAAAGAGGAAGCCTATCTGCCCGAACACGATGGCACCTATGCCCACGCCAAGATCAAAAAATGAAAAGTAGGTGGCATTCGCCATCGCCTTCCGATTGGGTGCCGTCTTTTCAATCGACCATGCCTGCAGCGCCGGCTGAACAGAACCGAATCCAAATCCATAAAGCACTGCCGCAATGTAAAGGACCGCTTCACTCGGCATCCATGCAAGCAGCAGCATTCCAGCCATGATGAGTACCGTTGAAGGCACGAATACGGCTCGATGTCCCCTTCTGTCATATAGTCGACCCGCGAATAATCTCGTGACCATGAGGGCCATTGCATATACTAAAAAGTACCACTGAATTCCATCCACACCTTTTTCCGCTGTATACAGGGGAAGGAAGGTTGCAATTCCACCAAATGTAACGGAAATGAAGAAAATGAGCAAAGATGGCTGAAGGGCACTTTTTTCATAAATATCAAACCTTTTGGCTCTGATAGCCGCCGAAGGATCACTTTCCACTTTTTGATACCGAATAAGTGATGCTGCAATGATGGCAAGCAATCCTAATAAAGAGCAGATCAAAAACAACTCTTGGAACGGAAGGACCGTAACTAGGAAAAGACCCAATGATGGCCCGAATGCCAGTGCTAAATTACCCGATAATCCGTAATACCCCATCCCCTCACCACGCCGTTTCGCAGGGATTATATCGGAAGCAATCGTTCCTGAAGCCGTTGAAGAAAATCCCCAGCCGACGCCCTGTACAATCCGCATCATGAATAACAAGCCGATGCTCCCCATGAAACCGAAGGAACCCACTGACAATGCAAAAATGGCTAACCCGGCAAGAAAAACGATACGCCTTCCTTTCGTCTCCAATAATCTTCCGGCAATTGGCCGGACAAGCAAGGCCGAAAAGGTGAAGATTCCAAGGACAGCCCCCACAAGACGGTCATCACCGCCAAGCTGTTCTACAAACAACGGGAGGGTCGGCATCGTCATTTGAAAACCCATGAAGATGCACATATTTGCCAAACAGATCATGATGAAATCACGTGTCCAGATTTTATCAGTCCCTCTTACCCGTTCATCCACTAAGGTTTCCCTCATATCCCTTCACCTTCTAATTATAATAGTCATTGCCAGTTTACTAAAATTGCTTAAAATAAGCGAATGATTTATTTCGTGTACCTAAATATATATATATAAATAAAAGCCCAATATGACATCGGGCTCCCCCTTTAACATTCATGATCATTTCCGTCCACTTACCTTCCGTATACAAACCAATAATTTAGGTTCTCCATGCTGTAATGCATTAAACCATTGCCTCTATTCATTCGTAACGGTTCTTAGCTGAACGCATCCCGCCAACATAATGGATTTTCCTTACATTCATAATTTCATAAACATCCCCTGAAACAACCATTTTGTAAGTGAAGAATGGTTCTACCGCCCTATCTTATCGTTTCCCATTTCTTTCATCTGCCCGCCCGAACGAGTTTCTGTTCTTTTCTTCGCCGTTTCTCTTGAAACATTTTTTGATCCGCTTCCATGAATAAGCTATCCATATTCCCTTTGGAATGCGAACGGTATGCATGCCCGAATGACATACTGATATGAGGGCCCTTTTTTAGGGAGTTTTGCAAAAGGATTTCTTCCATTAATAATTCACAAAGAGATTCCACCTCTCGCTTGCTTCTGTCAATCAGAAGAATGGCAAACTCATCGCCTCCCACTCTCGCTACAACAGCGATTTCCGAAAAAATCCGTTTTAATAGATTTGCCGCCGCTTTAATCAATTCATCTCCTTTCTTATGTCCATACGTATCATTCATAAATTTCAGTTCATCCAAATCACACAAAATCATGGCAACCGGAGTGTCAAAATCCAGATTGGATTTGGCAGATACATTATCGAAAAACTGTCGATTATGGATGTTCGTCAATGGGTCATGGGACATTTGATACTCAATATCCTGTATGAATTTCACTCTTTCATCGATATTGCGAATGATTCCTTGAACGGCTACCAATTGCTCTTTTTCATATATGGGTGTAGCATATTCCTCGAACCACAAAAAATCCCCCTCGATAGTTCTCCAGCGTTGAATGACCGGCTTAGTATAATCTATTCCACCATATATCTTTTCATTTAGTAGTTCTAAGTCATCAGGATGAATCCTTTCGAAAGGGGAGGAAGGGTCATTGTATGCTTCTTCCAAGACACCTTGACCTAAAAGTGTATTGATGGATGGACTTAGATACCTGAACTTGGATTCGATTCGTAGCAGTAGATAATATCCTTAGAACTTTCCACTATATTAAACACCTTTTTTTGCACTTCGAAGCCTTTCTTAAGATAATCCTTTTCCCTTTTCTTGCGAGTGTAGATCATACCTTTAAATATATCCAATGACCATTTATTGAATTTCATTCTACAGCCCCCATTCTTTTGAAGTCGTTTCCTTAAAACCCTATCCTTAGATTTGAGGCCGGACTTACACTCATTACTTTTATCATGATTATCCTTTCTATATTATAATTCCAAAGACATCTTAAAGGAAAAACTTTAAATTTCTTTCATTATTTCCTTAGCAGGGGGACTTTTTTAGCAATGCAGCATAACTGAAAAAAGCCGACTCCAATTGGATCGGCTTTTCATGCTTCCACTATTTCGTTATCTCGATTTTCCCATTATTCGTTTGCAATTTAACTAGATTTTCACCTTTGCCAATGACAGTATCGCCCTCATACTTACCAAGGATATCCACTCTCCCATTGTCAACATGAACATCGAAAGTTGTATTCGTCGGTTCATTCTCCGTTTTGATCATGATTTTACCATTATTACTTTCGAGTTCGATCTCCCTATCCAAGTCTTTCGTGACTAATATGATTTTACCGTTATTCGATGAACCAATCAGTTTTCCCTCCACATTATTAAGCTCTACTTTTCCATTAGCAGATTTCACTTCAACTTTTTGGGTTATTATATCATTTAATTCTACCCGGCCATTTTGAGATCTCACATTTAGATTTTCACTTTTCAATCCTGATATTTGCAGTTTTCCATTATCGGATTCGGCGACAAAGGATTTATAAGATTCATCAGGCACATACACCTTTAAATGTAAGGATTGAATATGAAAACCAAAGCTAAACGTACGTCGATCCTTTAATTGTACCGAAAGCTTCTTCCCTTCCACATCTGCAGTGAAATCCAACTTGGAAACATCCATCCCTTTTGAAACCAACTCTATCCTGGTTTCCTTATCCTTCGTTGGCACGATCTCTACAGCTGCATTGTCAGCGTCGATCTGAATGTCCGTCACGATTTCCGAAATCGTTTTTTCCTCTGTAGTCGTTTCCTTATTCGTCACTTGGGAAAACGTAAACAGACTTCCTATTACTCCGATCAATAACAATACAAGTGCAATGATCGATAATTTTTTTACACTAATCATTTTTCAAACCGCCTTTCACAAGGGAAGCGTTGAATTTTAAATAGCGAATGAATCCTTTAGTTAAAGCACTCGTAGCGACAAACATTCCCATGGCAATGAAAATGCCAATCCCGCATAGTCCCAATGCGAAGAAAAGATCGAATAATTGAAAGTTACCAATCGCTAGGTTAAAAAGAACGCCAAACGGAGCAAGAATGAATGCCATCGCCGAAGCCCATCCTGCAATGACAACCCCGATCAAGGCTATAAATGGTCCCAAAACGATTACTAAATTAAAGAACCCTAAACCAATGACTGCCCAAACTGCCCGCATAACATTACTTGCAGAAGTCGTTTGTTCGACCTGACCAAGATGATAGGTTGCCATCAGTTCCTTGGAAATCTGTTTAGGATTCCCAAGGGATTTTGAGATTTCCTGCTCTGACTTCCCTTCTTCCATTCCAATTTCGAAATACTCTTCGTAATCTTGAAGGATATCTTCCCGTTCCTCTAAGGAAAGTCTGGTTAAAGAGGCATTCAATTGTTTTAAAAATTGTTCTTTATTCATTGGTTCACACCTTCCTTGATTAATTGATTGACCCCATTGGAAAATTCATTCCATTCCGTCAGCAGTTCTTGAAGGTATCTCCGTCCTTTTTCGGTTAATGTATAATACTTGCGCGGAGGCCCTTCTGTTGATTCTTGCAAATATGTCGTAAAATACTCTTCCTTCGTCAATCGTCTTAAAAGTGGATATACCGACCCTTCCGATATTTCAATTTGATCCGAAATCTTCTGTACAAGTTCATACCCATAGCGATCCTGCTTATCCAATAACACCAGAACACACAGTTCCAGGACACCTTTCTTAAATTGTACATTCATAGCAGCATCACTCCTTCCAAAATTTCTTCAGTATAGTTCAATAAACAGTACTGAACAACGAACAATACATCTTATGTAAATAATTTACCACACGGTACTGTTCATTGCAAGGTACTATAAATATTTTTATGTCTTACAAGCATTCCAATAAGGGTAGAAGAAAATTAGCATTATATTCAAAGCTGGAAGAGAATACGATGTATAATAGTAAAATGTGGAAGGAGGAGTTACTTTGGCCAACAAAGCAATAACAAAGAAGCAATTCGATTTTCTTGAGCATGAATTTAATTACCTTGAAAAGGAAGGAGTCATCTCCCGGCAAGATAAAGTGAGGATGTTAGGTTCCTATGATGTAAAAGGCAATTTGAACTTCATCACGATTCTATTATCCATTGGGGCACTTCTTTTAGGTCTAGGCATATTGACCTTCGTAGCCAGCAACTGGATCTATTTAAGTAAAGCGGTTAAATTCCTGCTTATCATTGCATGCCTCATCGGAGTGAACATTGCTGGCGTGAAGGTGCAGGCACGCTTTCCCAAAACGTCACGAAGTCTGCATTATGCAGGTATCCTGATTTTTGGTGCAGGGATATTTCTAGTCGAGCAGATGTTTAACATCAGCATCAATTTCAACAGCTCCTTTTTATTATGGGCGATAGGAACGGTATTCATTGGATACTATTTGAAGGATGTTTTCATCCTCCTTTTTACATCATTCCTGCTTTTCATTTATTTGAACGGAAGTATATTCGTTGATGAAACATCTTATCCGCTTGCCATTGTTTTATTTCTACCGGCTTTATACATTCTGTTAAAGAAATTCGATTACCCTAATTATCTGACCTTTTTCATTAACGCTTTAGCCATCAATACAATTGCCTTATTTCTTATGGAATTCGTGCCGAAACTAGGGTTTGAAAATTCGAATACGATTGTCCTTTCCATCTTGTTTGTACTGGGTATCGTGCTTGCCTATATTCCGGTAAGAGCCAAATTACAAAACATCACACACATACAAGGGCATATCTTACATGGTATAAGTGCACTCTTCCTTACCTTTGATTTTTCAATCTGGTTTCCTATAGCTTATTTCGTTTTTCTGCTTTATCTGATCCTAAAAGGCAGTTTGACCAGCATCGTGATAATATGTGCACTGATTTTCAGATATTACATCTACTCCTTTGACTTCCTGCCAAAATCGCTTACATTCATCATCGGTGGAATCATGCTCATCGGTTTTGGCTTCTTCTTTGAAAACCAACGAAAAAAAGGAGGGGAACTCAATGAGTAATCCATCATTCCGGCCATTCATCGTATTTTCCATTCCAGTCTTGATTTTGTTAATCTTGGCGTTTCCCTCGGTCTGGACAACAATGACAGGAGATGTAATCAAAATCAAAACAGCCCCGGTCGACCCGACTGATTTGTTTAGGGGAAGCTATGTGGCTTTGAAATACGAAATTGAAGCAGTAAAGCCGTCGCAAGTCGATGACTCGATTAAAACCGAGTTCAATACAAGGAATATGGGTGATTATAAAAAGGTATATGTACGTTTAAAACAAAACGCTGATGGACTATATGCTGTTGATTACGTAACGAAAGAAAAACCCGGCGAAGGCGTGTACCTAAAAGGGGAATTGGAAGTCCCTTATGACCTGCAAAATGCTAAAACCATTCAGATCAGATACGGTCTGGACAATTATTTCGCATCCGAAGAAAAGGCAAAGGAAATGGAGAAGGAAGCATTGGCCAATCCTTCAGTGGCCGTCGTAAAGGTTCGAAATGGCCATGTTGTTTTAACCGATATCATCATTGAATGAATGGCCCCCGTATATGACTAGCAAAAAGAGCATCGGTTTTCCGATGCTCTTTTGTTTTCTGGACTATTATCATGTAAAATTCAGATTGTTACTTTATGACCCGTTTTGCCCCTATATATTTTTCTTTCCAATAATTATCACTCATTTTGACAACCTTGACCCCTTTGGTGGTGGTCCCGACAAATGTGCCATTTCCATAGTAGATTCCTACAAAAGAGACCTGCCCTTTTTTACCTGTCTCATAGAAGACCAAATCGCCCGCTTTTAAATCTTTTTGCTTCACTGCCTTTCCGGTTTTATACTGGTCCGCACTCGTTCTTGGAATCTTCATTTCTGTGGCGGCATTTTTATATACATATTGGGTAAGACCGCTAGCATCAAACCCTTTAGGGGTCGTCCCCCCATATTTATATTTGCTTCCCACCTGTTTCTTTGCCAAAGCGGCAACTTCATCACCATAATTGATAGAGGCTGAAGCATTTGCCGGACTGAATATGAATGCCGTCAATAATGCCCCGACTAAAACTATGGCTGCAAACCATTTTGAAACTGGTAAACGATAACTCATCCTTTTTCCTCCCCAAACTGAAAATGAACCACAATTTTAAATGTATGTTGCATTTCGGTTTTTAGACCAAATCCTTTTCGGCCATCATCCCTGCAAAAAAAATAACCAGATAACGCCGTTGTCTAGCTAATACGGTGTTATCTGGTATACCCTACTTTTCAATAGCTGAAAGAATGGTTTCCATTACTTAGGTTCCTCGTATTGTCGTGCATTTTCACTGTCACTTAAACCTTTAGTTGTATGATCGACCACACCGCCGATCCCAAAGAATGTAAGCGCTATGAAGTTAATGATGCCTAAAGCGCCGTTCAATGCATCATCAGTAATGGTAAAGCCTATAGGAGTAATGAAATTGTTTATGAACGCGGCAACCATCTGCGCCAATATTAAAAGCCCAGGAAGGAGTACAGTGAAAATAAACGTAGGGTTCTTAAGACGCACTTTCCAGTTGATCATTGCTTTTCCCCCTCTCTATCCTATTAAGTCCGCTTCATTGAAGATTGTCGCGGACCTGCTATATTTTATGCGGCTTGTCCTTTTTACGTTCAAAAATTCCATTATCATCTATTACTCTAGTATCCCATAAACATAAAAAAGCCCATCAGAGGATGGACCTTCGAAGTAGTTTTAAAAAACACTAGAGAGCGCCTCACTTTAACAAGTAAGTAACAGCTTCCTCAAGCTCTATATACCCCTCGGAGTGCCAGTTTATTCCTGCCTAATGATAGTTGTGCATTTCACCTTATATAAAAGCAAGAAAATAAAAAAAGAACGTCCGATCCGTGGATCGAGCGTTCTTAAAACCTGAATATATTAAATGCTAGATTTTTCACACTCCATTTTTTCCTGCAAAAACATTCTGATCCGTTCAGCAGCTTCTTTCAATCTATCGGCCGGCTGGACCAAGGCCATCCGGACATACCCTTCACCCTGCTTCCCAAAAGCATCGCCTGGAACGACCGTTACCCCTGCTTTTTCAATCAATGCATAGGCAAAATCCCGTGATTTCCAGCCAGCAGGAATTTGGGCCCAAATAAACATCGTAGCTGATGTATTCGGTACATGCCATCCCCCTTCCGCAAGACCTGAAATTAAGGCATCACGTCGGGACTGGTATTCCTTAACCTGTTCGGATAGCAGCGAAAGATTGGAAGTTAGCGCCATCTCCGCAGCTTTTTGAATAGGATAAAAAACCCCATAATCGATATGTGATTTCAGCGTTCCCAGGATGTTCAGCGCCTCTCGATTGCCCACTGCATACCCAATGCGGCAGCCGGCCATATTAAAAGTTTTGGAAAGTGAGTTAAATTCAATCCCCACTTCCTTGGCACCAGGAATGGACATAAAACTAATTTGCGGATGATCATCAAAAATCAATTCCGAATAAGCAAAATCGTGAACCACCATGATCTCGTTCTTTTTCGCAAACGATATAACGTCCGAAAAGAAAGTCTCATCAGCAAGGGCCGTGACAGGATTTCCAGGATAACTGATGATCATCATTTTCGTCTTTTTCAGTATTTCATCCGGAATTTCGTTGAGTTGCGGCAGGAATCCATTTTCCGCAGTAAGCGACATCGGATGAATGATTCCGCCGGCAAGTTCTACACTCGCTTCATAAATTGGATAGCCCGGATCTGGCACCAGGACATAATCTCCCGGGTTTATCATCGCCGTTGCCAAGTGTGCCAGGCCATCCTGTGACCCCATCAGTTGGAGGACTTCCCTTTCTGCATCCAGCTCCACTCCATAGCGCATCCGATAAAAATATCGGACTGCCTCATGGAATTCAGGCGTACCTTTTAACGTATACCCGTAGGAATTGCGATCCTGCGCATACTTCACAAGCGTGTCCACTACAAAATCAGGCGGTGGTAGATCCGGGCTTCCAACACTCAAATCGATAACATCCAGCCCCCGTTTCATTGCATCCTGCTTGCGGACAGCCAACTCTGAAAATATCCCTGTTGTGAATCTTCCGACTTTTTCTGATGGAGTCATATTCATTCTGCCATTCCCCTCTGTTAATGATTTTCTATCTATCATTATAGCAATCTTTCTCGAGTAAATTAAGAATTCATCAGTATCTGTTCGAGAGCATCATCAAGATGATTGAATTTAAATGTATACCCCGCCTTTTCCAATCTCTCAGGTATGACCCACCGGCTTTTTAATATCAATTCCGTTTCGGTCCCCATAAAGAAAGCCCCCATTTCAAGCATGGGAGTTGGACAGGGAAGTCCTATCCGAATATTCATGAGCTTTCTCAAATGAGACATCAATTCACGATTTGTAACTGGATGCGGTGATGAACAATTGAACACCCCGCTCAGCTCCTGTTTCTTTCTCAGAAAAAGGACAATGTTAAATAAATCTTCTATATGTATCCAACTGAATTTCTGATCTCCTGATCCTTGATGGCCTCCCAGTCCGAATTTAACCAAATTCCTATATGGGGTCATCACTCCCCCATCCCCCAATACAATGGCGATCCGTAAAGCGATTTGCCTCGTCTTCGGTAATCGGAAATCAAAAAATGAGCGCTCCCACGCTTTCGCGACATCTACGGAAAAGCCTGAACCGATTACACCATCCTCCTCCGTCATTGGTTTATCCTCAGCATGCCTGTATATCGTTGCCGTACTTGAGTTTATCCATAGTGAAGGGGGATTTTCACATTGTTCAATTGCCTTACCTAGCACTTCAGTTGTATCGGTTCGTGAATCCAATATTTCTTTCTTATTCTTGGCATTGTAGCGGCAATTGACCGTTTTTCCTGCTAGGTTGATTAACATATCCGAATTATCGATCATTTCCCTTATTCCTTCTTTATCTCCCCAGCCAATATGCGGGAATTGTCTGGAAATGATCCTTACCTCATACCCTAAATTCCTGAAATGCTTTTCAAAGTATTGACCGACAAAACCAGTCCCGCCAGCTAAAACCACTTTCTTCAGCATATAACCAACCCACTTTCGTTTATGAGTTAAGAATGAATAATAACGAGTGCCTTCTATGTGAAAGAATTCACATAGATTATACCATGTTATTACATTAAATGGTAGCAACTCCTGCCGCTGTGCAATAATTGGTGAACTTGTCCAAGCAAAAGGGAAAATTACACATAAATTAGTAATGTGGAAATTTATAAAACAAAGGGGATGACTTCAGTGTCAAACAAAAAGCTAAGAAGAGCTGTTAATTCTGGAACGGGTAATTCCGGAACTGGCAATAGCAGCCTTAGGTCTGCCTTGAGAAGAGTCTTACAAAATTTATTAAACAATAATAGAGGTACTTCAATTAAGGAACCTACTTCCATCAAGCAACCCACTTCTGTCAAAGAATTTGAAAATTAGAAGGTTGCTTTTTTGATATTAACATGGAATCCCTTTGGACTAATCTAAAGGGGTTCCGTGTTATGACCAGCTATATATGTCTAGTGAATAACTGTTATACCTAATAGAGATAAAGGAGAAGTTATGATGTATTTTTTTCGAGACTGGAAACCTAAAAAGGATATAAAGAAATTAACGGAGATCACCGTAAAAAATTTTCGGGTTTCTTCCGATAAAGTGAATGAAATTCTGCAAAAGTCACACAAGGTACTTGTGATTTGTAATGATAAAGGTAAAGTAGTGGGATTCATTTGTTATAATCTTTATTTATATAAAGTGGCTCATATTAATTATGTAGTCATTGACAAAAAATATAGAGGAAAGGGAATTCTGCAAGCCCTTTTACCCAAATTAGTAGAATATGTAAGAAATAAAGGAATCCTTGTTGTGTCCGGTTTCGTTAATAAAAATAACCATGAAGCATTGCAAAAGTTTAGAGCCCTTGGTTTTAGACCTATTTTTATTTATCATGATGACATTCTAATTCAATCACTGATTTAAGAAGGGTCTCTATAAGTTTATAGCGTAAATAAAAAGAAAGATCGATCAAAATACATTCCGTTTCACCCTCCTCGGACTAGGATTATGTTCCAAATTTTAATGCTAATTAGTGAGATTAGGATTATCGGGATATATGTTCCTCCATGCAATGAACAACCAGGGAAGGAAAGCCTGTAAATTCCACACGGATTCATAGGCATTTTCCCTGTAGTCCCTTCAACCTTTCTTTAAATTTCACTCCTCTCTCCGATGCTTCTTATTCATGCTATTTTCCATGTATTCAAGGCAATTGTATTGAACAAACAGTGTGCCAAGTTTGTCATTCCTTGGCTTGATAGTAGAGTCCCCAGTAAAAAGGCCAACCAGTAAAAACTAGATAACCATATCAAACGTTTATCTTCCATGAATAAACAGGAGCGTTCCTATATATATTGGAAGGAATTGCAATGAAACAACACCCCAACCATGATATTTTTCTATATTTTCAAAATAAACCCATTACTGTATAGTGATTGTATACCTGCTAAAAGGGGAGATATGATGAAATCGATAGAGCTAATCATCTTAAATCTGGAAGAGGTTAGAAGAAGAAACATTAAACTATGGAATTCAATACCTAAAGGCACACTCCATTGGAAACCGGACGACAAGGCAATGAGCTGTTTAGAAATGGTTAGACATGTCCTTGATAGTGAGCATTACTATCATTTATCCATTAAAAATCAAGGCAGCTTACAAGTTTATGAATCACCATATGAAAAACAGCCACTTATCTCCGTGGAAACGGAATTAAACTTTGCTGAACCTTACAGGCGCGACTTTCTGGAAACAATCATATCCTTCAGCGAAGACGATTTAACCAATATTAGAATCGATCGCTCTGATGTAGGATATATCAGGGATCTAGGAGACATGTTGCTAAGAATCGCTTATCATGAGTCAGTACATACTGGTCAATTATTGGACTATTTAAGAACTGCTGGAGTCCCTAGAATAAGCGTTTGGGATTAATCAATTTTTTTTCAAAGGTGTTTCCTCATGCTGAAGCACCCAGACTGTAGGCAACTCGATGAAAATCGTGTTTGTCTGCAGTTCTTTTTTTGCTTGTACGATTTGGATGTCCGCTTCAGGCACTCTTTAGTGTTATAAATAGAAATATTTAAACTTGTGGTGATGAGGATGCTTGCTAAACATGTTTCTAGAGATCAACTTGATATGTTTACTTAAAATCAACTGGTGCCGCAGATGCAGCTGAAATTCCCTTAAGTCCATGCTAATCCAATTCATCTTCAAGAAAAAAATGTTTCATGCAAGAAAATTGTGGAAAAGTAATGATATAGGAGGGATAAGAAATGTTATCTAAAAAACCAACGGCAAGAATGGTTAGCGCCTTCATTCTGACCGGTTCTCTTTTAGGGGCAGGTCCATCATTTTCAACAGAACCGGTTGAGGCTGCATCTACAATGGATTCCGCTTCTGCCATTGCCAAGGAAGACGCTCTTACCACCTTACATGAAATCTATAACAAAGCTTTTTCAGGAGAAATGCCTTATACTGCCATGGGTTTGAAGATTAATGAAAACACCCAAAAAGAAGTATATGAGACATTTGGTTCTCCACCTGAACCAGGTAACACAGATGAAACTTTTGACTATTACCATGCAGAAATGGGGCAACCAGGATTTGCATTTGCCTATAACGATGATAAGACCATCTCACAAATCCGGTATTTTGGGACAAATGTAGAACGGGATCATAACCTAGGAAGCATCACACCTAAAGTATTAGGAAATCAACTCGGCAGTGCTGACGAAATACGCCACATTTCCAGTACGAATGAAATCAACTACATTTACAAGACAGGAAATTATGAACTGCAATGCATCGTTGGGAAAAATCAAACTGTAGATCAGATCAATCTACTCAAAGCTAAATAATATGTACGGCATAATGGCTGTCGAAGGTTGCAGAGAATGAAAATTATCTCTGCAACCTTTTTTTGTTTCAAGCCCCTCCCCTTCTTTCCCTTTCAACTTCAAAGCCTTGTCACTGCCAAAATCAGATAATGGAAGCAAAACGGTCATTTCATTTACATAAACCATACTCACCCCAAACGGATTCTTAATATTTTTACAATAAAATTAGCTTGTTCAATATTATTTCAATATATGGAGGGTGTCAGTAAAAATGATTAATAAGTTCAGGGCTTTCACAGTATCGGTTCTAAGCCTGGCCATCCTTTTTCAGGGTCTTCCGGCCGCGGTTTCAGCAAATGATGCAGAAGACAATCAGACAAATCCAGGAGGCAGATGGATGAAGGGGGAATATCACGCCCATACCACTCAGTCCGATGATGCCGATGGATCACAGAGCCTTGAAAGCTTGCTGAATAACGCATTTGATAATTATGGCATGGATTGGATGGGGATTTCCGATCACTTGAGGATGTCTTCGAGGGATGATGAAGGTAATTTGATTCCAGGAGGGCCGATACCGCTGTCTCAGGGAATCATTCAATATCAAGCCCCCAAAATAAAACAACTGCAAAAAGAGGGCAAATTTAAAAATAAAGTCATCTTTTCAGGCTTCGAATGGGACATGCCCACATACGAGCATGTCGGCATAGGCATTTTGGGAGATCAGCCGGACTCACCTAAAAGTCTGAAAGCTGGCAATCAGTTCGAATATCTGTTCACCAACCAGGATGAAAAGATGTTTGATCCTAAGGATGTAGCCATTTGGAAGTCACAGGATCAAAGAGCCAATAAAACATCCGAGGATGCCCGAACGGCATTGGCATGGCTCGAAAAAAATTATAAGAATACAAGTTATGCGATATTGAACCATCCATCAAGAAAGAGGGTGTACAGCATATCTGATTTTCGCGACTTCAACAATATCGCCCCTGATGTCATGTTCGGATTTGAAGGTATGCCAGGTAACCAGATGGAGCCGGACAGAGGCGGTTTAAATCTGACGACACCCGAAAACCGGACATATGGCGGTTCCGATTACATGCTCGCTAAGGTAGGAGGTGCATGGGATGCGCTACTTGGGGAAGGTCGTAAGTTCTGGAATTTTTCCAATTCGGACTCCCATTTTGAAATCAGTGAAAACCGCCTATACTCCAGCGGTTACTGGCCAGGAGAATATTCCAAGAATTATACATGGGTAAATGGCTCATCAATAAAATCTGTCCTTGATGGCATGCGATCCGGGAAATCCTTTTCCGTCTTTGGTGATTTGATCGATGCCCTTGAATTTCAAGCTAAAAGTGGAAACAACACGGTGGATATGGGCGGGGACATTATAGTGAAGGAAGGACAGACGGTCAAGATCACCGTCAGATTTAAGAGCCCCGAAAAGAACAATAACGGTGACCCCGTCAAGGTAGATCACGTGGATTTAATTTCCGGTGAAGTAACCGGGAAAGCAGTTCCTGGAACACCTGCTTATAATAAAGCCACCAATGATACGACAAAAGTGGTTAAACGCTTTACAATTAAAGACTGGAAAACCGATCGCGATGGTTTTCATGCCATCACTTACAAAGTCAAGGCCGATAAGGATCAATATTTCCGTTTGCGTGGCACGAACCTAGGGGAAAATGTCTCTGGAGAAACGATGGACGGTGAACCGCTGATCGATAAAAAGACTGAAATCGAGGATAACGAAACGCGTTTTTCAGAAATAAACAAACGTAACTATAAAGACCTTTGGTTCTATTCAAATCCTATATTCGTCAGCGTAGAGGATAAATAATCATGGTAAACACTAAGTTAAAAAGAATACTGCAATAGTTCTGGACGGCTTCAAAAAGCCCCTCTTCCAATTAGCGGAAGAGGGGCTTTTTGACCCCTTAGAATCTTAATGCACACTTCCCTTCCCTTTCGTTTTATTTCACTTCGTTGCATGAAAAACCGTATAATTCACCAAGTTTCATTAACACTAATGATATAAGTTATTTTCATTGACTTTTTTCCTTTTCTTGTATAGTATCACAGAGTATCAATCCCTATCAGATTACTAGGAGGTTTACCCAAATGAAAAAAATGGTTGCACTTTTATCGCTATTGTTAGCTTTCACGGTTGTACTTACCGCTTGTGGTACCGATACAAAAAATGAGGCAAACGATAACGGCAATAAATCTTCTTCACAAGAAAGTCTATATGATAAAGTCAAAAAAGATGGCGTATTAACTGTTGGAACAGAAGGTACATATCCTCCTTTCACATTCCACGATGATTCAGATAAACTTACGGGGTTTGATGTTGAAATTGCTAAAGAAGTGGCAAAACGCCTTGGAGTGAAAGCTGAATTCAAGGAAACACAATGGGACGGCATGTTTGCAGGCTTGGATGCAAAACGATTCGATATGATCGCAAACCAAGTGGGCATCGATGAAGACCGTCAAAAGAAATATGATTTCTCTGACCCATATATTCAATCAGGAGCCGTATTGCTTGTACACAAAGATAATTCGGATATTAAATCCTTCGATGATTTGAAAGGCAAGACCTCTGCACAATCTTTAACGAGTAACTACAATGATCTAGCCAAATCACATGGTGCTAAAGTTACAGGTATTGAAGGATTTTCACAATCCGTACAGCTTATTGGTTCTAAACGTGTAGATGCGACGATCAATGACAAATTATCTTACCTTGATTACAAAAAGCAACATCCGGATGCACCTATCAAAGTGGCTGATGAGGAAGAAACCGGAGTCGCAAGTGGTTTAATGTTCAGAAAAGACAGCGGCAAATTAGTGGAAGAAGTAAATAAAGCACTTAAAGCAATGAAAGACGACGGCACGTACGCGAAGATCTCGGATAAATGGTTTGGTGAAGATGTTTCTCCTAAGTAATATTTTCACTGACCCCGAGCGTCTGGACCAGCTTGTTTCCATCGCTCAAACCTCCCTCTATCCCATGATAGAGGGAGCTATTCAATATACGATTCCACTAACGCTAATTTCATTTGTTCTCGGCCTTATTCTCGCTGTACTCACAGCATTGGCTAGATTATCTTCCATTAGAATTCTTCAAATAATTGCGCGTGTATATGTGTCAATCATCCGCGGGACACCTTTACTTGTGCAATTATTTATCATTTTCTATGGACTTCCAAATTTAGGTGTCACCATAAGTCCTTTTATATCGGCTATAATCGGATTCTCACTAAGTGTTGGAGCATACGCCTCGGAAATTATACGAGCAGCCATTTTATCGATACCAAAAGGGCAATGGGAAGCAGGCTATTCGATCGGGATGACATATACCCAAGCGTTAAAGCGCATCATTTTACCGCAAGCAGCACGGGTATCCGTTCCCCCATTATCCAACACGTTCATTAGCCTTTTAAAAGATACATCGCTTGCATCACTCATTCTTGTAACGGAATTATTCCGTAAAGCTCAAGAGATCGCAGCAAAAAACTATGAATTTCTGCTGCTTTACATGGAAGCGGCTGCTTTATATTGGATTTTTTGTACGATTCTATCTTTCATTCAAGGAAGTTTAGAGGAGAGACTTAATCGTTATGTAGCAAAATAAGAACCGAAGTAGTTAAAGGAGATTTTAAAATGATCAACATTAAGAATCTTCATAAATCGTTTGGTGACCTTGAAGTATTAAAGGGCATCGATTTGGAAGTGGAGCAAGGCAAAGTCATAGTATTGATCGGTCCTTCCGGTTCAGGTAAAACAACCTTTCTTCGGTGTTTGAATCTCCTTGAGGTGCCCACGGACGGGACGATTGAGATCGATGAAACGGTAATGGACTTCAAAAAACCCGTTAGAAAAAATTCGATTACATCTTTTCGCAGTTTAACAGGGATGGTTTTCCAAAGCTATAACCTCTTCCCCCACAAAACAGCATTGGAAAATGTAATGGAAGGCCCCATCATTGTAAAAAACATAGCCAAACAACAAGCGAAAGAAACGGCAGCTGCCCTGCTTACAAAGGTGGGCTTAGGTGAAAAAATCGATTTTTATCCGTTTCAATTGTCCGGCGGTCAGCAGCAACGGGTCGGAATTGCAAGGGCACTGGCCATGGAGCCTAAGGTCATGCTATTCGATGAACCCACTTCCGCTTTGGATCCCGAACTAGTGGGAGACGTCCTGCAGGTCATGAAAGACCTGGCGAAAGATGAAGGCATGACAATGATCGTGGTAACCCATGAAATGCGTTTCGCCCGTGAAGTCGCCGATGAAGTCATTTTCATGGATGAAGGAAAAATAATGGAGCGGGGAACACCCGAGCAGATTTTCACAAACCCTAAAGAAGCGCGCACACGAAAATTCCTCAATATGATTCAATAAAAAAACGGTGCTATTCAAGCACCGCTCGCAATTCCCCCCCATTTTTAGAAATGGGGGGTTTTGCCCATCATTATATCAATGAGATGCCTGGACCTGTTTGGTCTGTGTCCGTGCATGGTATAGCTGAAAAAGAATCAAAGCAAAAACGGAAAGGATGGCACCCGATATAAATGGTAAATCAATCGAAATCGAAAATAACCAACCGCCGATCGGAGGACCGGCAATCCTGCCGAACGAGTCGAAGGAAGATAGCAATCCCGTGACACTGCCATGGCCCGACATGGAACTTTTGGTAAGCAGTGCCGAAATGGCAGGCCGGATGAACCCATTACCCACTCCGAAAATCGTCAGGAAGACCGCCGATGTCCAGAAACCGGAAGAAAACAGGATGAGAATGAAACCGACTGCCGAGACGATGATTCCCATTCGGATGACCGCGCCTTCCCCATACTTCTTTGTCATCCTGCCCACTAATCCACCTTGAACGATTGCACTCCCAAACCCCATGATCATAAAGATATAGCCTAATTGCACAAGACTTATATCAGCCTTTTTGGCTGCAAAGTAGGCGAAAGTCGTTTCTAGTCCTGCCATTGAAAGTGTGACGATCATTTGCAGAAAGAACATGGTTTTAAGAGGCCCTCTAAAGGCTTTCCACATGGACTCTTTATTTTTTGACTGTTGGGCCCTCTTCTCTACCGTATGTGATTCCTTCAGTATCGCAATCACTAAGAATAAAGTAATCAAAGAGGATATTCCAGCAATGTAAAACGGCAGGTTCAAACTTGATTTGGAGAATACCCCGCCAATCGCCGGTCCAAAGATGAATCCAAGCCCTGTGGCGGCCCCGATGATTCCCATCCCTTTTCCACGATCTTCCGGCGTCGTGATGTCAGCCACATACGCCATTGCGGTTGGCATGTTTGCCGATGACAAAATCCCGCCAATGATTCTGGCTGCAAATAATACCCATAGGGAATCTGCCGAAGCCTGGATGAAAAACGAAAGGGCCAGTCCAGCAATCCCGATAATCATGACAGGCTTACGCCCTATCCGGTCAGATATACGTCCCCATATCGGGGCAAAAAATAATTGCATCAGTGAATAAACAGCCATTAAAAGGCCAAGCTCTGTAGGACTGCCACCAACCTTTTCAGCAAGGAACGGAATGACGGGAATGATGATCCCAAATCCGACCATGACTAAAAACATCACTAAAAAAAGAACGGGTAACACCTTTTTTGTTTCCATTATATATTTCTCCTTTTATTCTTCCACATTCGCTACGTACGTTGGAACGAATTCCTAAAATCCCATTACTTAGCATAATCCACCTGACAATTCTTTAAACAGTTTATCATACAACCTTTACCAAATCAGTATGAAGCACGACCTTCTTTCGGAAACTCCCTTAAATAAATAAGAACCAGGCATCAGAATCCTGATCCAAAGTAATGGTACTTTCGTTTTTTCATTCTTTTTCGTGAAATCAATGGCAAGAGTTCGTTAAAAATCTTTTCCTCCCCTTATTTTTTCTTAAGGGGTACTCTATACTGTAGGGTATGATTGATGTTTGGGAGGTAGAAGAATGTCTAATGATCAGTGGATTTTAATTATTGACGATGAAGAAGATTTGGCACGTCTCATGGAGACAGTTTTACATAAAGAAGGTATCCCGAATATTATTACGGCGGGGACGATTGCGGATGGGTGGGCAAAGTTTCAGAAGTTCGATCCATCACTAGTCCTGCTGGATATCATGCTGCCAGATGGTGAAGGCTATGACTTATGCAAGCAAATTCGTGAAGTGTCGAATGTGCCCATTTTATTTTTGTCGGCAAAGGATGAGGAAATTGATAAGCTTTTAGGGTTGGCGATTGGCGGGGATGATTATATTACCAAACCATTCAGTCCGAAAGAAGTTGCCTATCGAGTAAAGGCGCAGCTTAGGCGGGCGGGCTATACAGAGGATAAAACCTCACCGAAAAAATTGCAAATTGGTCCATTTGAGCTTAGTTCAAATGGAAATGAAGTGAAAAAGGATGGCAAAACGCTTGAGCTCACAGCTAAAGAAATCGGTCTGATGAGCTGTTTCATGCATCATACGAATCAGATCTTGAGCAAGGAAACTTTGTTTGAACATGTGTGGGGCGATGATTTCTTTGGCTCTGATAATACAGTGATGGTCCATATTCGCCGTTTACGCAAAAAAATCGAAGTAGATCCTTCAAAGCCTTCTTTTCTAATAACCGTAAAAGGGCTTGGTTATAAATTACAGACCAAGGGTGAAACAAGATGAAGTGGAAATTGACACGGCGCTTTTTAGGATCCGTTGTGACAATTGTTGTAATCGTGGGGATCGTAAATACAATTTTACTTTTATGCTTACTCTTTGTTCATTTCGATACGGAAGAGGAATCTGCGGAGAACTTTAGCCGATCTTTTTCACAATATGTAGAACTAATAGATGACAAACCAATGGTAAATGAAGAAGGACTGGAAAAACTGCGGAATACAAACGCCTGGATACAATTTTTGAATGATAAGGGTGAACAAGTAGCAGCCTATTACACACCTCAAAAATTGCAAACCGTATATTCTCCTGTTGAAATCGTCCAAATGTATAAGTATAAAGAAATTGATGCAGAGACGACTGTTTTTGCCGGCGAAGCTCATGATTTCAGCTATTTTATAGGGGTTAAGGATCGAGGAATAGGCCGATATGTACTGTCCTATAATTATTTTCACATTTTAAAGTACTTCAACATCATACTTTTACTGTTTTTAACTGTGGATATTATTATTGCCCTAGTCATTGGCCTATTATTTGGTAAAAGATTAACGACACCACTTAACACTTTAATAGAAGGAATTCAGCAGCTTCGTGAAAGACGTTTTAAAAAGATGAGTATACCAAAAGGCGTTTATGAAGATGTATTTCACAATATGAATGAACTATCGGTAAAGTTAGATCAGTATGAAAAAGAACGTGATCAACTTGACCAAATGCGTGAGGAATGGATTAGCAATGTTTCTCATGACATGAAGACACCACTTGCTTCGATCCATGGTTATACAGAATTGATGAAAGACAATGCCACTGAATTAACACCACAAGAATTGTATGAGTTTACATCCGTTATTAATAGACAGTCCGTATATATGAAAGATTTGTTGGATGACCTCAATTTAACGATGCGTTTACGCAACCATCGACTTCCTTTGCAATTTGAAGATGTTGATATCGTTGGGTTTATAAGAGAAATGACGATCGAGCTCTTAAATGATTCACAATTTGGTGATCGACAGGTCGAATTTGAGGCAAATGTGGATAAAGCAACACATAAAGTCGATAAAAATTTACTGAAACGGGCGATTTTTAACTTTATCTACAATGCGCTCGTACATAATGATGAAAATGTCGTCGTGAAAATTCAAATTGATGATATTCATCTACAATCAGAACATCATACCCAAATTACCATTGCCGATAATGGCCGTGGTATTCCCTCGAAAGATATGGGACAGGTTTTTGAACGATACTATCGAGGTACAAATACTGCCAGTACACATGGGACCGGCTTAGGAATGGCCATTGCAAGGGACATTATCCTGGCTCATAAAGGTAAACTGGATTTGACTAGCATTGAAAATAAGGGAACGACCATCACGATACTTTTATAATTTTTTTCTTACAGAGAAAGGGCTGTCCTACCTTACAGATAGCCCTTCTTTCCTATTTATTTTGGTTGTGCCTTTTTGGGAATATCCTCAAATTTCACTTCATCATATGACGAAACTTCATCATCATTTTTCACGTACATCTTTAAGTAAGCATCTTTTCGAAGATTTTTTTGTGCCGTGAATTCAAGCGGTATCATTTCACCATCTGCATTTTTGGCGTCAAGTTTATAAGAATAGTAAGTCATCACCGAACCATCATCGAGCTTGGTTTCATGTTGCACCCCATCCTCTGTAATTTGCAAATAATAATTATCGGCATTCATGCGATTAAAGTCAATTTTAGTAAGCGCGAATACTCCTGCCGCTCCGAGTATAAACAAAATGCCAACTACCATAAGAATTTTTTTCATCATATTCATCCTTCTGTTTTATTATTTTGTGTGATAATACGATTATAGGAAGCTACCGTTAAGATATAATACAGACCGTAAATAACCGTATAAGCGATCATCCAGATCAACACAGGTTTTGCCAAGTCCATCATCAATAAGCCCGAGAAGGCTTTTAAAGCGACCGCACTGTGTAATAACCCCACTGTCAGCGGAACGAAAAAGATTACAAACACTTGTGATGCAATGGATTTCCGCATTTCTTTTGCGTTAACGCCCATTTTATGAAGCATATTGTATTGTGATTTATCTGCCTCAGCCTCCGTTAGAACTTTAAAGTAAATGATACTGCCTGTTGCCGCTAAAAAAACCAGTCCGAGAAAACTTCCGATAAAGAGCAATGAGCCTAGACTTTCGATGCTTGCTTGAAAATCTTGAGGGGCACTGGAAAATAGCGCTTCTTCAGGTATTTGTTTTGATATTTTTTCAGATAAATCCACGGTAGCATGGTCAACACCGATAACACGATAGTTCAGGGCTTCCCCTTCTTTTTGCAATGATTTAAATTGATCATTCGATACAACCACTGCAATGCCTGTTGTTTTGGCATTTAAAACCGTTTGTGTTTTAAAGCTTTGGAATGTGATTGCCGTGTTGTTTTCTGTCATAATCGTCTTGTCCTTGTATTCAGGTGAGAATCTTTTGTCATATCCAATATCTAAAATGACTGCTTTGCCATGATTCACATGCAATGCTTCCTTACCTTGTACATCTGCCAATTTGTTATATGTTCTTTCATCGATTACTGTGTAAATCCTTTTATCCGAGTTATCGAATGCTGATTCCTCGCTAAGTTCTTTCGTATTAAATGTGATAGATAGTGCTTCGACATTTTCATCATACTTTGTATCTGGCAAAACGGCGGTGACTTGATGATCGCTTTTTACATCCATTTGCTGATACATGAAGGTATTCGGATCAACGGTCATAACTTGGTCATTCGCGTTGTAATAAAGACCATAAACCGCACCTCCTGCCGTTACCGTTGTAGCACTTAACACCGCAATTACGGTCAAAGTCCGGGCATTCCCCCTAATGCGATAAAGCAATTGCGAGACCGTCATCAGATGCAGGCCTTTCCATAGCCATTTTTCATTTTTCTTAATCACGGCTAACACAAAGCCTGTCACGCTATGAAACAATAAAAATGTACCGGCAATAACAGTTGTCAAAATAATGAGTGCCGTCATCAAAAAGCCAATCTTTTCCCACACTTTAGAAGTAAAAAGATCTTGCATCGCCAACCAATATCCGATGACAATCAGGAAAATTCCCAGAAAGGCTACAATCATAGATGGCTTCGGAGCCGCTTCCCCCTTTTTCGATGCATGGAAAAGATCAATTAGTTTAAATTGATAAATCAACCGATAGCCCTGGAATGATGTCACCAAGAAAATAATAAGAAATACAATAGAGGTGTTCAAAGCTGCAGATCCCGAAAATGTAAAAGGAGCGATGACATCATAGCCCATTAAATAGATCAAGATCGTCATGAACCCTTTTGAACAAAGAAATCCAAGTAATATCCCCACAACTAATGAAACCAAGCCTAGCAATAGGTTTTCAAAGAAGAGCATGAAGCCAATCTGACGATTACGTACGCCAAGCAATGCATATAATGCCACTTCTTTTTTACGTTTTTTCATGAAAAATGAATTGGAATAGGCAATAAAAATGGCAACGAAAAAAATCAGGATGACGGCCGCACCACTCATTAATGAACCTAATTTCTGTGATGAAGCCGTCTGTTCTGCAACTGCATCACTATATTTCAATGTTACAAATGTGAAGTAGATGATAATGCTAAATACCATGGATGCGATATATAAAAAATATTGGGAAAGGTTCCGGGCAATATTTTTTCTCGCCAGACTAAATAACGTCATCTACCTCACCTCCAATTGTTGCAAGGACATCCATGATTTCTTGGAAGAAAGCTTTACGTGATTTGCCACGACGATAAATTTCTGTTGAAAGCGTACCATCCTTGATAAAAATGATCCGCCGGCAGAAGCTTGCGGCATATGCATCATGTGTCACCAACATGATGGTGGAATTATTTTTTTCATTTAGTTCACTTAAGCTTTCCAGCAGACCTGTTGCCGATTTTGAATCAAGTGCACCTGTTGGCTCATCTGCCAGGATCAATGCAGGCTCTGTCACAAGCGCTCTGGCTGCCGCTGTTCTTTGCTTTTGCCCGCCGGAGATTTGGTATGGATATTTAGCTAATAAATCCTCAATCCCAAATACTTTAGCAATACGATTCACCAATGCAGTAATTTCTTTCGCTGGAATTTTCGCAATCGCCAGTGGCAATAATATATTTTCCTTCACAGTCAATGAGTCTAGCAAATTGTAGTCCTGGAAGATGAAACCAAGATTTTTACGTCTGAAATCCGTTAAGTCCGCCCCTTTCATATCGTGAATGCTCGTATCATTCATATAAATTTTCCCCTCAGTCGGCGAGTCGATAGTTGCCAACATATTGAGCAATGTCGATTTCCCCGCTCCAGAAGGTCCCATGATTCCTACAAACTCCCCTGCATGAATGTCAAAAGATATATTTTCCAACGCTGTATAGGCAGCGCTTGATTTACCATACGTTTTTTTTATATTTTCCACTTTTAATAATGGCTCCATTTGTTTCACCTCTTCAGTATTGTTGATACATTTATCTTACATGCTCATTCTTACAGCATCTTTGTGCCAACCTTACAGGAAGCTTAAATCCATAAAAAAACACCTTCCATTTATATGGAAGACGTTAAAGTAAAAGTATTTAACTTTGCTTCAGAAGCCTGCGGTCGATAACAAAATTACCAAATGGAATGAATGAAACGATGAAAATCATCGCCATTTTTAAAAAGGACCATTTTGATATGATGCTCACATAAAGTAATAAAAGCCCAAACACGACAAACAAGAAACCATGGATGCTGCCTAAAATGAGTGTTGCTTCCCCAATATCCAATATGTACTTTACGGGCATACCAATGGCAAGCAATAGAACATATGAGATTCCCTCAATTATTGTAATAAACCGAAACCATCCAATAGCTGTCGAAAACATTCTCTCATCCCCTTATTCATTGTACAAGTACGGCACACAAATCCAGCTTCCTGTCCCCCATCCTAATTCTTTTACTCTATCCTATTATATTACGGTAACACCCACTAATAAATAGTACCAGGTTTTCCTAAAAGTAGAACAACAAAAGCCCAATCAAAGGATTGGGCCAGTTAATAACGTACCGTTGAAATTCACTTAAAAACGTTCAATTCCGAAACCAATTCGCTCCCTCATCCATGTGCACGAAGGGAATATCCGTATCAATTACACCGTTGATTCGTTCTAATTTAACATCTTCCCCTTCGAGCCACTTCGCAAAATCTAAGGAAGTCGGCTCCTGGTTCCCTCCCAATGCAATCCAAGCTTTCATCTCCTTAGGTAAATAAGCGGAGGTATGAATCGTTCCCGCCCAGCTGCTATATAAATCCGAAAAGACTCCTTGGTTTGTATCATTAAACAACCGATAAGCATCGTAGGCAGATGCAAGCTTCCCTTCATGATCTTGGATGATACCCAATCGGCGTTTCGAATCGATAAGATGGTTACGGTTTTCATTTTTCATGATTTCAAAGTGATTGGTACAGGCATTTGACGTGCGCACCTCTACATTTCTCGGAGAGGTTTCCACAATATAGGTACTTCCGCTTTTATCATAGACGACGTAAGTGAAAGAATGACGATGCGGGATTTCCTTCAACATCGCGACCGCTTCCTGTACGTCCGCACAAGATTCAACAATCAGCCTGCCAATCATGCAGCAAATGAAACCATCACCAGGGTTCTTGCGATTCATGAAGTTATAGCCTATCACCAACCCTTTTTCATTCATTCCATCCATCCGGCCAGTCCCTCGCTGACTCGGGCCGATGCTTGAATACCCTTGATCGGTTGGCTGGAATAAGACATAGCGTCCTTCATAAGTCTTCGGGTGGTAATCATAATTGCGAATGAGATAATCATCGCCTGTCATGATGGAGCATCCCGACCGGACATAATCCAATCGGTATCCACCGAACTCTTGCAGCACGCGGTCCATTGGCCATTTCAGTGCTTCTTGCAACCCCAGTAATTCTTCCCAAACTCCAGGGGCGAATCGTGTAATGGCTCTCTTGACCTCTTCTTCTTCAACCGTAAACCTCGGCTGCCTGATCTTCCACTGATCTTCACGGTTCTTTACCGTTAGTGATTCTTTTAATTCCTCCCCTTGCATGTATCCAAACTCATAATGTGTACCCCGAAATTGTATGACATCACTATATATTTGCTTCACGGCTTATCCCTCATTTACAGTAGTTGCTATTCAAATTAAGGATACTTGAAGTATTGTTGAAAATAAAGAAGATAAGCCTTAAATCATGTCATTAGTTGAGATTTCAAGGAAATATTTTCCTGAAATCTTACTATTTATGGAGACACGAATAAAGGCAGTGTAACGGATAAAAAGCATCTTCATAAATGTGCTATATTAGTTATAATTTTAATTTTTGAATTAAAGGAGGGTCTTACTTTGAAAATACTCATTGGATCAATAATTTTATCAATCAGCCTTTTATTTTGGTCTTTTTCCAAATTTGACTTGGTTCACTTCATTGTAAGTCTTCTTTTATGATCTTTGGAACGAAAGCACCAATTAGTTCACCAAGAAAGGCATCGTGTACAATTTTATAATATACCACCGTTAACTAAGATAGGAATCTTATAAGCCTCGAGGACTGATCTCTTAAGCTAACTATTTATTTCAAATCCGTTCACAAAGTATCCAATTGTTTCAAGCTCTTCTTCATTTAGCTCTCTATTTAGCTTGAGTTGATAAGATTTCTTTATATCTTCAATGCGTCCCTCATATTTATCTGTCAAGGTGGCTACAGTCCTTAATAGTATTGCTTCTTTCTGATATTCCTCCTTCGAAATTGGCTTCCAATGGGAGAGGACATAGACTTCAGCATCAAATTGATCGATTTTGTCTAATAATTCAATCGTAGTTTGAGTCGTATAATTCCTTTTTTTTGAATAGATATCTGCATAAATAGAATCGCCAAGGAATAGTATTTTTTCTTCTTTGATATAGACAATGATAGAGTCTGGGGAATGATTGCCACCTACATGCTGCAAAAGACAAGATACTCCTCCTAGATCAAGCTCCATTCTCTGTTCAAAAGCTAAATCTGGTAATGAAATGTTAATATTTCTTTCACTTCCAAATTCTTTTTTGATTGCATTGGCACAAAACTCAATTTCTAATCCCGATTTCACACGTTCTTCTAAAGCAGAATCTGTCCATTCGTACGAGACAAGTTTCTTAATTTTAGCTTTCGTTTGAATAGACGCAACAGACAGCATATTCAAAGCAGACAAACCAAAAATATGATCCCAGTGCCAATGTGTAAGTACAATGATGCTTGGAAGTGGAATACCTTGTTCTTTAAGCTCTTTAAGAAAACAATTCGCATGTGCTTCTGAATTTCCTGCATCAATCATTAATGACCTGTTATCTCCAACTACTACACCTAGAATAGGTCTATCCGTTTCTGAAACAGGTGTTTGATACCAACATCGATCGCTGATTTTTTCCAAGGTTTGCATATACTTTCCCCCTTACGATACTATGTTTTAATAATTCCATAAGTATCTTGATAAACCCTTTACAAAAGTACCCAGGCCTTTATGTGGATCTAGAGATTGGCCAGAAGATTCAATATAATGATTAAAACGATCTCCCCAATTCGAAAAAAAGCTTCAGTACAATTAATTACGATTTTCAACAACTACCGTGAATTCCTTGTTTTAGCACCCCTTCGAGGATGGTGGCTTCTTAACCTAGTTAAAATTTTCTAGACCTATTTATAAAAAAACTTAATTTGCATTAAAAAAGACAAAGTCTCTGAACTGGAAGAACAAAGACTTTGTATCGTTATTATTCATTGACATACGAATCATCATTTCAAGCCCTCGTTGATTGGAGTTACATTGGAGTGTTTTCAGATCATTACCTTCTATTTCGGAGCGAGGTATCTGTTAGATTTATAAGAAAGTTAATACTCTAATATGATTATAACCACCATTTTTCATTCTTCTAAAGAACTTAATATAAATGCCACTGAACTTTTATGCAATGTCCCCTTTAATAAGAGCCATTAGGATTTCACAGTAGAATTTATGTAGTGTTATAGTTGTAACCATTTTACCTATTAAGGATTGTGCTAGATGTATCTTTTTTTAGGTACGTCTTCTCTATTTCCTCAGGAGACGAAGGTCTACCGAACAAATACCCTTGTATTTCATTGCAATTGATCCCTTTTAAAAAATCTGCTTGATTTCTTGTCTCAACACCCTCTGCAATAACATTTAAATTTAATTTCTTAGCTAACTCAATAATTGATATCATTATCTCATGATTCATATCATCATTTCCGATTCGACTTGTAAATTCCCGTGCAATTTTTAAAGTATCAATTGGAAACCTCGTTAGGTACGATAGTGAGGAATAACCAGTTCCAAAATCATCAATTGAGATTTTCACACCCAGTTGTTTCAGAGCAGTTAGCTTAGGAATAATATTAATTATGTTATTCATGGTTGCTGCCTCTGTTACTTCAAGGTCAATATAATTTGGATTAATCTTCGTTTCATTTAAAATATCCTCAATTTTTTTTGTAATATTTTCTTGTTGTAATTGACGGGGTGAAAGATTTACCCCCACTTTTATATGGTAACCCATTTCGTCCCATATTTTCACTTGATTACAAACTTCCTTGAGTACCCATTCCCCAATTTGGAGAATGACTCCTGTTTCTTCAGCAATTGGAATAAACTCTCCTGGATAAATGACACCAAATTGGGGATGGTTCCATCTGAGTAGCGCTTCAACACCAGTCATTTTCCCTTCTTTAGCTTCTACTTGTGGTTGGTATTGTAGAAAGAGTTGATTTTTGAAGAGAGTATCATTAATATCTTTTTCCAATATTAATTTTTTAGAAAAATCTTTGTTAGTATCATCGAATAGTTTAAAATCGCCCCTACCATTTTCCTTTACGAAATACATAGCGATATCTGATTTTTTCATTAGTATTTTGGGATCTTCATCATCTAATGGATAAATTGCCATACCGATACTTGGGGTAGCTATGATTTCATGTCCATATACAATAAGTGGCTCCTTAAACGCTTGAATAATACTCTGTGCATTTAGTTCTGCTTCCGTTCTACTGGAAATTTCTTTAATTAGTATAGTAAATTCATCTCCACCTTGCCTTGCAACCGTATCCTTATCCCGAAGATTATCTCTTAATCGGTCTGCTACAGCAACAAGTAATTGGTCGCCAATTTCATGTCCTAGCGTATCATTGATTACTTTGAAACGATCAAGGTCCATATACACTAACGCAAACATTTCATTCTTTTCTTTGGCTTCTGTTACAGCTTTTGTTAATACATCCTCAAATAATGACCTATTTGGTAAACCTGTAAGAGAATCATGATAAGCCATAAACTTAATTCTTTCTTCATTTTTTTTATTTTCCGATATATCCTTAAATATACCAAAAAAACCAACTATCCTATTTTTCACCATAATTGGAATATTGGTTATGATCACGTAGTAGGGGTTACCATCTCTATTACGAATGGTGACCTCATAGGTTTGAGGTGTTCCTTCCTTTACTTTTGAAAGATGTTCGGCTGTAATTGTCTGATACTCTTTGCTTATAAATTTCTGGCATAAAACTCCGATTAAATCTAACTTTTCATAACCCAGTAATTTGGAGCAAGTTGCATTTACACTTTCAAATTTCCCTTTCAAGTCTAAGGCGAATACAGCATCTGGATGGTATTCAAAAAGAGATTTATAACGTTGCTCACTTATCTCTAACTCCTCTGTTTTTTTATAATACTGAATCAATAGATGTTGGTTTTCTAATATTACTAGAATTTGACGGATTATGACTAAAATAATGGATACACCTAAGCCGATGATAAAAGCATCGTTTCCATTTTCTTTTAACATAATGAATATTAATAGGATAAATATATTTAAATAAGGAATTAAAAGACGTGTTAACGTATATCTTTGGACATTTACTATTTCTATATTATTTGTATTGGTGGTCTCCCTATTCTTTTCTTTCGTAATAGTAGCAGACAATCCAACCAACATAAGTCCTATGATGAATAACGGATCTATTAAACATCCAGAAGTATAGCTATCAATGGAGATTAGATATAAATAATAGGAATCAGAAAAAAATTGAATCGATAAACCTAATAACAATACAAATATTTCTTCATTAGAAAAAGCTTTGCGTAGACCAAAAAAAATACTTAGACATCCAAAATAAAGGACTAAATCTCCAATTGGATATGCTAGAGAAATAAGTAAAGAGAATGTTGGAACATCTGGATTTAGTATCGGAATAATAATAAAATGCCAACTGAAGGTGGATGCAACTGTCAAAACAATGGCAACATCAAAAAGGAATTTAACAAGTTGATGCTTGCGCTTTTCTTTTGAAATTTTGTATATAAATGACGCAAGAAAAAAGAAGGTCTGTAAGGTATAGAATATGTCGGGAGACCCTGGAAAAGGTACCTCCTTTTTTATTACATTTTCATAAACAAACCATATACATTCAGCAATTAAATAGCTTAGCAACCCAAGTGACAGTAAAAACCAAAATGTTCTTTTCACACCCCCACTCACCTTAAAAGCCTTAACTAACCATAAATAGGATAAAAGGCAACCGAAGATAGATAAAAGATTCCCACCAAAAGTCAGGATTTCTGTTTCGTTTTTCCAAATTATTATCCAAGAATAATATAAACATATATATATAAATATGACAATTAAGCTATCATATGAGTTTTTTTGCCCGTTCATTTATTTTACTCCTTCGTTTATGTATATCTTATTATCAATATCATTTACTTAATTTGATAGTAAATTTTTTGTTGGACAAAATACTTTTGATGATGGATTCACCTGTAAAGAGTTAAAATAAATAATAAGCCAATGAAATATTCTTATTGAGTTCGTTGCACTTTCCGTTCCCAACAAAAAGCACCCCTTCTACCGAAGTTACAGGGTCATTTTATTTGTAGCAATGTACATAATGACCATAACTTTTATAGTATGACAAATAATAAGATAAATAGTTTCTAAAAATCGTTTATCGTTTTAAAACATACCCCAAAACCTAATCGCTTCAAGGCATTTTTCTTAGTTAAGCCTTGAAACGGGATATCATCCCTTGCAATTCCTCGGCCAATCTGCTCAAGGAACTCGTTGCATTCGAAACCTCCTCAATCGAGGCCACCTGCCAGGCGATATTGAATTCCAATTACATTCTTTTGAATTTCCATCTTATCCTGAAGTATTGAATTTCTTTCAGATGATGCATCTATCACATAAACAGCAAAACTCCCCAGTATTAGAATGGTTCCAATAAGAATGGATACTGTAGTTATTAACCTCGTTTTAATTTTCACTTCTTTACATCTCCTAAACCATAGATTCCCCTAACATTTTACTCACCAATCATTTATCGGAATCTCGGCTCATTTATGAAGTTGAAAGCTAATATTTCGATACCCTGAAAATAACCCTGAATTCAAGCTACCTTCATAGTCGTAGTTTATTGA
The DNA here is from genome assembly GCF_018613455.1 of Bacillus sp. ISL-78. Lineage (NCBI taxonomy): Bacteria > Bacillati > Bacillota > Bacilli > Caryophanales > Bacillaceae > Bacillus > Bacillus sp. ISL-78. The sequence goes on from NZ_JAGGQC010000002.1 coordinate 84,861, forward strand.
GTTAATTCGGAATTTAGTTGAACTAATCTGCCTTCGAATTATAATGTCAACCAGATAATATTTCTGGCTGACCTTTTTATATCGATATATGATAACCGTAGCCGTGATAGAACGTCAGCACCATAACATCCCCTATGAAGTAGTCCTTTTGAAGGCTTCAAAATAGATAAGACATTAACTCGGAAATGCTAAATGCATTTTATCAAGGGAAAAGGAACTATCAATCAATTTTTTATAAAACCCCGCTTGATTCGGTATACAAATTGGCTCCATGCCCTTAAAACTTCCATTGTCTCACACAACTATTTAATTCTTTATTCATTGAGAATGAAAATGTTTTTAAAAACCAATTGCAACTCTGAATAACTGTGTATATAATCTTAAAGCACTAGTGCTTTTGAATGATATCTTTAATATAGGTGGTTGTCTTAGTATCTAAGACCTTGTTCTGTTGAAGATATTTAACTTTTAAAAGATGTGCTATGTTCAATCAGTTTACATTGAAGTCTATATAACACTACTATCTCGAAAACTTTTAACTTAGAAAGGTTCCTGAATATGAAGCCTATATTAAGACCAATTAATCCAGAATTAAAATCCGGAAGAAATAATCTGTACATTACGGTAAACGGTAAGTTTTGGATAAGTCACTGTTTTGCTCTTCTATGGTTGTGCTTTTCTATTTACCTTGCACTTCCTTGGTTAAAGGATTTAGCCAATATCGTATCTTTGCCTCTTGCTTTACTTATAATTGGAGGTATTTCATACATCCCTGGATATTTGAATTCTTTTTTAATAAGCAGCCTTATCTTAGATAGACAACCTCCCTTTAAAACTTAATCTCCCAATGAAGAGATCACAATCCTTATTGCCGCACATAATGAAGAAAGCAAAATCTCTCAAACTCTACAGTATATAGATAGGCAAGACTATCTAGGGAATATCAAGGTATTTGTAATAAATAATTGTTCCAATGATCAGACTGTTAGTGAAATTTATATAATAGAATAAAGTCGTCAAACCCTGAGTAGTTTTTGATGATTTCTAAACCAATTGAATGGCACGTCCTTTAAAAGATCCGTTTCGAAAATGGTTGAAAGAATTGAAGATAAAAAATGCCGAGATTTAATTAAAGATACTTCCATACCTTGCAAGCAGCATTATTCTAAGGTTTTCATACCCGAGTTCCAGGTTAATAATTTTAAAAATTATCAGGAAAAGTATATAACGCCTTATCCAACTTTCTTTGACCCAAAAAATAATGTCTAAAGTTATTGGTATTACTTAGCTTCTATTAAAAACAGAAAATAAGAAGGAGGAACAAGTCATCCAGTTGACTTGTTCCTCTTTTTTTGAATAATCACATATAGTATTCCGATGCCAGCAAGAGTTTGTGCTTATCATCATCTTTGTAGCTCCAATGTTATAAATCAACCTTCAGTAAAGATTCAATTGACTATTTCTTTAAAGCCTTGATGTTCTCTATGATGGATGATGAGATAGCTTTGAAACCATACTTATCGTTGAATCAATCTATAACAAAACCCTGTTCTAACAGTATGGAATAATGGTGAATAGTAGTTGTATACCTGTAAATTGAATGGCAGATGTATATTAAATAAAGATACCCTCAAAAGAATAAACTATTAAACGTAAAGTTTTAAGGGTGAGTGTGACAAAGCAAGGCGAATTGTTTAGCTATAATATACTTTAGCTATTGAAGAGATTGTTAAAAATTCCAACATGATACATTTGACATTGGTCAATTATTAGATAATACCTATAAACGGTAAAAAAAGCATACTCTAAAAAAAGGGGGGATAAGCATGACAAAAAAAGTAAATAAGGATCAAGATCTTTCTGAAGAATGGATTGAACTAGTAAAGGAAGCGATGAAATCAAATATATCTAAAGAGGAATTCAAGATATTTTTGAAAAAAAAGAAAAAATCAATTTAAATTAACGTTTCTTGCAGCATTCGAATAATATAAACCGTGTTTTCAGTGCCATAGTACTTGTAAAAAGGAATCTGAATCTTTGGGTAGCTCTGGTATGATCTCGTACAGAAAACAAATGTTCCACGCCCCGTCATTATTGTGGGTAATAAGAAATCCCATAATAAAATTGGTGCTACCAATAATAACTCCGAAGAGCTCTAAGTTAGTTTATTAGCATCATTCAATTTATTTCACGGAATCAATTTCCATGCTCCCGTACGTCCTCCCCTGGCTACTGGTATAATAGATTCTATTAAAAAAGGTGAGCCAACAATTTTAAATGACCCAATAAAGTTATAACAGGATATTTCATTAGGCGGCATGTTGGGCATGAGACCGGTATTGTACCGGGTTCATACCTTTTTATTTTGCCTTGATTCGTTTGTTCATTATATTTATATTTCTATTTCCTTAAGTGTTCCACAATTTTTAATCCTTTTAGGAGTTCCATTTTAAGATACCAAAGTTCTCGCAACAATTCCCTTGCGAGATATCCTTTGCGTAATGCCTTGATTTGGAATAAGGGAGTATCATCTTCTGTTATCCGTTCAATGCTTGGTCTAACTCGCTGATATAAGTGAGTAGGTAGTTTGGTCATAGCACCCAGCCTCAAAACTACTCAATAATGAAAATTTTAAAAGAGAGTACTTAACTTAACTAAACTGCCCCGTTCATAGGTCAACTACCCTATTGATAAAATTAAGGATTACAGCCCATTAACTAAAATATTTATTAATCCTGTATTATTATTGCGAATTTTTTCCTATTATGGCAACCTATATAAGGAAGAATTATATTTCATAACTAGTAATCAAATAATTTGGTTAAATATTCTAGGGAGAAAGCCTATGTCTGTTCGAAAAATACTACCAATCGTTTTTGTTTTTATACTACTTCTTACAAGCCTCAGAGTCATTTGGTTCATCAAACTATTACCACTCAATCAACCGTTTGTTGAGGAAGGCGTCTTTGACTTAGTCCATTATCCATTACCTGATAAATCCACCGTTGCCCTTGATGGCGAATGGTCATTTTATCCAAATGCATTTGCTGTTCCTAAAGAACTACCAACGCTGGACGAACAAAGCTTCATTCAAGTCCCGCGCGGGTGGAATGAGCTTTCCACTTTAACAAACGATACTAAGCAAGTTGGAACTTACGAATTGCGGATTCATGTACAAGATGACAAAAAAAAGTACGGTTTAAGATTACACCGAATTTCAGACTCATTTATTCTTTACTTAAATGGAGATAAGATAGAACAACGAACTGCTTCCATTGACCCAACGATTCAGTCCTCTTTGGTTCCGACCATTATTACGGTGACACCTGATGAAACGGGGTGGATTCATCTTGTAATTGCTGTTTCTTCTAGTGATGAAATCTTTGATGGCGGGTTATTAAAATCGATACGTTTCGGAACAGAAAGAGCTATTATCAGAGAACATTGGACATCAGTGGCAATGCAGCTGATGGTGGCTTCAATCATGCTGGTCCACGGAATATATGCCTGTATCCTTTATTTTATTCGTCCAAAAAAAATCGAGCTTTTGTACTTTATGGTGGCCATGTTACTATCCTCCCTATCCATTTTGGTTAGTGACGATCGCCTCATTCTTCAATGGGTACCATTAAATTATGAAATGTTTGTTAAGCTTGCATATCTGTCATACACAGGGCTCTCCCTTTTCTTCTTATTGTTTGTGAGGTACCTATTCACTAATTACAAAGGAAATCCAATGGTTCGATGGATTTCAGTTCTTTGCGGGGTGTATGGGCTTTTTATTATTATGGCCCCGACTACACTGATACGGGAATGGTCAATCTTACTACTATTTGTACTAGCAATGCCGTTTACTGCCATTATATTGCTTGTGTTTCAGGTAATAGTAAATAAAGTGAGGGATTCCCTCTTTTTACTGCTAGCCGCTATTAGCGTGGCTTCAAGCATCCTTTGGTCATCCTTTGTCGGAAGAGTACACTCGCTCAACTTAGGTATTATTAGTATGATTGATCCTCACTTTTATCCAGTTGATTTAACCCTTGCAATTTTGTTATTCTCCACATTTTGGTTCATACGATTCTTTCGTGCAAATGACAAAAATCATGAACTCGTGGATAAGCTACAAAAGGAGTATACTACAAAGGATCAATTTTTAACCAATACTTCCCAAGAGCTTCGTAATCCTTTGCATGGGATGATCAATATGGCTCAAAGTATTATTGACCAAGATAGGTCACGACTTACTCCTCAAAGCAAACAAAACCTTGAGCTTCTCATGGTCATCGGTCGGCGAATGTCCTATTTATTAAACGATTTAATTAACGTGACGAAAATTCAACAAAACAAAATCAACTTGAATAAACAAGCGTTTGCCCTTCTACCTGCCATCAGAACTGTTGTTAATGTTCAAAGCATTATGATGGACTCGAAAAATCTTCACTTTCAACTAGTCATTCCTAAAGATTTCCCACGGGTTTATGCAGATGAAGCCCACCTCAGACAAATCATTTTCAATTTACTGAATATTTCGGTGAAATATTCAGAGAATGGTGTAATTATTATTGAAGCCGAGGTGAAAAACAATGAGGCGGTTATCCAAATAAAGGATTTTGGAATCGGAATGGATGGTGAAAAACTGAAGCGTGCTTTCCTTTCGTATGAGCCAGGGCCAAAGGAGCGTTGCGATGACCTAAGTGGACTCGGGTTAGGGCTGAGTATTTGCCACAAATTAGTCTCTATGAATAACGGAACGCTAACCGTTAAATCCAACCTTTCAAAAGGATCTATATTCACATTTACCTTGCCGCTCACACAGGATGATGAGAGCAAACATGAAGAAACCGGTCTTGCTTCATCCACCAGCCAAGATGACATGTTTAATCAAGAGTTAGCAAGATCTGAAGCTCAAATATCTATAAGGAATAAGCAAGGTTATATCAAACCAAAAATTTTGGCTGTTGACGATGACCCAATTAATCTTCACGTTTTAAAAAACATTCTCTCAGGTGAAGAGTATTCAATTGAAATCGTAACAAGTGGTGAAGAAGTTTTAAATCGGTTGGACGAAGGTTGGGATCTCATTATTGCCGATGTTATGATGCCAAAAATGTCAGGCTACGAATTAACAAGAAAGATACGAAAGCACTTTTCTATTTCTGAACTTCCAGTTTTATTGCTAACAACTCAAAATAACCCTGAGGAAGTTTATACAGGGTTTCTAGTAGGAGCAAACGATTATCTAGTAAAACCAATAGATTCGCTAGAATTAAGGGTACGGATTGGCGTTGTTATCGACCTAAAGCATTCGATACAGGAGCGATTAAGATTGGAAGGTGCTTGGTTGCAATCACAAATTCAGCCACATTTTCTTTTTAATACACTAAATTCAATTGCTGCACTAGGAGTTACTGATTCCTCTAGAATGCTTACTTTACTCGATGAATTCAGTAATTATTTACGCTTAAGTTTTGATTTTAATAATGCTGAACCGCTTGTTCCGTTATCGCATGAACTTTCGCTGGTCCAATCTTATTTATATATTGAAAAGGTAAGGTTTAATGAGCGTCTTACAATTAATTGGGAGCTAAACTACAGCGGTGAATGGATGATTCCACCTCTAACGATTCAACCGCTTGTCGAAAATGCAGTTAACCATGGTATTTTATCGAAGCCAGGAGGGGGTACTATCTCGATAAAACTATCAAAAGAAGCCCATGATTTAAAAGTTGAAATTTGTGATGATGGTAAAGGTATAAGTCCAGATATACAAAAAAATCTGTTTACATATGTAAAGTCTGAACATAAAAAAGGAATAGGACTAATCAATGTCAATCGTCGTCTTGAGCAAATGTACAGGCACGGATTAACAATTCAAAGTAAATTAAATCAAGGAACAACGATTACGTTTTTCATCCGAAAAGATAAGGGATAGTCAATTTACTTATCTTTCGGTTTTTCCAAATTTCGTTTCTGATTATTTAAGCATTATGAAATAAATGACTAAAGGAGTTAGGATATAGAATGATTAAGGCTATATTAGTTGATGACGAGATTCTAGCACTAGATTATTTAACAAATTTACTTCGAGCATTTCCTATAATTCATATTATTAATACATATACAGATAAAACTAGTATCTTAGAGGATATTCTGAGCCAAACCGTTGACGTTGTATTTTTAGATATTGAAATGGCTGATGGAAACGGATTAGATTTTGCAGAAACTATTTATTCTTTATCTCCTTCTATTCAAATTGTTTTCGTAACTGCGTATGCTGAATATGCGATAAAAGCTTTTGAAATAAATTCAATCGATTATTTATTAAAACCTGTTATGCCCAATCGATTAGCTAAGACCATACAGCGATTATCAGACAAAATCAATGACAATAAAGTTGATCGAAAGTTGGAGAATCAGTCATTATATATTCAGTGCTTTTATGAATTCCAGGTGTTAAAGGATGGTGAACTACTCCATTTTAAAACTGCAAAGGTCAAGGAGTTATTTGCATATTTTGTAACTTTTATGAATACATACATTCCTCGTGACCGTATTATCGATAGCCTATGGCCAAATTATGATAGTAAAAAAGCAAAGGTTAATCTCCATACCACCCTATCCTATTTACGAAAATTTTTGAGTGCAATTGGATGTACAAATTGCATTAAATTTTCAAATCAGAGTTATATTTTATCAATGGATTCGATTCACTGCGATTTAACTATAATCAACGAGGCTGTTTTAAATATAGAAAAGGTTGACCAATCAAATATACTTCACATCGAGGAAGTACTGAAACTCTATTCCGGTTCATATATGGAATGGAACCGCTATGAATGGGCAAATGAAGTGGCACAAAAAATAGAAAATGACATTATTATTCTTTTGGAAAAAGTAATAGATTATTATAGTGACAATGACCCTTATAGAGCACTACATTATCTACATATTCAAAGAAGGTTATCACCATACTTGGATAGGAATATTGAGCAATCAATGCAACTTCTCATTCAAAAAGGAAATCATGTTGAAGCAATGAAAATATATAATGATTATGAACAATTGCTCTCGGAAGATCTAGGAATTGGTCCCGGAGAACGTCTAGCTAGACTTTATCAGTCCTTACTAATAGGATAACCGTTTCCATAGTTTTTTTATCTTTCCGCATTATTAAATGATTGTATAAATTCCCTAATTTCATCTATACTCACACCTAATTCCTTTGCTTCAATTATTAAAGAAATCCATTCTTCATCTAATTGATTTTTTTTACAGGTATCATTCATATTCTACATTCCCCCTAATTATGTTATTCATTTTATCGTTTACCTCTTAAAAATCTCTTAAATGAAGAAAGACAAATCCACAATGGAATGCTGTTAATCAATATAGTAATAGTTTTTAGCTAAGTTCATGCTCTCGATTCCCTTCAGTTAATTAATCTTAAGGGTTTTTGTTTTGTTATTGTATAATTCAACATTTTCTACCTTTATGGTTTAGATTCCCGCTAAATTGAAAAGCAATATTCATGGTATATAGATCTAACTTAGAATGATAAACAGGAATTATTTACTTATGTGACTTACATGCTTTTTAGTTTTTTATATCATATTCCATTAAACGGCCCTTGAACAAGTAGGGAAGAGGGCAGCGTATTTCCTATATTGTTAATGTACATTCCGAAAGAGTTTTAAAGGTATATAGCAAGAGATTAGTTAGGTCTACCTTTAGATGTTGGAGCCAATCCCCTCCAACTTTATGTCATATACCACTTGCTGACCATGTATCTATCCATTTAATATTTTTTTGTCAAATTCTCGGCAAATTACATTAAACACCAGACTCGCTACCTAGAGATATTCCTTTTGGTGAAATTTTAGTTATTCACTTGAATATGAATGTCTGATAAATGTAAGAATCGCACGTTTAAAAGGCCGCCATTTGGCGACCTTCTCATGGCGCTAAACCAGCTAATAGGATGACAAATGCCCCCCCCAAAACCCTTTTGGCCGAAGTTTTTTATCGTTTATAAACTGCTTAATTCTACAGGCAGTGGACTCCTATGGGCATTAGCTGTTTATGGAGAACAATTCTTATTTTTACGTTTGCTTTTTTTTGTCTTTAATTAGACTTCATAATTTATTCGAAATGGATTTAGGTAATGGATATATATTCCTGTTGTGGGTTAATCCGTTAAGATGTTAGAATTAGCCTTTATTCTTAACATTCAGAAGTGAGGTAATTATTTGCATTTTCCAACCATCCAAATAGAATCTAATGAGATCCATATTGTAAAAAATCAAAGTCAATCCGAATGTAATATTAAATATTATTCGTTTAATAATTTTTCAAGAAATACTTTAAGACAGATTAAATTTAGAGACTTGTCAAAAGTAACTTGCACTACTTGCAAATCCATTCTGTATTTTAAGGACAAGATCTAAATAAAATAAAGTAGAATTCGTAACTATTCTTGTTCAAGGATAGTTTTTTTTTGACTTATAACTGCTCATCAATTAATTCGACAATGCTCAGCTTCCTTCTTCCTTTGGCGCCGTATTATAACCGGTTGAACCCTCTTAACCATTAATTTCACCCTTCGCTTTTTCAGATTTGTATATACTCTCCAATTGTTCCCCATTTTTGAAATGAGTTACCGGACATTTGCCCATGAGTTTCGACTATGCCGCCCTCACCATCCAATTGTGTAAATGGAATCGACTATAACTACCTCAGCACCTGCTTTCTTAATTGTTTGAACAGCCATTTGATATCGTTTGTGAAGGGCGGGACTTACTGTCTTACCTGAACCCTGCAACCTATAAAGCCAACGACTGCTTTTTCTTTTTCACGTTCAGCTTCTATAACTTGGAACACGTAATCACCTTCTTCACACTATTTCTTATAGTTACCTCAGGGTTTGTTCAGATTAAAAATTCATAGTAAATAAGGACTGATAAAATACAATAAATGTCGATATATCACTTTTTTTGACAAAACTATTTCAAAAATCAATAATTCGTAATACTATAGACTTAGTTATTCATATAAGAATTCATAAGGAGCCACTACTATCTGTAATTTCAAATCCCAAACGGAATTATTAGATTTAAAAATAAAGTTTCTAAGAAAAAAACTTGTACAATGTGGTGTTAACAATGGTTTTACTCATTGGGAAACTCTAAAATATAGCCAAAGGCTAGACAAGTTAATTTTTAAGTCTTTATTGAAATCTAAATAACCTTTAACTATTGACACTCCCCTCTAGCCTTTGAAACTTTTAGTTTTCCACTGAGTCATACTTCTACAACATAAGAAGTTGACTCAGGATTAACAATAACTCCAGGTAAAATCTGTCCATTCTCATCCACCACAATCTTTTCACCATTAATTTCCACAAACTTTAATGACTTTTTTAAGTCGGCCCACAATCACACTGTTCTTGATGAATTCATCCATTCCGTTTTCAATTTGCCATAAGGTGTGCTGATAGTCTTTGCCTTTGGATCCCATTAGCTAACAGCAAAGCTATTGAAACTATCACTGCACACCTCGATGAAAAGAAATAACTGAAGATAAAATGAAAGACATCTTAAAATACATAGACTTTATATTTAAAAAAACATAACATTACACAAAGCATGTCCCGCAAAGGAAATTGTCTCGATAATGCGGTCATTGAAAACTTCTTTGGGTTATTAAAATCCGAATTACTCTACCTTCAAGAATTTGAAAGTATGGAGCAATTCAAACAAGAACTAGAGAAATATATCCATTACTATAATCACCAGCGAATCAAGGTAAAATTAAAAGGCATGAGCCCGGTAGATTACCGGGTTCATGCCCTCAAGGCTGCCTAAATAAATAAAGTGTCTAACTTTTTGGGTTCACTTCATTAATCAGTCCTTTTTTATGAAGATTGTGTTTCATCGGTATCCAAGCGGACGCTTACATTAGAGCAAGTTTTGGTGCAGGTCAGTCCGCTATCTTAAATCGGAACTCCACAACTACTTTTTAGTACATACTCTTGAATGATTTTTAAAACGATATCCTGGTTTTGCTTTATATAGAAATGATCACCCTGTAATATATGCAATCCTTCAATACGTTCAATGTATTCATTCCAGTTTTCGATACTTTCCTTCGTCACGGTATCATTCGAACCCAATAGCAAAACGGCTTTGTTCCCCACCTTTTTCTCGCGTTTTTTTTCATGGTGATAGTTGGCTAATACATTCAAGTCCGACTGGATTATCGGAAGGAATATATTCATGAAATCTTCCGTTTCCAGGAGTTCCTTGTTTGTTCCCCCGATTTTTTCAAGCGATTGTTTTAAATGTTTTGTATTAGAGCAATCGATATGATCTACTTTATATTTTGGGGACGACTTACTTGAAATGAATAGATGTTCAACTTTATTATCATCCCTCTCTTCTAATTTTGCCGCAATTTCATAGGCTACGATCGCACCCATGCTATGTCCAAACAAAGAGATGTTTTCCAGTGAATTCATTTGATGTTTCGTTTCCATTTCTTTCAATAATATATCCGTCAAATCCGCCATATGTTCACATAATGGTTCACTATATTTACTGCCATGTCCAGGGTATTCCAGCGGGACTACCTCCATCACATCATCATCAAATTTCCATTCTCTATAAAAAGATGCACTTCCCCCAGCATAAGGGAAACAAAAAAGTGTCTTCTTCAGCCCTTTCATCCCCCTTCTCTTACGATTAATTATTTCAACATGTACTTCATAAAGCTTTCAACGTACCTTGAATCGATTTCCGGCATTTTCATTGATAGCCTTTCCATTTCCTTCTTGGTTTTGGATTGCAGGATTTCCGACTCTTTTAATTTAGTTGATTCATCTATTAACTGGGACAAAGCACTTAATGAATGAATTTCGTTAGATTGGGTCTTTTCTTTTAAAGATTGTAACCATTCTTCCAACCCCATATTGGTGTAAGGTATTTCATTTTTTTCGAAGAAGGAGGTCACGAATTCACTTGAAACTCTCTGATCATTGAACATATGATAAACCCCGAGCTTCTGATTCTCTTTCAATCTTGATATTTTGTAAATAAACTCACTTACAAAATCGACTGGCATCAATTCAAAATGAATTTCCTCTTTAAATGGCAATATCCTTTGTTCAATAAATGATTCAAAAACCTTGTACAACATATCCTTTTCGTTCCAAACCCCGTTTAAATTAGATGAAATCCTGCCTAATCGGAAAATATCGATTGTCAGTCCGAGTTCCCTTGCTTGAAGAAGCAATTTCTCTGCAACCCATTTGGACTGGCTGTACCCGATCATTAAATCGGGGGAGTAAACCAATTCGTCTTCCTCGTCCCATTTCCTTTCTCCGGTCAAGACAGAAAGCGTTGATGCATAATAAATGCTTTTACGATTGCATGATGAAGCAAACTTAATGACTTCCACTACACCATCCACATTCGATATTTTTGATTTGCTATACGGCTCGAAGAAATTCGTTTCTGCACCGACATGATACACATGAGAAACATCATTGCTTAATTTCTCATATGTCACATCATCCAGACCGAATTGATGCTTACTAAGATCCCCTTCAATTACAACGATTCGACTTACGAATTCATCCTGCCAAAGACCATATTTCATTAAAGTATCTTTCAATCTATTTCTTGAAGGAAATCTAACCAAACAATAGATTTTGACATCTTCCAATTCCAGTAACAATTTGTTTAATAGGTGTGCTCCCAAAAAACCTGTTCCACCTGTAATCATCATATTTTTTTCAATTTGAACTGGTTTAGCGGATATTCCCCTTATTTTCTCCACCAACTCTCGATCGAGCATGGAATCCTTCACCATCATTGCTTCGATGCTGCCAGATGTATCGACTTCAAGTGTCTCAACAAATTTATTCACTGTATTATTTTCCAATAAAATTTGTAAGGTGGCTTCAGGAAGTACAGTTTCCTTCATTACATAGACCAGTTTGGTAGCTAAAATGGAATGGCCTCCATGTTCAAAGAAGTTGTCGTCCAATCCTAGGCTTTGATTTCCCAATACATTTCTCCAAATCTCCAATACTTCTTTTTTCTTACCAGTTCCTTGATGTGTTAAGGAATTTTTATTTTGCACGATATCCATTTCCATTAATTTCTCTTTATCCACTTTACCGTTGGCATTAAGCGGGAAATCATCCACTCTGACAAAAAAGTGGGGAATCATATATTTCGGCAATTCATTATTCAGATAATCTTTAATATCCTTTTCAGCGTTTTCCGCTTTTTCATCTTTATGTTTGTAATAAGCGATAACATAGTTTTCATCATTGATGTTTTTAACAGCAACTACTGAACTTTCAACCTTCATGTATTTATCAAGCTTGTCTTGAATTTCATTCAGTTCAATTCTAAAACCGCGAATTTTCACTTGACTATCTTTTCGACCTTTATACAGGATCTCACCATTTTGTAACCGGATGCCATGATCACCTGTTTTATACCACTTCGTATGATTCAAATCATCCATGATCAAAGCTTGTTCCGTTAATTGCGGCTGATTTAAATAGCCTCTCATGACCCCTTGACCGCCAATGTAGATTTCGCCTATTTCCCCATCTGCTACCTCGACTAGTCCTTCAGAAAGAATCCTGATTTCTACATTGCTCAATGGCTTTCCAATGGGAATGACATCTGCATCTTTGTCTTCGACCTCATGACAAATGGCAAAAGTCGTGCATTCAGTTGGTCCATACCCATTAATCAAGGAGAAGTGACCGATTGTTTGCTTCAACCTTCTCACATGGGAAACCGAGATTTTATCTCCGCCAACCACAATTTTCTTTAATCCTTCAAAAATTAATGGATCCTCATCTACCATTGCATTGAAAAGACCTGTCGTAAAAAATGCTACATCCACCTTTCCAATCGATATCGCTTCTTTCCAGTCATCAAAAGAAGTGAACTCATTCGGCATCAAGAATAAAGTTGCCCCATTCAATAAAGCCCCCCATATCTCAAAGGTTGCGGCGTCAAAGCAAGGGTTGGAAAATTGGGCCACTCTATTATTTTCGTTTATTTCAAGTATTTCAGAGTTCAGTACTAAATTGACTACACTTTTATGCTCTATCATTACACCTTTTGGCTGCCCGGTCGTACCTGATGTATAGATAACATATGCGAGACCATCCTCCGAGGAACGGTTCACGGGAATATGCCCGTCCCTGCTAAGTTCATTCATCTCAAATGGAATTGGTTCAATATCCAATTCTCTGAGCTTCCCTTCTTGACCATCAAACGATAAGAAAAACTTCATATCCGTATCTGCAAGCATATATTCCAATCTTTTTAATGGGTACTTTTCGTCGATTGGAACATAGCAACAGCCTGACTTTATTATGGCAAGCATCCCTATGATCAGTTCAAAGGACCTTTTGCTTGGAATACCGATCATTGTTTCTTCTTGGATCCCCAAATCAATGATCCTTTTGGCAAGCTTATCTGAAAGAATGTCTAATTCTTTATAAGTAATTTGACGTTCATTTTCGCAAAGTGCCGCTTTTGATTGATTATCTTCCGCGATTTTTTTAAAAGCTTCAGGTATTGACATCAATTTATTCGTTGTCATCGATTTACTTATCATCGGGCCCCAACTTTCAAGTGATTTATTAAATTTCCAATAAATGGAACTGTTTTATCTTCTGTTAGTTTTAAGAATATTTCCTGCATGGAATCCATAAAACGTAAAATTTCATTTTCGGAGTATTTACTGTCTTTATAAATGATTTTATAATGCAGCTTGGATTGCACTACAGCCGCAGAGAATGTAAGATCAAAATTGGTCGATTCACTTCCGACTGAATTTTCGATCATGATTTGCGAATCCTCTGCCAGTTCTGTGCTCGGATAATTTTCGAATACAAATATATGTTGGAACATTTCCTTATCCCATGGAATTTGAGCGTATCGCTTTATATCCGTAAGTGAACTAAACTCATACTCTCTCATTCGTAATTGCTTGTTTTGAATCGCAGTAAGATAGGATTGCAAATCATCTTCCCAATCGATTTTCAACGAGAATGGCAGAGTATTGATCAATAAGCCTACAGCTGTTTCAATATGCGGAATGCTGAGGTTCCTTCCTGAGCTTGTCACCCCATAGCATACTGAGTCGCTCTCACTGAGGCACGATAGAACGATGTTCCAAACTCCTTGAACAACGGTATTAATCGTCTTTCTATACCGCTTGGATAATTCTATTAATCTTTCGGTAAGCTCTTCAGGCAGGCTATATTCAAAAACTTTATCCGATATAAAAGCTTCCTTATCCGTTTTCTTACCTACTAGTGCTTTTACTTGTTCGAAATCCCTCAATTCTTCATTCCAAAAAGCTGCTTCATCCTGTTTATTAATATTCCTGACATGATTCATGACTTGCTTATAGGCAATCTTATGTTCATCACTGTCTTTTGCCATATTCGATGGGTTTCGATAATTATCCAAAAAATGATTAATGACGATTTGCAGGCTCCAGCCATCCATTAAAGCATGATGATGTGTCCATATGAATTTATAACGATGATCCGATAGCTGGATCAAGGTGATGTTCATGAGCGGACCATACTCTAAATCCATTTGCCTGTTTTTGCTATGCTCTAAAAGATTTTCTATCTTGGATGCTGATTCGTCTTCACTACACATCGTTAGATCCACATGATTAAACACATAATAAATGTCATTAAGGATTATTTGGTAACGGTCCCCCAATTGATTGCGCCTGAAAACCGATCTAAGAACGTCGTATTTTCTACAGGTTTCATTCCAGGCTTCTTCCAATTTGTCCAAGTCCAGATCACCTATTAAATCAATGGATAGCTGTGAAATATATTCAGGACTTTGAGTTACTTCACTATGGAATAGCATCCCTTCTTGAAGTGAGGTCACTGGGTAAATCTCTTCAATGTTATTAAACTTATTAATGAAATGGGTGATCGTACTTCCATCTACTATTTTCTCAGCTTGAAAATCCGTTTCGACAATTGAGTCATTCAAATCTGCGCTTCCACTTAAAATTTTGTATAAGTGCACTTCAACTTCTTTACATACCCTTTGGTAGTTTTCATTGTTGCTATCGCCAATAATATTCAGCATGAGTCTATTGTTTACGATGCTGGCGACAAAATTGAGCTTATATGGAAATGTATAGTTCGAATCGATATTGCTGCTATGGGTTTGTTCCATATCACCAGTGTTATTAAATTGACCTAGATAGTTGTAACTCACAAGACTATCTGGATAGTTATGATTCCGAGTGGAAATATACTTTAGGATTCCAAAGTCAAACCCTTTGTTTGGCACATTTCTTAATCTGTTTTTTGTATTTCTCAAGGTTGAGCCCAAAGACGGCATTCCTTTAATCCTTACTGGATAAATGGAGGTGAACCATCCTACTGTCCTTGATAAATCAATATCATCTTCAATATCCTCTCTGCCATGACCTTCTAAATCGAGCCAAAATTCATCAGTTCCCATTATATTGGAAACTGAATGGGCAATGACGGATAATAAAACCTCATCAATCGTCGTTTTATGTTTTCTTAAAGTGTTTTTAATGAGGTTTTGTGTTTGGTCCTCATCGACTTGTATTTTGTACATGTTTTCATAATCACATGTTTCTCCCAAGCTATCCGTCAGCGGAGAAACTGGAACTGGGATATTCATTTCCTTTTCCCAATATTGAACGGCATCTTCCGGTAGGTCAGTGTTCTTGTATTCATTCAGCTTCTCGGACCATTGTTTATAAGAAGTCGTTTTTAAAGGCAGTGATGGTTCTTGTCCATTCTTAATCTGTTGATAGCATCTTTCGAAATGATCTAAAAGTATCCTCCACGACACACCATCAACCACAAGGTGATGAATCACCCAAAAAATCCTTACGTCCCTTTGATCCCTGAATAGAAGGAACTTCATCATCGGACCATTGTGTATGTTTAAACTTTGTTGGGCGTTTTCTTCCAGTTCCTTTATTACTTTCAGACTATTTTTATCTGTAAAATTCGGGACATGATACTCATGAAAACCGCATGCCGTATCAGCATTGGAAATATTGCCAATATATGAATCACCATGTTTTTCAAATAATGTCCTTAATACGTCGTGCTGATCAATTATTTTCATGATGATTTGTTTATATTGTTCAGTCGTCAATGCATGATCTTTCATCAAAACGACTGACTGATTCCAATGATGGATATTGTCATGATTTTCATAAAAAAACCAAGATTGAATAGGCGTCAACGGTACATAACCTGATATTTTTTCTTGGTCCACTTGTTTTTGTTCCAGTTCATTTACAATATTCCCTAGCTCACGGACCGTTTGGTATTCAAATAAATCTTTAGGCGTAATAAATATATTTTTTTCTTTTGCGGCAGAGCATATTTGAATGCTGATGATTGAATCACCGCCACATTCAAAGAAGTTATCTTCCGGTCCTATAGCGGGATCGTTTAAAACATCTCTCCATATTGTCAGAAGTTCTGTTTCAGTTTTGGACAGTTCTTGCACATCCGGCACTTTTTCTTTCCTCTCATCCAACTGTTCCGTCCATTTCGGCAGGGTTTTCCAATCAACTTTTCCATTCGGCGTCAAAGGGAATTTATCCAGTTGCATAAAATGAGCAGGTATCATGAAAGCAGGCAGTGTTTCTTTCAGTCTCCTTCTGATTGAATCTACCGAAACCTCATCATTCACCGTATAATAAGCAATTAACCTTTTATTCTCAAATCCATCTTCCATTACCGTTACATAGCTATCTTTGATTTCTGCTAGTTTTCGTAATGAAACATTAACCTCCGATAGTTCAACACGGTATCCTCTTATTTTCACTTGGTCGTCCGCTCTGCCTATATAAACTAATTCCCCAGCTTTGTCATGCTTAACTAAATCCCCCGTTCTGTATACTTTTTCATTAGGGTTGAATGGATTGGATATGAATCTTTCATTTGTCAGGCTCTCATTATTCAGATATCCCCTCGCTAACCCAATTCCTCCGACATAAAGTTCACCAACCGCTCCAGCCGGCACTAGTTTCCGGTTTTCATCCAACACAAGTGCAACCGTGTTAGTCAGTGGCTTCCCAATTGAAACAACGAATTCATCCGTAGCATCCTCATTCGGGGGAAACATTTTAAAACTTGTACACACCGAATATTCAGTAGGGCCGTAGCCATTGAAAAACGATATATGCTTAAACTTTGAAACGAGCTCGACTGGACATTCAGAACCTGCAGATCCCAACACTTTAATCGTGCTCAATTCTTCGATTGGCAGTTCCTTTAACACAGCAGGCGGTAAAATGATATGAGAAATTTCCTCACGCTTAATTTGTTCAACAAGTTTACTCATGTCAAATAGATTTTCTTTATCTACGCTTATATGCAGCTCGGCACCGAACAATAGTGTGCTGAAAATCTCTATGACGGATGAATCAAAATTAAACGTAGCGAATTGCAGCACTTTAGCTGATGTATCTAAACACATCATTTCATTTTGGTTATAAACTAAGTTAATGATTCCTCTATGTTCCAACATGACTCCTTTTGGCCTGCCTGTCGTTCCCGAGGTATAAATGACATATGCTAAGTCCCGCTGATCCGGAATATGAAGATTCGCTTCCATTGACACATCCGATTCTTTTTCAATATCTTCAAAATATATTATTTTGGATGAGTCTATCAAACCATTCTTTCCGAGTTCTTTGTGACTCAAGCAATAGGAAATGGATGAATCTTCTACCATGTAGCTTAATCGTTCATTAGGATAATGAGGATCCAATGGAACGTACGCAGCACCTGCTTTAATTACTGCCAACATCCCCATCACCATATCAATTGATCGATTCACATAAATTCCGATTCTTTCCTCTTTAGAAATCCCTTTGCTTAGTAAATAGTGTGAAATTCGATTGCTCTTTTCATTCAATTCGCGATATGTAATGGTTCTGGGACCATCTACAATGGCTATCTTTTCAGGAAATCGCTCAACAATTTTATGGAAGGCTTCCGGGATTGTGTCATTGATACCCTCAAAGGCAATGGTTTCTCCCTGCCATTCTTCCAATAATACTTTCTCCTGCTTCTTACTGACGACGGATACCTTGTCGATGGATTGTCCAGGCTGATTGGCAATTTCCCTGATCCACTCCAGGAAATTCTCAGCCAAAGATTGAATGGTTTGTTCATTGAAGATCCCTGAATTATACTCAAAGGCGAATAATAGCTTATCTTCAAATTCTTCTGCAGCTAAACTCAAATCGAATTTTGCTGCCTTTGATTTTATTACTTCAGGCGTTATCTTTATGTATTCACTTTCCAATGCAGCTTTGGCATTATTTTGTAAAATGAAGACGGTTTGAAATAAAGAAGTGCTTGCTAAATTTCTTTCTGGGTTAATGACTTCAACGATTTTCTCCAAAGTCATTTGCTGATGATCATAGATGTCGATGATATGGCCTGTATTTCTTTGAAGTATCTCTTCAAATGTTTCCTTATGTCCCAGCTTTAATCTAAAGGGCAGTGTGTTGACAAAATAACCTATCGATTTTTCTGTACCTTCAATCATTCTATTCGCCAAAGGACTTCCAACGATGATATCGTTTTGACCTGTATATTTTGCTAGGAAAGACTGGTACATCGTAAGCAGTGTCATGAATAATGTCGAGTTTTTTTCCAGGGACATCCGCTTTACACCCTGCAGCTCTTCCCTTGATAGTTCCACTATAAAACTGCTGCCATCGTTGCGATTTTCTTTTGTACGAACCGTATCTAAAGGAAGATCCAATTTAGGTAATTCCCCGGATAAGTTTGTTTCCCAAAATTGCGATTCTTCTTTCATGTTATTTTCCAACCAGTTTTTCTGCTCTAGTGCAAAATCCTTATATTGTTTAAAGTCATTTCCAAGGATAAGTTCCTTTTCATTCACTTCACTGTCATAAAACGATAACCATTCATCTAAAAATATACTCACTGACCATCCGTCAAAAACGAAATGGTGGAGATTCACAAATAAAACAAAATCCTTTTCACTCAATTTAACAAGTTTCACTATCAGGAGAGGACCTTTTTCAATTTCAAAGATTTCCGATTGGACATCGTCTTCAATTTGCAGCATACGACTCGTTTGCTGTTCGGGCTTTAACGCAGAGAGATCGATTTCATCTATTTTAATGTATAAATCCTCCCTGATTTCCTGATAGCCTTTACCAGCGTTTTCACGGACGGTGGTCCTCAAAATCTCATGTCTATTAACGACATGATTTAAGGCTTTTTCCAGCATTGAAGTATCCACTCTTCCAGTAATTTTATATTTCTGAGGGATATTATAATTGGCTGTCTTACCTTTGAGTTTTTCGTTGAACCATAAAGCCTCTTGGTTACTGGATAAAACATGATTTTCTTGTTGCGCTTCCATGTGCTCCATGTCATGATCTGAAATTTCATTAATGATGAAGTCGGTCAACGAATCGATTGTTGAATTTTGAAAAATATTTTTCAATGTTAGTATTTGATTGTATTCTTTGTTTAATTTGTTCAATAACTTCATGGCTAAAATCGAGTGTCCGCCCATTTCAAAAAAATCGGCATCTTTATCGATTTGATTTGTTGATAGGACTTCCAAAAATGTCTTTTCCACAAAAGATGAAACGACCTGTGCTTCATCTTTCGGAGGTATACTCATTTCCGGAAAGATCTTATGATTTAGCAATTTCAATGTAGGATTTTCAAACAAATCAGCTAATTTCATATTCACATCAAGTCTTTTATTTATTTTAGATACCAATTTCATGGCTGTTATCGAATGACCGCCCAATTGAAAGAAATCGGAATCCGCATTAATATCGCTGTTCAAGAAAAACTCTTGCCATATTTCTTTAAGTTCATGATTAACCGATGGGGAGGAAATAGCATGGTCATTTGTTGCTTGATAGTTCTTGCTCACATCATTTTTTAGTTTTGAAAAATCAACATCGACATATATTCCGTCAATTTGCTGAGCTTTTGTAATTTGATCGGTAATCTGCATGAAGGCAGTTTGAATATCATTTACTAGAGAACGCTGTAAGAAGCAGGTATTAAAATACAATTTGCATGTAATCGTTTCTTTATTATCCTGGGCCTGTAATGATAACGGAAAGCTATGTGATTCTTTTCCGCCTTCAACTTCCCAGTTAATGCTTAGTCCTTCATCTTTCGCTTCCGGATAATTTTCATAAACAAATAAAGTTTCGAAAATCGGATCTTCCTTCTTTAATTTCGTATGCCTTTTGATATCCACTAAAGAAATTTGGGAATAATCCAGCATATTGTTCAATGTTTCCTGGAATCGTTTCAGTAAATCGGTAACGCTGTCTGTATCGTTTATTTCAGCTATCATCGGAATTGTATTAATGAGCATCCCAACGATTTCTTCCGATTTGAATAAGTTGTTCGACCTGCCAGAGCTAACGATTCCAAAGACGATTCGATTTTGATTGGACATTTCCTTTAGGACGATTGACCAAATTAACTGCAGTAATACATTAAGCGTTACATGGTTTTTAGCGGCAAATTCTCTTAAAAGCTTACTTTGTGTTTTATCCAGCTCCCAGAAGAGATCATTGTCTTGGTGGTTTTCATGCTTCATGACGGGAAATGTGATTGTCGGCTGGTCAATATCCTTTGCAAGCTCTTTCCAAAAACGATTTAAATCTTCCGCATCTGTTTTATTCATATACCTAATAAAATCTCCAAATTGCTTTGGCTTTTCAATAAGCCCTTTGGAGTCTTTTCCTACAATTTGGCTGTAAATAACAAAGAGTTCATCGATGACTATGCTGGTACTCCAACCATCCAAAATTATATGGTGATGAGTCCAAATCAAGATAAACTGATTTTCTTCAATTTTCACTAACTGGAGTTTCATCAAATTGGAGTTATTGACATCCATCTCCTGGGATTCGGAAGTCACTCTCTGAATTCCCTTTAATTGTTCATGTTCACTCAACTCTGTCATATCGATCATTTCCGGCTGATAATCCATTGTATTGAATACAACCTGAACATTATTTTCAATATTTTTAGAGATGACCTTCATTCTTAATGCTTCATGTCGTTCTACAACCTGACTCCACGCCTCGAATAATGCCTTCACTTCAAGAGCGCCCGTTATCCTGATTCGCATTTGAGAAATGTAAAGGTTCTCTATGGTATTGTTCATTTCCAGTTCATAAAGGATTCCTTCTTGAAGCGGAGTTAATGAGTAGATATTCTGAATAGATTTCTCCAATTTTGCGCCTCCCGATTCCATTATCTTCGTGTCATCCATACCCGCTGGCTACAATCATTCCATTAAACCAGTAATCACCTTATTTATTAGAATTCAATATATGAAACAAATCTTCCTCAGTGAGCATCGCATCCGGGAAATCACTTTCTATTAAAGAACCTTGGTCAAACTCAGTTCCCTTGATTTCCTTGACGACTTCACCAATAGCTTCTATTATTAAGTTCATTTTTTCTTCAGCTAATTTTGAAATGATTTTTATGATTAGTTTTCCATCCTGGATAAATGACAGGAAATGCAGTTTTGGTTTATTTTCAAACTCACCAAAGTCCCTGCTATTGGATGATTCAAATTGAGAATCCAATCTTCCTAAGTAATTAAAAGTCACGTGGATATCCGGATCCTGAATGACCCCTGGTCGTAAATACTTGATGACGCCATAATCAAAACCTTTATTTGGGATTTCCCTTATAGCATTCTTTGTGTTTTTTAAAGTGTCGTCAAACGTCTCATCTGAATGCAGCAATATTGGATACATCGCAGTAAACCAGCCAACGGTCCTAGTAACATCGATTGTCTCGTCAACCATTTCCCTGCCATGCCCTTCTACTTCCATCCAGAAGTTCTTTACATCAAAAGATTGGTTCAAGCCCTTTGCGATTAATGACAACAATATTTCTTCTACAGTCGCTTTTGATTCCCTTGATAATTCCTGGATCAAGAATTCAGTTTCTTCCTCACTGAATGATTTCTCCATCGTTCTTTCTTCTTTAGCTATAAAATCTTCCGCTATCTTAAAATCCGTTATTTCACTTTTTATTTTTTGTTCCCAATAGCGTAGGGTTTCAGGGTCCAGCAACGATTCATTGTATTTCTTCAAGAAGTTTGACCAGTCTTTAAATGATGACGTTTTATGAGCAAGCCTTCCTGTTTGATTGTTTAATGCCTGATCATGGAGAGTATTGAAATCCTCAAGTAAAATCCTCCAGGAAACGGCATCAATCAATAAATGATGGATTACCCAAAAGAAGCGATACTTGTTCGGTTGTTCTTTTAAAACAAGCATTTTCATGATCGGCCCATTACTTATATCCAATGAACCTTGAGCCTTACTGTCCCATTCATCTCTCACCCTTATTCGCGTTTCCTCATCCAAATGATGTATATCCTTATAGACTAACTCCCATGTTTTGTGTTCGGAGTCTATATTCCCGATATATTTATTGTCACGTTTTTCAAATAGGGTTAACAATCCATCATGATGTTCCACGAGTTGTGATAGAATTTTTTCAATGTCCTCCATTTGAGCACAGGAATCTTTACTAAAAACAATGGACTGGTTCCAATGATTGATGGAAGCAGTGTGCTCCGCAAAGAACCACTCTTGGATGGGGGTCAGTTCCACATTCCCTCTAGTGGCTATAGGTTGAATCATGACCTTATTTTCGGTTTTCGCGATCGCTGCCAGCTCTGCTACCGTTTGATTTTCAAAAATTGATTTAGGACTGATGATTATACTTTCCTGCCTTGCTAGTGAACATATTTGAATGCTCTGAATGGAATCGCCGCCAAGTTCAAAAAAGTTATCCCGGATACTGATATCATCCAACCCTAAGACACTTTTAAAAATTCGAAGAAGCACTTTCTCATTGAACGTTTCAGGTTTTTCCAATGTATTGCTTCTGGTTACTGGTATCGGAAGAAGTGCTGAATCAATTTTCCCATTTGCATTTAATGGGAATTTATCTACTTGCATAAAGAATGAAGGAATCATGTAACTTGGTAATCTCTCTTTTAAAAATGCTTTTAAGTGATCGTAATCAACTTGTTGGCTGGATGTGAAATAAGCGATTATTTGTTTATTTAGGTTTGGCTGATCCTGAACCTTAATGAATGAGTCACTTACTTGCGGATACGTATTGAGGTTGACCGAAATCTCATCCACTTCCACACGGAAACCTCTGATTTTCACTTGATTATCTTTACGCCCCAGAAAAATCAACTCACCATCGCTCGTGAATTTTGCAAGGTCACCGCTGCGATACAAACGCTTTCCAGCTTTAAAAGGATGTTCAATGAACTTTTCTTTTGTTAAATCATCATTATTCACATATCCAACAGCTAACCCTTCACCACCAATATATATTTCCCCTGCAGCACCGATTGGTACGAGTCTTTGCTCAGGACTTAATAAATAGACGTCAGTATTCAGGATGGGTTTGCCTATCGGGACTTTATTATTGGTAGTCCCATTGTTTTCATACGCTTTAAACATCTCGATCGTGGTCCATACTGAATATTCCGTTGGACCGTAGGCATTATAAAAATTTATATTTTGATAGAGATCCAGCAAGGTTAATGGACATTCAGACCCGGCTGAACCGACGAATTTCACATGGGAGCCCTCTATATTGAGCTCTTGTAATACTGCAGGCGGCAATACTAGATGCGTTAACTTTTCGCTTTTGATTTGATTTTCCAATGCGAATAAATCAAACATTTTCTCCTTATTATTCCCGATATGCAGCTCTGCACCATTTAATAAGCTTCCAAAAATCTCATATATAGAAGCGTCAAAATTAAAAGTGGCAAATTGTAATACCTTTGAGGTCTCATCAAGTTGTAAGTACTTGTTTTGACTTATTATTAAATTCACTACGCCTCTATGGGATAACATGACACCTTTTGGTTTTCCTGTCGTTCCAGAAGTATAGATTATGTAAGCCAGATCGGAAGGTGCAATAGATTCGTTACAGCACTTGGTAGCCACGTAATGTACGGATTCAAGATCAATCACCTTAGCTATTTTTTTAATGGCAGGAGCCACAACTTGATTCGTAATGCATATATCCATTTTCGAATCATTGACGATATATTCCAATCTTTCAGCTGGCAGCATGGGGTCAAGCGGAACGTATGCACACCCGGCTTTAATGATTCCCAGCATGCCGATTACCATATCAATCGATCTGTTTACATGCAGGCCTACCTTATTAGAACCGTTTTCGGTATGATTTCTGACCAGTTTCGCAATCACATTCGACCTTTGATCCAATTCCGCATAAGTAATGGCCTGACCATTATCAGCAACGGCTAATTTGTTTGAATGCTTCTTGACGATTCTTTTGAATATGGAGGTGATCGTCTCATTTTGATGTGCATCCGAAACCTCACCTTGCCACTCAAATAACAATTGATTCATTTGTTTGTCATCTAAATACTCCAAATGACAGATAGGCATATCCGCATTTCTGCAAATTTGGAATAACCATTTTTCGAAACTCAGCATGAGTCTTTCAATTGTTTCCCGTCTGAAAAGTTCGTCGGAATACTCGAATTCCAGGATTAACTCATGAGAACCCTTCACCTTTATAGTCAGGTCATAATTTGAATAAGGAATATCGAATTTGTCTTGTTCAAGAGTGAAGAATGCATTGCTAAAGTTCCCATCAAAGCTTTCTTCCATTGCCAAAGCTGTTTGGAACAATGGGGAATGACTGAGATCCCTGTCTGGATTAATGATTTCAACGATTTTTTCAAATGGAAAAGCCTGATGTTCCAATACATCCAGTATCACTTTACGATTCCGGTTCAATATTTCCTGAAATGATTCTGATGGATCAACGGTCAGCTTCAATGGCAGCGTATTGACAAAGCATCCAACTGTCCGGGCAAATTCTTCTTGGCCACGGTTTGCCACGGTACTCCCGACAATGATTGTATTCTTCCCGGTATACCGACTTAAAAACACTTGATATGCGGTCATCATAAAAGCATATAAAGTCGTACCATTCTCCTTTAAAACCCTGTCAATACATGCACGAAGTTCATTCGTTATGACCATTTCCAGTCTTTCTCCTGAGTAAGAAGGTGATTTTGGACGTTGAAAGTCAAATGGAAGGTCTAATGCTTCTTCCTCTTGATCTAAATAACTTTCCCAAAACCTCCTTTGGCTTGGCGTACTTTCCTTGACCCACTCCTTATGCCAGACAGCATAATCCAAATATTGCATGTCCAGAGGGGGAATATCCCCACCCCTGCCTGTTTGAATTCTTTCATAAATCTCCAATAATTCTTCGAAAAAGGTGACAAACGATACCCCATCAAAAATGATATGGTGAAAATTGCATACCAAATAATGTTTTTCCTCATCAACTCGAAATAGTTTCATATTAAATAAATGATCATTTTCCAGGTCGAAGCATCTTTCCATTTCTTCAGTAAGATGGGAAGTGACCATTAAATCGCTGACTTCGGGATTTAATCCCCGGCAGTCTTCATAGGCAATCATGTTTCGGCTTTTTTTTGATATGAATTGAAGGATTTGATGTTTTTCACCTCTTAAATTAGTTCGCAAAGTTTCATGGCGTTCAATCATGAAATCTAATGCCTGCTGCAGGTCATCAATGTCCACAACGCCATTTAAAATGAATTTAAATGGCATATTATAGAGCATTTTCCTTTCATCCAGACTGTCGAACAGATACATTCTATCTTGATTATGAGAAAGCATTCCTTCACTTTTCCCACGTTTATAAGGCTTATTTACCTCGTCTTCCCTCATGTCGAGGAGCATGTCCAGAAAACTTGCCAGTTTTTCTATATTCCATTGACTTGAAATGATTTCCGGTGTTAATTGAATACCAAACTCCTGTTTTATCGAAGACAAAAACTCATCTTTTTTTTCATTTGTGCTTAGTGATTCATTCATGTCCTCTACTAGTGATAGTTTAAAAGGTTCAATAACAATTGAAATCAAGTGTAATAGCCTATCTTCCGTTTCACTGATCATCCTGTTCATAGAAAAACACCTCAATTCTTTTCCATTCAACTTAACTTTTGCATATCGTCCAATTGTTTGATGAGTACAGATAGTTCCTTGATGGTGGATTGTTCGAACATCACTTTGATTGGTAATCTCACTCCCAGGTTATTCTTCACCATTTGAATAAATTGCATGGCTAAAAGGGAATTCCCACCTAAGTCAAAGAAGTTGGAATCTGTATCTATTGTCTCTTGTTCTAAAATTTCGTTCCAAAATCCAATAAGCTTTTCCTCAATTAATCTTTCCTTCACCGCAATAGTTGTCTCCATATATTTCCCCTCATTTCACTTTCGATTTTTCCAGCATGTCACTTAAGATTTGATTAAATATAGAAAGTACGGATGACCTTAACTGTGGATTGACCGCTGCCTCATTAAATTTAATTTGAACACTTGAACCAGGGGTGATGATGATGACGATTGGATAATGGGTCGTTTCCCGTCCTTCTTTCAAACTCACATGGATTTCATCATTATTAGCTAGTTTCATCGGATAGTTTTCAAAAGCATACAATGATTCAAATAATTGGCTTTCCAAATTAGCCCACTCATAAATCTCTGATAATGGTGTATTCTCATAGGCACTTAATTCCAAAAATTCATTTTGAACTTCATCCAGTATTTCCATGTAGTTCTTTTCGTGGCTGATATGCTTGATGAACGGCACAGTATTGATAAATGGACCAACCATTGCCTCAATATTTTGGATAGGAATATTCCTTCCGGATGTCACTACGCCGCAGCATACATTTTCCGTACCTTTTATTTCTTTCAAAGTGGTTAGCCAAACGGTTAGAAAGAAAGTATTCATGGTAATCTTGTATTCCTGACAGAATCGTTGAATGGAATCACTTAATTCCTCATCCAATACTTTCAAGTAGCTGTTCTCAATGTACCCCTCGCCTTCCAACACTCCCATTAAACGAGATCCGGAACTTCGAGCACCTTCCAATTTCCCTGCCCAATAGTCCCGCAGCTCCTTATTACTTGTATAATCTTTCATATATTCAACATACTTTTTAAATGAAGGACTCACGGATGATGATGGTGTTATTGAATGATAAGCAGCAAAAATGTCATTAATCACCATCGAGTAACTCCAACCATCCATAATAATATGATGGAATGTCCATACTAATTGGTATTGATTTTCCGCAAGCTTAACGATCATGAAGCGATTCAACTTATTATTCTCGATATCTATGATCTTATATTGATCTGCTAACAACTCTTCCAACTTCTCTTGATGATCGATTATTTCTTCATAGTCAATCTCGGTATCCATGGAACTCATTAACAGTTGGTAGAATACCCCTTTTCTGCTTGAATATAATTTGGTTTTTAAAATGTCATGTTTCCCTGTAGTTGTCACAATGGCATTGATTAATTTTTCGACGTCCAGATAACCTTTAATATCAAAAATGAGCTGCACTTTATACTGGCTGCTTTCACTATCAAACAAGCTATGGTACAACATCCCTTTTTGCAAAGCCGTCAATTCATAAATATCAACAACTCCTGTTTCTTTGTGCAATAGTTGGTTAAGTTCCTCCTCAGGCATATCCACCAATGGAAAGTCTTCCGGACGGTACATCTGTTTTCCCGATGTTTCTTCTTCCAATGTCCGTAACGATTCCAGCAAATTGTGTTGCATATATTGCTCAAAATCTTCTCTTACGAAATGTCTGTTATAGTTTATTTTTATAGTTTGCTCCTCATTCACTACAAGCAATTCGATATCGACTTCATGTTCGGTATAGGAATTATGTTGAATATCTTGTTCACTAAAAAAGGTGACCTCTTTTGCAGCCCATTCATTGTTTTGGTGAAATCTACCTAGATTATTGAAACTGATGATCGGCCTATTTTGTTTCATATGTGTCTCGCCGCATAATTCGGTTATGATCCCATACTCAATCCCTTTATTGGGCAGGGTCCTCAACTTTTTCTTTGTACCTTGAATCGTGTTCGAAATGGATTCTTTATTTTCTATATAAACCGGGCACATGGTCGTAAACCAGCCTACTGTCCTGGACAGATCGATACCTGGAAATAACTCTTCGCGACCATGTCCCTCTAAAGTAAAATGAATATCTTTTTTATTAAAATATTTCCCGATCAGCGCTGCGAAAATGGATAAGTATATTTCATCGATAGATGCTTTATACGCTTTTGTCATATCATTATAGATTTTGTTTGTAATCTCTTTATTCAGTTTCATTTCAAATGATTTTCCATCGTAAACATTTCCTGTTTTGACCAGGGCGTTTTCATATACCGTTTCATGTTCATTCAGCCAGTACTCTTTAATGCCTAAAGGAATGCTATTTTTATATTCATTGAGGTTATTCGCCCATTCCTTATATGATGTCGTTTTATTATCCAGTTTTAATTCCTGATTGTTTATATCTTGAATATATAGCCGATCAAAATCTTCGATCAAGATTCTCCAGGAAACCCCATCAACAAGTAAATGATGAATGATCCAAATGATTACATGCTCGTTTTGCCCAGTATTGATGCATACCATTTTCATTAGTGGTCCGTTTGTGATGTTGATGCCCTGTTGTGCACCGATTCCGAGTCTAGCAATTTCCCGTTCCTGTTTGTCCTTATTCATGTCTGATAGATTTACGTAATTCAAAGTCCAATATTCAGAAGTGTCGATATGCTTATCCACTTGCGAAAATGATTCTTCTCTATTGAACCTTGATCTGAGCCCATTATGATGTCTGACGATATGGGCCATGATTCTTTGCAGCCGTTTTTCATTCAATTGCGGGTAGCCCTTTAACGTTACAGATTGATTCCAATGATTATAATTATTTATTTGTTGAGTGAAAAACCAACTTTGAATAGGTGTAAATGGTGCCTTTCCAAAAACATCAGACTGATTTATCGTTAAATCTCCCGTCAATTTAACAACCTTTGCCAACTCTTCAATACTTTGTTTTTCAAAGATGTTTTTGGAAGTGATGAGAAGATTTTCTTTCTTGGCAAGTGAACAAATTTGAATGCTGAGGATGGAGTCTCCACCACATTCGAAAAAGTTATCAAAGATGGTTATTTCCTGATTATTCAGCACCTCTTTCCATATCTTTAACAATTTTTGTTCCGTTCCATTCATGACACTTTCACTGTTATTTCCTTCCGGGTTCGTTTTTGTATCCGGCAACCTCTTCGCATCCACTTTGCCGTTAACGGTTAGCGGAAAGGACTCCATTTTAATGAAATAAGAAGGAATCATATAATGGGGAAGATGATTCTTCATATAATCCCGGATATAATTTTCCTCAAGGTCATTTTCGGAGATATAATAGGCCATGATGAATTTCTTCGATTTAGATTCATCTTTTATCGCTATAAAGCAATCCTTTATACCAGGGCATTTATTTAGAACTGCACTGACCTCCCCAAGTTCGATGCGATATCCGCGTATTTTCACTTGGTCATCAGCCCTGCCTGCAAAGAGTAGATTTCCATCCTCGGCATACTTAACCAAATCTCCAGTTTTATATAGTTTCCCTGAGGTGAACGGGTTTTTAATGAAGCTTTCATCGTTTTTCCCCGGATTATTTATATATCCCCTTGCAATGCCTTTCCCACCGATATACAGCTCGCCTATTTGACCTTTAGGAACAGGCTTCATCCTGGAATTGAACACGTATGCTTCTGCATTCAAAATTGGCTTTCCGATCGGAATCACAGTATCATCACTTGGAAGTACCTTATATGCTGTCGCAACGACCGTACCCTCCGTTGGACCGTAATTATTATATAAATCAAAACTCAAACGATCGGGTATCGTTTTTAAACGATCTCCCCCTGTCAAAATAGCTCTGATTGATTCTGGAAATTTCATATCGTTAATAAATAATTGCTCGAGCAGTCCCGTTGAAAAAAACGCGAGTGTTACCTTCTCCTTTTCCATCTTCTCCGAAAGGATCTCTACATCCAATAAATCATAGTAATCCAATATCAGGAGTTTATTCCCATTCGTCAGATAAGGGAATATCTCCCAAACGGAAGCGTCAAATGATGTATTCGAAGCCAGTACTGCTGCATCCTTTCCATCTACTGAATAATAATTGATATGCCAATTACAGAGGTTGGCCAACCCTCCATGTTCAATCATGACCCCTTTAGGTTTTCCCGTTGTTCCTGAAGTGTAGATGATATAGGCCAGATCACTTTCCGATATCTTTCTTGATTTGAATTCTGAACACTCCATTTCCCGTTCTTTTAGTATGTCTTCGATACATAAAAGTTTTCCTTCATCACCGGGATACTTTGGAAGTCCTTCTTCATTACTTAAACAATATGTGATTTGAGAATCCTCAATCATATGTTTCAGCCGTGACACTGGCTGTGAAGGGTCCAAAGGCACGTATGCCGCCCCAACTTTCATAATGGCTAAAATGGCCGTAACCATATTTATCGATCGATCCATAAAAATCCCGATTCTATCCTCTACACCTACATGATTTAGGAATAAGCGTTGTGCCACCTGATTTACCCGGGCATTTAACTCGCCATACTTCACCTGATCATCACCATGAACAATGGCAACATCATTGAAATTTGTACTCACTTTATTCTCAAACGTGGTTATTACATCTTCAAAACGATGATCTTTCACTTTTTGAGTTACATTGCCTGTCCCCATTTCGATTAATGATCGCAACTGTGCAGGCTCTAAGTAGGTAATGTCCTTTATCCGCTTGTTTTCCTTGGTTGTAATCTCTTGCAGCCAATGCTTAAAATTACTAGCCATTCTTTGAATCGTCGTTTTATTGAATAATGATTTGTTGAATTCAAACGAAATGACTAATTCATCCTCATCCATTTCTTCTGCCTGAACAACCAAATCAAATTTAGCTTTAAAGGTATTGATTTTTTTCGGTTTCAACTTGAAATTCCTATATGCCAGCTTTTCTTTTTGGTTATTTTGCAGGACGAATACTGTATCGAACAATGGCGTATTTCCCATGGTTCTTTCTGCCGATAAATATTTCAAAATCTCCTTAGTAGGTAAATTTTGATGGTCAAAAACACCTGCAATATTTTTTATGTTTTTTCGCAAAATCCCTTCAAATGAATCTTCCTGGGATACATGTAATTTAAAGGGCAAGGTGTTGACGAAATATCCTATCAATTGTTCAGTATCCACATGGTTTCTCTTCGCCAAAGGGCTGCCGACGACAACTTGCTCTTCATCAAAGTAAGCCGATAAAAAGGTTTGATAGGCGGTAAGTAAACTCATGAACAAAGTCGATTTCGTTTTTTTATGAAGACTTTCCAGGTTGTCTTGAATTTCTTTAGGTAACAAAAAGCTGATAATATCGGACGTGCTTTTACCCTCTCCGGTTTTTTGATGATCATATTGTAAAAAGGACTTTTGCCGTAATGCCGTTATTTCATTACACCAGAACTCATTATCCTTACCTGTTACATAATTTGGTGAGTTTTTTTGCCATAAAGCATAATCTCCATATTGGAGTGATTGGTTATCTGTATCATTTCGGTCACCATTCTCGATTTCCTCATAAATGGCAAACCAATCATTGATCATTACTGGAATCGACCAACCATCAAATATAATATGGTGGATGTTACATAATAATTCATATTCACTTTCATTCGTCTTCACTAACGTAATGGATAGGAGGGGACCATTTCCTAAATCAAATTGCCGTTCCGTTTCTTCCTTCACAAAGTGATTCATTTTTTCTTCCTGCATGTCTAAAGGAAGGTCCGAAACATCGATATAATTAATATCATGATGAATCGAATCATCAAAAACCAAGATGCCCACTCCGGCTTCTTCCCTAATGACACTCTTTAAAATTTGATGTTTATTGCTTAGCTTATCTAACGATAATTCCAGGTTTCCCTCATTAACTTCACCTGCTATTTCATACGAAAAAACGATGTTATATAATGATTTGTCTACAATGGTTTGATGAATGAACCACAAATTTTCTTGCTCATATGTTAAGGGGTATGTATTTCTGGCATTGATATGGATAGGTGTATAATCTTGCTTTACCTCTTCTTTTTGACGAGCTTCTATGACTTCGGATAATTTCATAATCGTATCATTTTCCAATAAAACGGAAGGAGCAATTTCAATATGAAATTGATTTTTAATATTGACAATCAATCTCATTATCGATAATGAGTTCATTCCGCTTTCAAGTAGTGACTGATTATTTTTTATAACCCCATTGCCTATGATGCCAACCACTAATTCCCTTACTTTTTCACTTATTGTTTCATCTACAGGATTCTTGATATTTGGTGGAGATTCAAAGTCTTTTATTAAGAATTTTGGTAATAATGATTTATCCAGTTTTCCATTTACAGTTAGGGGGATGTTGTCCACCTTGATAAAAAAGCTTGGTATCATATACGCTGGCAATGAGCTTTTTACACTTTCCCTCAAATAATCAGCAGCTAATTCTTCATCAGCAACATAATATAACAATAAATGCATATCATCATTGAACGCTTTATCCATCGTAACAACTGCATTCTTGATATTTTGCAAACCATTATACGCGCTCTCTATTTCCCCTAATTCAATCCTGAAACCTCTTAGCTGCACTTGCTCATCATTCCTGGAGATATATTGCAGATCACCATCATCCAACAGTTTCACTACATCCCCTGACTTATAGTAGCGGACATTATCAATATCCTTAAATTTCATCTCATTCATCATCGGATTTTTATAGTAGCCAAGCGATACACCTTTTCCCGAAACGTATAACTCGCCCTCTTCCTCTCCAGCTACTTCTTCTCCATTTTGATTCATCACTTTGAATCCAAGATGAGGCAAGACTTTTCCGATATTGGTCATTCCTTTTTCAACATCACTATTGGTGATTTCTTTATATGTTACATGAACGGTCGTTTCAGTTATTCCATACATATTTATCAGCTTTGGCAGCCTGCCATTTTCGGGAGAAAACCACTGCGTCAATTTCTTGAAGTTTAATGCTTCCCCTCCAAAAATAATGTATTTTAAACTTAATTCATTTTGACGATTCAGGAGCTCACCACTCACTTCGAAGAAAGCGCTTGGCGTACAATTAAAAACGGTTGCTTGTGTATTTATCAATAATTCAACAAAGGATATTGGATTTCTGCTTTCTTCAAATGAAACCACTACAACTTCTCCGCCATATATCCAAGCCCCCCACATCTCCCAGACGGAGAAATCAAATGCGTAGGAATGGAAAAATGTCCATTTATCTTTATTAGTAAACTCGAACAAATCGTCGCAGCCATAAAATAAGTTCATGACATTTCCATGTGAAACGCAAACTCCTTTAGGTTTTCCTGTAGAGCCCGATGTGAAAATGATATAGGCTGGATCCTCCGGGTCAATTAGTGTATGTAGATTCTCACCTGTCATTTCTTTTGAATTCTCAATCACTTCATCAATGGATACATAATTACAATCCATGTCGCCATTCCGGCTTTTATCCCCAATTAATAACTTCAATTCTGAATTCTTTATTATATGCTTTACTCTTTCACCAGGACTTTTGGGATCGATAGGTACATAAGTAACACCCAATTTAAGTAAGGCTATGATCAAAAATAAAACATGCTCGGATTTTTCAATATAGATTCCGACATTGTCTCCTTTATTTATCCCTTTGTCCTTTATGTACATTGCCATTTTATTTGCCAAGATATTCGTTTCTTTATATGTAAATTGCATATCCTTATTTCTTACTGCTACATTGTCTCCATATTGCCTAACACTTTCTTCAAATAAATTCGCTAAAGAATTCATATTCATCATTTTCCCCCATTATTTTAAATATGTGCCTGATGCAACTGTCAACATATGAAAAACCAAAGAAATCAAAGCGATTACAATCGTTATGATCCATGCATTTCTTCTCTTAATGAGCGCCAATTTTTCCAGACTATAGCTGAATAGAATTAAACTGACAATGTAAAACAACTCAAACTCGGCCATGAATGTGTGAAGGATGGAATTTTTATCATGCACCAGTAAGGATAAACTAGTGAATGTCGTTTCCTTGCTCTTAACCAATAATGCGATGATTGCATTAACACCAGATCCAATCACGATGCATACCCCTGCATTTATGACAGCTTGGCAAATCCCTTTAATATTTACCGGCCTTTCTTTTAAAACTAAAAATAATAGGCACACAATTAATATTTGTATGATGAATGTAACCAATAATCCAAGAGCCCCCATTACAATTGTGTTAATGGCAAAACTCATGGCTCCAATCTCTGAAATGGACATGCCATTTAATACGTCCATCCCTTTTTGATCTGCAGAATATAACAAAAGCGTCGTTTCGATACCTGCTATTAAACTGAGTATCAATAACGAAATGATTAACTTGTGAACTCTATCCTCTTTTTTAAAAAGATATTGTACTAATTTGTTATTGTTTTTTAATTCAGCATTCGCTTCCATTTTTAATTCCATTGGTATTCCCCCTCAATTATTTTCGTAGAATTTATCGGAAAGGTAACACTCCTTATTTCATCATTCACAAGTTCAACCGTTGATTTATATTGGGAAAAATTTTTATAGAAAAGTGAGATGTTATCTTGATCCATATCAACCTTGGAAATCTCATAGATTTCAAGTGGAGAGGTCAATCCTGTTTTTAGTATCTTTGATAGACTTTCTTTTGCACTAAAGAAAATTTCTTTACTTAAAACACCCTCGCTTTCCTTAATCATTTTTTTCTCAGATTCCGTTAAATAGGTTTCTAAAAATTCGGAATCCGTATTCGTTTTATTCTCAATATCGATTCCCATTGGATGCAATTGATCAAAAAGCAATATTCCGAATGTTTTATCCGTATGTGTGATGGATATACCCACGTTCATTAATAAGAACAAATTTGCAACAATGACCGGCTGTCCAAAGACTCCTTTCAACAGTGATACATTCTTTATTTCATCCATGCCTATACCTAAAAACTCCATAATTGCTTTTTTTCCACAGTACAAACTTTTCTTTGCTTCGATGAATCTTTTGGGACCATTTTGCAAATTTAGATAATTCCATTCTTTTTCGTTGAAAATATCATCAATATAGTCCAAATTGACTGAATCCGCTTCATAAAACTTGATATAAGATTTATAAATTTTTTTCTTATTCATAAAATATTCAATCAATTATAATTTTCCTCCCCTCTTTTTTCTAGAAATCTCGCATTTATTCTCCATTTTTCCCCTATTAAATTTCTTTTTTTATACAATTATTTCATTTTCTAGGTTAAATATTACCTATTATCATTATCGATAACACTTTATCACAACAATTTTGCCGAGTCCATTAAAAATTTGTAAATTATCTACATTACATAATAACTTTACCAATTTTTATTATTTTTCTTCTTTAGTAATATTTTCATAGGACTTATCGTGGGAATTTGAATGAAAAAATCAACTTGAAATTTTCTAATTAAAAAAGCCATATTTTATTTTCCACTATAATTTGTGAAAAATAAAATATGGCTTTGATACTGTTCAATCATTTTGGTTGTTTAATAAAAATGTGCATGGCCTTTTTTAATATCTCATTCTCTTCCTGTAGATCTTTGATTATTTTATCCTTTTCCTCTTTCAGACTGAGTCCTGAAAAACCATTACTGGAGTCCGCCGAGCCAACTTCATTTGTTTCTTTATAGATATTGATCCAATTTCTTAATGTAGGTATGGATATATTAAGTTCTTCGGCCAATTCCCTAGGTTTTCTGCCTTCTTCCAATACTAATCGAGCAGCATAAATTTTAAAATCTTTATCATGGTGCTTCCCCATAATAAGACACTCCTTTTTTAAATTTATTTAGTGCCGATTTTCTATACTTCCTTTATCAAACGAAAATGTTTTTCTAATATAAAGACTTTCATAAGTTTAATTTCAATCTATTAATCAAAATGGAATTGATCGCTATTGAGATCACTAAAATCATTAGCGCTCCAATCAGGGGTTGGACACTGAACCAAACCAAGCCAAAATGAATCGCTGTTACCAAGATCAATAATGGCAATCCATAAAGCAGGCTTATTAATACATTGGGGTTGGATTTAATTGCAGCAGATGGGTTCTCCCATTCTATACTAGGATTTTTCATATCATATAATGGTGTTAGAAGATTATAGCAAACCACTAAACAAGAAGTGATTAATAACATGACTGCATTTTCCATTTCCCAATACCCAAATAGGGCAAATATCAAAAAGCTGATCACCACGGCTATAATACTGATTATTGATGAAAGTATCACCTTAGAAAAATAAACATATTTTTCATCAAACGGGACGCTTTTCAGTAAATAATGGTATTTACCTTCTCTTGAATATGGGGTTCCGCTTATATTATTTATACAACACAGGAATAGGACCGAATAGGAAAAGTATTTATCAAAAACTCCCTCTTTCGTTATATTCAAATAATTCGGGAACACTTCATTCTGAATCAGCAATAACATGACAAGTGAAAAGGTCGGAGGCAAAAGAAGACCTAAAGCGATTTGCATCTTAAAATATGCTTCAGACTTAATGATCCATATCTCTCTTTGTAAATAATTACTCCATTGATTTTTTGATATATTTACCTTTGAGTTTTTCATATTCGCTTTGTTGTTTCCCAATATCCCGTTTTTAAAGTAATGAACAGAAATGTTCTCTATAATCATTGAATACAAAAGGAAACCTATTACCATTATCGAAATATAAATAATGAAAAATTGAACGGTTATTTCATTTGATACAAAAGCACCCACTATCCATTTGATCACTGGAATCATATTTGCGGTTTCAAATATATGTCTCATCAACAATTCCAACGAGTTTTTGAGCCCTTCAAAAGAATTCAAATCTATTTCCGAGATGACCTTTGAAATGGCAACTGATGATTTTCCTGCAAAATATACAATGGAAATAATCATAAGCGTTAGAATGATAGCCATGTTAACCATTAAGTATGCTACTTTACTTTTGAATCTATAATAATGCCTATTCATGCACGATAGGATAAAAAGCAGGAACAAAGCCGTTAAACCATTGACAATTGGTAAAAATGTGATTAACTTAATTGCTTCGATAAACTTTAGATCGACTATCAAGAAGCCTAATGTTGGCACTTGGATCATCATTGATAAGATGATCGGGACCCATAAGCTACTTAACACTTTGGCCCTTGATATTTCCTTATAGGTGAGTGGCAGAGGTGCCAATACTTTAAATTCATCATAAGAAAATATTTGTGATGTGGACAAATAGCAAACCAATGCAAAGACGAGAATGCTGGAAATCGTTAAATTATAAAACAGGAAGACCTGGGTATCTCCAAGAAAATAAACAAAGGCGTTAACGACAGTCAGCTGCAAAAACATATAAAAAACGGCTATTATCAGGACAGCCTGCAACATTGTCTGCTTGGGCATTTTATAGAAGGAAGAAACGAAAAATCTAGTTAACTGAAGTTTTTCCTTCATATACCTGAGCCTCCATAAAGGTAGATTCTAATGAACTTTCACCTATTATATTTTTTATCTCATCATGCAGGATGATTTTTCCCTCTTTTAAAATAGCCACTGTATTACAAATTTTCTCTGCCACATCGAGCAGATGCGTCGAGAAAAACACTGTACCACCCATTTCAACATATTGTTTGATTGACCCCTTAAAAACTAAAACGGCGTTTGGATCTAATCCGTTCAATGGTTCATCCATAATGATGATCGGGGGATTAATGGTAAAAGCCGCTATCAGGGATACCTTATGCATCATTCCATAAGAATAACTTCCCATTGGCTTTTTAATGGACTCCTGCATCCCAAACCGATTGATATATTTCCCCAACCGTTCTTTGTCATCATTTCCATATAGGTTCATCAAGAAACGAATCCAATCAAATCCCGAAACATTGTTAAACACATTGATAGTATCAGGAATGAAGAAAAATTGTTTTTTATATTCTATGCCGTCTTCTTTGGTCAGGCCATTTATTTCAACCTTTCCATTTTCTGAATCTAAAATGCCTGTAATGATGTTCAGCGTCGTGGTTTTCCCTGCACCATTCGCTCCTATAAAACCTAAGGTTTCCCCTTTTTTGATTTCTAGATTTACACCATTCAAAATCTTCTTGGCCGAGTAGCTTTTCTCCAAATCTGTGATGCTTAACAAAGTTATCATCCTTCCATCACTTCATGATTAATACATTTCCATCCTCAACTTATTCATTATTGAATTTCTTTTTAGAAATCCATATGTTCGTTATCAATATCGTTACTGCCGTCCATGCAAGTGCAGCTAATGCACCCCAAACCGCCTGTGAATTGACTGTGCCTAAAATCAGTACTTCCATGGCATGCTTACTCATGCTTGCCGGATTCACATTGTCTATTACCGGACTTAATCCAACTATGATTCTGCAGCCGAGGAGAAATACTATCGAAATTAATGCAATGATACCCTGGCTATTAAAAATGGTACTGATCATCGTCGTGAATGAAACGATAACTAGGATCCACAGCAGATAGAACAGTAAAGCAACTATTAAATCCCCAAAATCAACACTCGTAAACAAAAAAACTACATACAGATATGAAACCAAATATCCCAATGCCACACTGCAGGCAACAAACAGGTAATTGGAAATGATTTTCCCGCTTAAATAAGATCCAACCGTCACAGGCCTTGTAAGTATGAAAGCAAGCATCCCATTTGCTTTATCGGATTGAACGACTCCCATCATGGAAACGATGATGATCATGACCCCTAACTGATCAAATTGAGACCCTAAAGTACTGGCAAGAACTTCGCCGCCTTTTTGGGCAGCCATGCTTGGATCAATGGTGATCCCTTGGCCCCCGCCCAGTGCCTCTAATATTGAAGGTAAATAATAGCTTACAACTGGTTGAGTTATTCCTAAAAATATAAATACAAGCGGCAGCCAAATCACTTTAAATTCACGTACCATCTGAACAAATTCCTTTTTAGCTAAAACGGCAAAGTTATTCATTTTTCCACCACCAATTTTAAGAATATCTCTTCCAATGTATCGTTATCTATTTCGAACCTGACAAGATCAACATTATGCTCCAAAGCATTCGCCAGTAACATATTCTTGTTTGACTCAATATCTTCCACTTCTATCTTCAATTTGTTCCCCATTACCTCTACACCTTTGACGAAGTTCAAGCTTTTAACGTTTTCAATCCATTTTTGACTTTTAGAGGTTATGTCGACATTGATTTTATTTCCGCTATTCCTGTTCAATAATTCTGACATCGTTGTGTCCTCAATTTTTTTACCGCTTTTTATAATGACAAACCTCTCACATATTTCTTCTGCATCGCTTAATATATGCGTCGATAATAAAATTGTCGTATCTTTCTTTATCTCTTTGATGATATTCAACACTTCTCTCCGGCCGATGGGATCTAATGCCGAAACCGGTTCATCCATGACAATCAATGCCGGTTTATGTAACAGCGCCTGTGCAATACCAAGCCTTTGTTTCATTCCGCCCGAAAAAGTCCGCACCTTTGAATTCTCTTCCCCGCTCAACCCCACTTTCGACAATATCTCTGGGATTCCGTTTAATAATTCTTCTTTCTTGATACCCGAAAGCTGCCCCATGAAAGTAAGGGTTTCTTTGGCGGTCATCCATTGAAAGAAGTTAGGGTATTGTGGTAAGTAGCCTATTTCCTTTTTCATTTTTGAAATTTTCTTACCATCAAGCAATACTTCTCCCATACTTGGATCTATAATATCTGCAATCACTTTTAT
This sequence comes from Bacillus sp. ISL-78, assembly GCF_018613455.1. Taxonomy (NCBI): domain Bacteria; kingdom Bacillati; phylum Bacillota; class Bacilli; order Caryophanales; family Bacillaceae; genus Bacillus; species Bacillus sp. ISL-78. The sequence goes on from NZ_JAGGQC010000002.1 coordinate 124,820, forward strand.
CAGTGTCGATTTACCAGCCCCATTTGGCCCAATCAATCCAACACATTCACCTGATTGCAATTCCATTGAAAAATTATTGACCGCTGTTTTTTCTTTGAATTTTTTTGTAACATTTTTAATTTCTAATTTCATATTCTTTCACTGTCCTTTCTACCGATAACGAAGTACAGAATTGGACCGATAGTATTTGCAAAAATAATGATGAGTGTCCACAATAAAACATTTTTCCTCGTCTTTCGATTTCTGTATAAATCAATTAATGCTATAAGCACTAAAATCATTCCAATTGCAATTACCGGTAAAATGATCGGCAGAATAGACATGAAATCAATATCTTTCAATTCGTTCCATCCATAATGCAATTCCATATATACCACTCCTTTGGTAACGAAATATTATTATCATTATCGATAATGATAACATCTAATTTGGAATTTTGCACCTATTTTTTTCTTAATAAAATATTGTTTTAGTTTTTATTGTTATTTATAATGATAATATTATCATAATGAATAATAATAAAAATATAGCGATATTTATTAATTTTCACTAAAATGTAGACATTTTTTTAAAAATTAAAATAATTAAAAAATACTTATTATTTACTTAGAAAAAATATTTCGGTACTATTATTTTTCGAACCGTGTCATTTTTATGTAAATGACAATGATTCAAACATTACAATATATGAAGAAGTAAACTTAATATTCATGAACAACAGGAAAGTTCACTAAAAATTATCCAGTTATAATTTCCAATGTGAGGAGAATAAGATGATTAATAAAGCTGAAATTTTAATGCACCCAGTAAGAATAAAGATTACCCAAGCTTTAATGAGAAATAGGGAAAATGGTTTAACACCATTAGAAATGTTAAAAATCATTAAAGATGTACCCCAAGCAACATTATATAGACATATACAGGTTCTTTTGGATTCAGGGGTCATTCGCATAGTAAAAGAGAAAAAAGTGAGATCCGTTTCCGAAAAATACTACGTTTTAAATGAAGAAGAAGCACGACTTAGCGGGGAAGAATGGAAAAAATCCTCTAATGAAAAAAAGGTGAACTATTTTTCTTATTATCAATTATCCCTTATGACCCAATATCAAAACTATCTTACTAAATTGGAAGAAAGAGACTGCGCAGAAGATGGTTCAACCTTTTCCCTTTTAGAACTAAAGCTTGATGATGAAAGCTTCCTTAACTTCCAAAATGAATTGAACGATTTAATGTTAAAATACTACAAAGCAACGAATCAAAGTGCCAAACAAGACTCTCCTATTCGAACAATCGGCGTTACAATTATTCCAGAATCATAAAAAAATGAAAAGGCTGTTCCAAATCCTTGGACTCAAAAACGAATATTATAGAAAAAACCGTTAGGAAACATATCTAAATATTCACCAACCAATCAGGTTGCAGTCCATGTTTTGAAACAGCCCAATAAATTCCATAATGGGCTTACCACCCGTTATGGGACATGACTAAAAGTGATGCACCCGCAATCAGCAACTCCCCAATGTTTCCTTGATACTGCTATATACTTCGTCCCACAGGTGTTTTTCTTCAGCAAAAGCCGCAGTTATCTTTTTAATAACTGCTTTTTGCTCTGCCTCGAAACGTTCATCATCCTTGGCAGGCAGGTCAGACCTTAACTCCATTACGAACTCTTGTACCTTTGGTGCACGAGGTCCCCAAACGGCTTTTTCTTCACCATCCTTATCAATGAATATAAAAATGGGAATCGAACGCGCTGTTCCATTCGTTAAATATTGATCCATCAGTTCAAGATTTTGATCTCGTAAAATCATGCGAGTTTCGATATTTGCCGCTTCAGATATATTCAGGAGTATAGGAATATTCATCATCGCGTCTCCGCACCAGTCTTCAGTAATGACAATAACTCGAAGTTCTTTCTTCTTTAATGCATCAAAAAAATCTTGGTCCTCTGCAGAAGTGGAAAAACCTTGCTGGATCGATTGTAAGTTTTCTTTATGAACTTTCATCGAAGATACAAATTCTTGAGCAGGAATCCCCTTTTCAAACCATTCATTCAGTGTCGTCATCGTATTTCTCCTAACTATTTTTTAAATTAAAAGTACCATAAACCACTTATTATTTCATTGTTTCCACCCCGAAAAATAAAATGACAAATTGGTAAATTAAATCCATGTTTTCTTTCCCGTGTAAAGGGAAAACTATACATACATTCAATAGCTTACTAACTATTTTATATTGATAAAAACATTGTTTTCTAGTTTAGGAGATGAAATTTTGTGGAAGGCTTTCTCTTTGCGCTACTCCCTGCATTGACATGGGGCAGCTTAGTGCTTGTTTCCGAAAAACTCGGAGGCAACTCTTATAATCAAACACTTGGCATTACAATCGGTTCATTACTGTTCGCCATCATGATGTCTTTCATCAATCCGCCGGAATGGAGCAGTCTAGTGTGGATTGTGGGCATCATTTCCGGGATAGGCTGGGCATTCGGGCAGTTATTTCAATTCAATAGCGTCAAGGAAATCGGGGTATCGAAAACCGTTCCAATCTCAACAGGACTGCAAATTCTAGGGAATACATTTTTTGCGGTCATCATTTTCAGGGAATGGAATGACAAGATGACAATCATCATCGGCATTGTTGCGATCATCTGTTTGATTACAGGTGTCTTGCTGACAAGCTATGGCGATGCTGATAACAAAAAAGAAGGAAGCATGAAAAAAGGGGTTTTTTACCTTGCCATTTCTACTGTGGGTTATGTTACATATGTCATCGTCGTCAGATGGAATGAGGTGGACGGATGGTCGGCGATCCTGCCGCAAGCAATTGGCATGTTCCTGGCTGCCCTGCTCCTTTCCATCAAACATAAACCGTTTAATAAGTATGCCGGACGGAATATCCTTACCGGAATGATGTGGGCTGTCGGTAATATCGGTCTCCTGCTCGCCAATCCAAAAGTGGGCGTTGCCATCGCATTCTCATTTTCCCAATTGGGAATCGTCATTTCCACTTTAGGCGGCATCTTTCTTTTAGGTGAGAAAAAATCCAAAAAGCAAATGGCCTTCGTCATCATCGGGTGTGTACTCGTAATTGCTGGCGGAATCATGATTGGCTTTACAAAAGAATAATCAAAGGAGAGCTGAATGATGTATGAAGATTTAGAGAAAAAAGTGGTCGTGATCACGGGCGCGGCAAAAGGATTAGGAAAAGCCATGGCCGAAAGGTTTGGTAAAGAAAAAGCATATGTCGTATTAAATTATCACACTGAAAATGGCGACCATAAGGAAATCATCAAAACGATTGAAGCTGCAGGCGGGAAAGCCGCAGCCATTCAAGGTGATGTTTCAAAGGAAGCGGATGTGAAGAAATTGCTTTCTTTCGCTGTGGACACCTTTGGTACAATCGACATCATGATCAACAATGCTGGTATTGAAAATGAAGTGCCCAGCGAAAAATTGACTCTTGAAGAATGGCAAAAAGTCATCGATGTAAATCTAACGGGGATGTTCCTGGCAAGCAGGGAAGCAATCAGTTATATGCTCGATCATGGCATTAAGGGCAATATCATTAACATGTCTTCCGTTCATGACAGGATACCTTGGCCTCATTTTGTCCACTATGCAGCAAGTAAGGGCGGAGTCAAGATGATGACAGAAACCCTTGCACTTGAATATGCTCCTAAAGGGATTCGCATTAATAATATTTCACCTGGTGCAATCGACACACCCATCAATGCCGAAAAATTCAATGACCCGAAAGCTAAACAGGAAGTAATAAACCTGATACCGATGGGATACATCGGAAAACCGGAACAAATTGCCGCTTGTGCCGCTTGGCTCGCTTCTGCCGAATCGAGCTATGTAACGGGAATGACCTTATATGCTGATGGTGGGATGACCAAATATCCAGGTTTCCAAGCAGGAAAAGGCTGAACTGAACTAATGAAAAGAACCACTCCCATCACAAACTTGGGGTGGTTCTTTTCATGACCCTGGACAAGGATGCTGCACAAGCTAGAAGCTTGCGGTCTTTTTCTCGGATTGGTTGTCCCTTTCGGATCGATTTCTGCATTGGAACCAACAAATCCTAAGTTATAATGATGTCAGTGAATGGCAAGGAGAAGATCATCTGGAATAGATGCTGTTTATATTCGTTCAAGAGAAGGAAGTGACCTTGTGGATCCTTATTTTCATACAAGTGAAAGCAAAAAAAGGGTCATCCGTGATTCACTATATACAAATAAACCCGTAGAATGAATTTTACTCCTTATAAAATAGAAAAGAACGGTCATCCTAATGGAGTAATTTCAATAATGACATAAGGAGAGAAACTACATGCCTCAACAACAAATTGATATCAATCAATTAAATCAAGCAAAAGCTAACGTTACCCTTACGCAAACCTTACTTTCACAAGCAATTGAAAAATCTTCCTCGGATCCAATTTTGGCACAAGAAGCCATTAAACAAGCGGCTCAAGAAATTGCCCAAGCCCAATCTTCCGTAAATCAGGTTTATAGTACAGTACAAGCTCAGCAAGCGGAATGATCCTGGGGATTATCGATTAATTGATTCAAAACAAGAATAAAGAGGCCTATATCCAAATTCAGGAATAGGCCTTTATATAACGAATGTATTGGGTGAATCCAAGCTTTTTCACACCCACTTATTTAATGGCGGTATGCTTTGTGGGAACTTAAACGCATAGTATGGATCATACCTCGTTTTCACTTCCCTAAGCCGTTTGAAGTTTTCTCCATAATACGCAGTTGGCCAATCTTTGATTAGAGTATCCGGCCAATTCACATAGTCACCGGTAGTAAAAGGTGACAAGGCATGCTTCAGCTCCTTGATCCAACGAATGTTTAGCCGCTCTTCTTCTGGATTGGTCCATGTAGCCTGATACTCCTGGGCGATGATGGCATCTCGATAATAAAAAGCTGTCTCCTTTGGATCTTTAAGGCCCGCCACTCCTCCTAGGGATTGGTGCCAAATGGCTGCATTTTCATTTGGGGCATTTCCCAAAAAATGTTTCATAGTTGCGATTGCTTGCTGTGGAAGAGCTTTTTCAATGAAAGATCCTGACCTCTTTCGATGCGCCGGTTGATTTCCAGCTGGATAATCAAAGAATCTTACGGCTTCAATATATGGGACTTCCTTTATCATGACATTTATTGGTGAACCGATTTTTGTCAAAGGCTTTAATAGCTGCTTCAATCTATGTGACGTTCCAACAAATTCACCTTTAGCAAAAATTTCGTTTGCTTCCTTTGCCTTGAATTCTATTTCTGAAGTTAAGCCTTCATCAGCTTTAGTGGCCCAATCCTGCCAGGCTTCAAACACCGCTTCGAAATCTTCCCACCCCCATGTGACGGAGAAAACGGAAACCCTTGATACGGGGGTTACCCTGAAAGTAAGAGAAGTGACTATGCCAAAGTTTCCCCCTCCTCCCCCGCAGCATGCCCAAAATAAATCACTATTGATTTTCCTATTCGCTTTAATGAGTTTGGCTCCCCTCTTTCCACAAGCCCTTACCATTTCTATTTCAAGTAGATTGTCACAAGTAAGTCCAAAGCGCCTCGTTAACATACCTATTCCACCGCCGAGCGTAAGACCTACAACACCAACACTGCTTTCGGTCCCTGCCGGAATCGTCGTGCCATAATTCCATAACGTATTATATACTTGCCCTAAATCAGCTCCGGCTTCAATTTTTGCGATCATTTTTTCACGATTGACCTTGATATTGTACATTTCACTAATATCAATGACTAGACCGCCATTCACTAATGAAAAATTTTCATAACTATGCCTGCCGCTCCTAACCCGGAAAGGTGCATGATTTTCCCGGGCCCACTTCAATGAATTCAACACATCATCGGAATTTTGACAAAACACAATGACCTTTGGGAATTTAGAAAAACTTAAGTTATTATTTATCCTGGCGCGCTCATACTCAGCATCATTAGGTGTAACGATACGCCCGGTAAGCTTTGTTCTTTCCAAAAGATAACCCCTTTCTCGGGTAAATATGTAACATCCTATGAAAAAAACTGGCATGAAGATACATTCCCCCTGCTGCGCCCCCTTGTTATGGGGTCAAATTAGCTACACTCGTGAGTTTTGCTGTTTTACTCGTGAATTCAACAACTTTACTCGCGAATTCCGCTGTTTTACTCGTGAATTTGACGACTTTACTCGTGAGTTTTGCTGTTTTACTCGTGAATTCCACCATTGGTCTGCAAGGACAAAAAAAGGCCCTTCTCGAATTAGAGAAGGGCTTTCTAATATTTCTTATCCTGAAATCTCATCATCGGATTCAACGTCCAATGGTGTTCGTTTATCCATTTTCAGCATGAAATAACTTGCTATTACCAAGGCTAGGAAAACGATCCCGACAACCAAGGAAATCCTTGTACTAGGATTGATCCACATACCTACCAGCACCATCAGTAAAAAGGCTATTGTCGCATAGTTACTGTAAGGGGCCAACGGCATTTTGAACGGATGTTTCTCCATTTCAGCGGCATTTACCTTTCTAAATTTAAGCTCACTGATAAGTAAGACAAACCATGGAATCATTCCTGGCAAAACACTCGCACTGTACACATAAAGGAATACTTGCGGCGGTGCAAGGTAATTCAGGATAACCCCGATGCCCAATCCTAATAGTACAGCGATCGTGCAATATGCCGGAACTCCATTTTTAGATACTTTAGCAAAGACTTTCGGAGCTTGGCCATTCAATGCCAATGTGTACAGCATACGACCTGCACTGAAAATCCCACTGTTGCATCCAGACATTGCCGCAGTAATTACGACAAAATTAATGATGCCTGCCGCTGCAGTGATACCTATTTTGGCAAAGGTCGAAACAAACGGACTGCCTAAGTCATCCAGTTGATCCCAAGGGAATACTGTCACGATGACGAAAATGGCACCAATGTAGAAAATTAAAATGCGCCATATGATTGATTGGATCGCTTTTGTTACGGTCTTCGTTGGGTTTTTCGCTTCTCCGGCTGTGATGCCGATAAGCTCAACACCTTGATAGGAAGCCACGACAAGTGAAAGCGCAAAGAAGAATCCTGTCCAGCCTCCCGTAAAGAAGCCGCCATTTGCCCATAGGTTCGATAATCCAAGCGCATCCCCGCCATTGCCTATTCCAAAGAAGATAAGGCCCAGGCCGGCAACGATCATCAATATAATCGTTATGATTTTTATAAGTGCAAACCAGAATTCAAATTCCCCGAATGATTTAACGGAAATGAGGTTGGCCGCCCCCAAGATGATCATGGCCACCACACCTGGTATCCATGCCGGTAGCTCCGGGAACCAATATTGCATATACAACCCAACCGCGATGATTTCGGACATTCCGACGATCACCCATTGAAACCAATTGCTCCAAGCAGTCATATAACCTGCCAAAGGATGTATATAGCTGCTCGCAAAGGTTGCAAAAGAACCTGTAGTCGGTTCTAAATATAACATCTCACCCATGGAACGCATGATGAAAAATATAAAAATACCTGCGATGGCATAAGCAAGCATTACAGAGGGCCCGGTCCATTTGATCGTGCTCGCAGATCCCATGAATAACCCGACCCCGATGGTTCCGCCCAAAGCTATCATTTGAATATGTCGTGATTCCAGCCCTCTCTTTAATTCCTTGTTCGACATGATTAACTCCTCCAGATGCAATATCGGTAATGCTTTTCTATCCTTACCAAGAACGACTCTCTATTAATTATTGCAGGTAGAAATGATTTATCGTGATCAATATTACATAACACTTCAATTACGTTTTCTTATCTTATAATAGTAAATATTCTGTAAAAATACAATTGTATTTTTGAAATAAACAGTTGCCAATAATATCTTGTTGAATTTTCTAATCTGAAAATATCATTTTAAAAAAATGATGTTCAGTATTTTATTATAGTGATCGTTCATAAAGAGTAGAAATAAATCACTTCTGCTTAAACCTTAGGTTAAATACAGACCACTATTAAACTACAGATAATGCCTGTTTCATTTCAAAAAATTTATTGACCTACCGAAAAATAGATGATAGAATTCCAATATTATTTTATGAGCATAATGAATGATCAAGCATTGGAAAATATCACTGACTGACATTCTTCACAACCGCATAAAAGCAAGCGATGAATGCTATGGATGACACTATAGCAGGAGCAGCTTCTGGAGAGACTGTACAAGATGCAGCGCCGAAGGATTCACAATCTCAGGCAAAAGGACAGAAGAGTAACGAATGATATATTGTTATTCTGAACCCTTTAAGAGATTGGTATTTTACCCAATCTCTTTTTTTATTGTCCATTTTGTGATTGGACTAAAGACAACAAATGGGAAAGGCAAGCAGGACGACAATCACGTCCCTCTCTCCAAGACCATGCAGGTAAACTCATTCACTACCAAGACTATAAAAACGGGGGCGTATGAATTGGCTAAACAAGAATTAAAAAGAGATTTAAAAAATAGGCATGTACAACTGATTGCAATAGGAGGAACCATTGGCACCGGTTTATTTTTAGGTTCCGGAAAAGCTATACAATTGGCAGGGCCTTCCATATTATTCTCTTATCTGATAATAGGGATTGCCTTGTTTTTTGTGATGAGGGCCCTGGGGGAATTGCTCTTATCCAATGCAGGGTATGTATCATTCACTGAATTCGCAACTGAATATGTCGGTCCATGGGCCGGCTTCGTGACAGGTTGGACATATTGGTTTTGTTGGATCATGACCGCAATGGCCGATATCATAGCTGTCGGTGTTTATATACAATATTGGTTTGATGTCCCTCAATGGATTCCGGCTCTAATATGCCTGGTCATTCTCTTAGGATTGAACCTATTGACCGTTAAGATATTTGGCGAATTGGAATTCTGGTTTGCCATCATTAAAGTAATCACGATCATCGCCTTGATCATCGTAGGGATCTTCCTTCTGATCATCGGCTTCAATACCAATACCGGAACGGTTTCCCTAACGAACCTTTGGAATCATGGCGGCATGTTTCCGAATGGCATTTCCGGATTCCTGCTATCTTTACAGTTGGTCGTCTTCTCATTTGTCGGGGTCGAATTGGTCGGGGTTTCCGCAGCAGAAACGGCGAACCCACGAAAGAACATTCCATCTGCCATCAATAAAATCCCTGTCCGGATTTTGCTTTTCTATGTTGGTGCCATATTCGTCATTCTCTGCGTCAACCCATGGACACAATTGGATGCCACGAGCAGTCCATTTGTAGAGGTCTTTGCGTTAATTGGCATTCCAGTCGCTGCAGGGATCATCAACTTCGTCGTTTTGACATCCGCCGCTTCTGCATGCAACAGCGGCTTATTTTCAACAAGCCGAATACTCTATACGTTAAGCAGGAATGGCGAAGCCCCTGCTAAACTGGAAAAATTAAATAAACAGGCTGTTCCGAGCAATGCCTTATTCACTTCCACAATCGTTGTATCAATAGGGGCATTATTAAGCAAGCTGATACCGGAACAGGCATTTACTGTCGTGACTACCATCAGTGCCATCTGTTTCATATGGGTATGGAGCATTATCTTGATCTCCCATATCAAATATTCGAAAACAAGGCCTGACCTAAGAGCCGAATCGGCTTTCAAGGCTCCTTTTACACCTTTTGTCAATTACGCCATTTTAGGCTTATTCCTGTTCATCCTTATTGTTATGCTATTCGCTGAAGCTACACGGCTATCACTGCTCTTGACCCCAATCTGGTTCATCCTCTTGGTGATACTATATAACTATCGGAAAAAAAGATAGCTAAAGGAATTAAAGCCTCGAACTCAATATGAATTCAAGGCTTTATCTGCTTATGAACATATTAGGCCTTCGGCTTGTTGCGCACTGTTGCTAAAATATATCAGGCAACTGCATTAAATTTTATATCAAAATAGTGTAAGCTAATATATATTATCGGACCTTTTCGGTCAGGTATGAATTTTCCATCCGGTTCGGTTCACACATCCATCAGTGGCATTGAATAAACCCCCATTGGTGGGCGTTTCACTTTATTTAAAACGGAGGGGGTTGTTTAATGAAGATTATATATATTCTTACACTAGTTCCTTTTATAGGCATACTGGGATTTCTACCTTTTGTTAATAAAATAGAACCATATGTATTAGGGATGCCTTTCAATATGTTCTGGATGGCTATGTGGGTGGTCCTTACCTCTGCCATACTCGGCATCATGTATAAGCTGGATCCCAGGAATCGGGAAGGTGATCAGGAATGAATATCGCTATCTTAATCATTTTAGCATTTTTACTTCTATCGATATTTTTAGGAATACGCTCTTCAAAAGGAAAAGATATGGACTTGGAACAATGGACGGTGGGCGGACGCGGTTTTGGTGCGATATTCGTCTTTCTGCTGATGGCTGGGGAAATCTATACGACCTTCTCCTTCCTTGGCGGCAGCGGCTGGGCTTATGGCAAGGGCGCCCCCGCTCTATATGTTCTAATTTACATTACTTTGTCTTACGTATTATCCTATTGGCTCCTGCCGGAAATATGGAGATATGCCAAAGAAAATAAACTGATGTCTCAATCCGATTTCTTTGTAAGCAAGTATAAGAGTCCCAGTTTAGGAATTTTGGCTGCGCTTGTCGGTGTGGTGTCGATGATTCCAGTGATCGTCGTGCAGCTGAAAGGATTGGGAATCATTGTCTCAGAAGCATCTTATGGTGCCATCTCAATGTCTGAGGCAGTTTGGATGGGGGCGATCAGCCTTACCATTTATGTGATGATCTCCGGTATCCACGGTTCAGTTTGGACCGCGGTCATTAAAGATATCATGATGGTCGCCATAATAGGATTTTTGGGGATTTATCTGCCAATCCATTACTTTGGCGGATTTCAGCCGATGTTTGAAGCGGTTGATGCGGCCAAGCCTGGTTTTCTAAAGTTCCCTGATCAGGGACTTAGCGTATCATGGTTCATCTCCACAGTAATATTGCTCGTATTCGGTTTCTATATGTGGCCACAAGTTTTCAGCGCTGTTTATTCGGCACGCAACGGCAAGGTATTTCGAAAAAACGCCATCATCAGCCCTTTATATACACTCATGCTGTTATTCGTCTTTTTCGTTGGGTTTACAGCTATATTGAAAGTCCCCGGACTCGTTGGGGCAGATGCAGACCTCTCATTGCTGCGCCTTTCGATCGAGACCTTTGATCCATGGTTTATAGGCATAATCGGCGGCGCTGGATTGTTGACCGCATTGGTGCCGGGATCCATGCTTTTGATGAGCGTCGCTACACTGCTCGCGAAAAACGTTTATAAGGAATTTGCACCTGCCGTATCCGATCGCCACATTGTACGATTGGCAAAGTTCCTTGTTCCAGTCATTGCCCTTATAGCCGTCTACTTCACCTTAAACGGCGGCGAAACGATGTCGGCATTAATTCTTATGGGATACAGTCTCATCACACAGCTCTTCCCGTCCCTTCTCTTTAGTCTGAAAGGGAATAATCCGATCAATAAATTTGGCGCTATCGCCGGCATCATAACAGGATTGGCCATCGTAATCTGCATTACACTCAGTCAATCGACAATAGGGACCCTGTTTCCATCCTTGCCGCAAGCAGCGAAAGATTTGAATGTGGGAATCATCGCATTGGCAGTCAATTTCATTGTGATGATCACTGTAAGTCTTGCTTTCAGAAAGCACGCGGTTCAGTTGGAACCTAAATCCGTTAACGATATATGAAGCAATTTGAAACTGGTTATGGATCAATAAACATTGGAGGCTCAGTCAAAAGACTGAGCCTTCCTTATTATCGGCATCCAATTTTAGTGTTTTTTTTCAATATTGTTTATAGGAACCTCATTTTAGACTATTAATCTTTTCTGTTTATAAACAAATCCCCTATTTTAACTAATAAATACAACGAAAAAATAATCATCAAGGTCCTGGATACTACAAGACCATCAATAGCTAAATCATATCCGCCTCTTAATAAGGCTTCCGGATTCAAACTAAAAGCAATCGATATTATGAAAGCTATTAAGATCAGGATAACACCGAACTGAGATCTATTTGACATTGACATTCCGCCTCATATTGTATATTTTACAAATAACAGCATCGTTTTTGGAAATAATCTACATTCATTGTCATTGATAAGCATCCAAAATAAATAGCCACCCTAATAAAGAATGACTATATATCATGAATTAACGGATAAAATGCATCGTATTGCCTCCGAGCCAACAAAAAATACTCTCTTCAGAATGTCCGGCTTTTACTCGTGACTTTGGAGCAAATACTCGTGAATTTCATGCACGTTAAAACTCATTTACCTCGTACCTTCAGTAATCCACTAAAGCCTTCCTGCCATCATTCAATTCTTTGACCACTTCCTTATATTCCTGCAAATCTTGTTCCAGTTTTTGTTTTCTATTTACAATCATTCTCGTAACCTCTTTCGGGGATGGTCCGCCTTGAATGGTTCTGATTTCCACAAAATATTCGGGAGAGATTATTTTTTTCCATTCATCTTCTGCTATGTTCACTGAAACGAATTCATTGATGATCTTGTTGATTTCTTGTGTGTCCCAATCATATAGCTCTTTCCCTTCACTAATCGACTTTTTAGCAATATGACTGGCTATGGAATGGGCTTTTCTAAAGGATATGTCGTAATCTCTTGATAGGGTATCTGCTAATTCAGTAATCGTTATACTGGATTTTGCGGCCATTTTCTTTGTATGTTCTTCATTTACTTTCAAAGTCGATATGACGGCATACATTAGTTTCATGACACGGCCTGCATTCGAAAAAGCCCGATATAAATGCGGCTGTAAATCATCTTCGGTATCGACGATATCACCAAATGGTGTATTGTGAATCATATTCATTGCAGCAAGTGCATCACCAAACGCACTGCTTGCAATCGAACGGGAATGTTCGATGGAGACCGGATTCCTTTTTTGCGGCATGATACTGCTCACTTGAACATAAGGGTCCGCCACGTGAAATGTACCAAACTCTCTTGTCACATGCTGCAGGAAATCTTGAATCCACCTTCCAGTATTGACCATACACGTCATGATGGCAGTTGCGGTTTCCAATAAATAATCTGCCCCGCCTATCGAGTCATAGGAATTTTCAATCACCGAATCAAACCCAAGCAGTTCAGCCGTTCGGTTCCGACTGATTGGAAAACCGGTGGTCGTTAACGCGGCTGCACCCAAAGGGGATTGGTTAACCGTTTCATAGGCTGCCCATAACCGGCCAATATCCCTTTGAAGCACATCATAAATGGCTAAAAAGTAATGTCCTATTGTAGTCGGCTGAGCCGGTTGGGTATGCGTATAACCTGTAATATAGGTTTCTTTATGTTTTTCAGCCTGCACCAAGAATGCTTCACTCAATTGGTTAGCATAGCCAATCAATTGGAGCAGATGACCTCTCAAAACAAGCCGGTACATCGCAACTCCCATATCATTACGACTGCGGCCGATATGAATCTTCCCTGCAAGTTCATGGCCGATTTCCTCACCGATCTTAGCCTCCATCATGAAGAATAAGTCCTCGAATTGGGACTGATAGGTCAACTGCACGAGATCTGTTTGGGCCACTTTCCGAATCCCATCAAGCATGGTTTTCGCCTCTTCATCTTTAATGATCTTTTGTTCCGAAAGCATGATGACATGTGCCCGATGAATATCGAACATTGCATCAAATAAGTAATCTCTTTGATCATTAAAAACAGGCATCAAAAGCTCTCTAGCATAGGTTTTTCCTGGAAAGACACTACCTTCATTTTTTATAAATTCTTCAAGCCTGCTCATCTTTGAACCTCCGATTTATAAAGCTTTTTCCGCTTTGATTCCAAAAAACTTGTTCGAAATAAAGAGAACGATTACAATCAGCGTGATTTGAATCATCCCATATGCGGCTGCCTGCCCCATATTGAACATCCTAAGCTGATTCATGATTTCAATGGATATGGGCCTGTTTGAAATCGTGTACAACAGGACCGAGGTCGGGAATTCCCCCACAGATTCGATAAATGCCAATAATGTCCCTGATAAAACACCAGGCATAATAATCGGAAATATGACCCTTCTGAAGGTATAAAACCACTTAGCCCCCAAGTTTCTGGCTGCTTCCTCAATTGAATCATCCAGCTGCTCCAGAACGGCATTAGTCGACCGGACAACGAGTGGAATATGCCTGATGAAATAGGCTAGCGGCAAAATCCAAAATGTTCCTACCAAAATTTGACCGAAAGAAAAAACGCTAGGTTCATTGAATGCAAATATCAAGTTCATCCCTATGACCGTTGCAGGCAACGCCCAAGGAATCATGACTAGAATATCGACAAAGCTTTTCCCGACGAATTTCCGTTTGACAAGCACGTAGGACGCTATGACGCCAAACACCAGATTTGCCAACGTTGCAATAACCGCCATCAGTAAACTATTTCGTAACGGTTTGAAGATATTAGGGTCTTCAAACAAAAGCCTGTAATTTTCCACATTAAATACTGTGGGATACGTTTGAAATGTCCAGGTTCCATCCGGCACAAGTGAAAGCAAAAGAATCGTAAAATGCGGTAAAAGCAGAATCATTACGCCGATGACCCCCGTTACAACCATCACCCATTTCATAACTGGGTTCTTCACTTCACTCCTGTGTGCCCCAATCCCTTTCGAGACCATTCGATAATCTTTCCTATTCTGATACCAACGCATGAATAATAGAAATGAAATTGAAACGATGGATAGAATGACCGATTGAGTCGCGGCAATTTCCATATCACCATTGATTTTCGAAAAATAAATTTGCAGGCTCAACACCCTGTATCCGCCAGCTAATAAAAACGGGGCACTGAAAGAAGCCATCGATATCATGAAAACAAGTAAAGAGGCGGCAACGATGGCAGGTGTCAATAATGGAAATGTCACCCTCCAAAAAACCTTTAATTTATTTGCGCCTAAGTTATAAGCGGCTTCTTCAAGTGATGGATCTATTTTATTGATTGCTGCGGATACGGTCATATAAAAATAAACATACATCGTATAGGCATGCACGATAAGAATTCCCGATACCCCGCCAATCTTGAATGGAACCTTATCGAGACCAAACAGGTCCTTGATGGCATTTGGAATCAATCCCGATTCTCCATATAAAAACATAAAGGCCATGACCCCTACCAATGATGGAAGGACAATCGGCAAAATCGCTGCTGATGAAAAGAAGCTTCTGCCAGGAAAATCGTAACGGTTAAAAATGAATGCGAGCGGAATGCCAATCAAGGCACTGACCAATACACTCAATAAGGATATATATACAGAATTCCAAAGAGCCTCTAAGTTCGTTTTCGATTCCTGTACGAAGAAGTCCTGATAATTTCCAAGGGATATCGTTCCTTCTTTTTGCAGACTTTCAATAAAGGTCCTCAATGACGGGTAGAGTACATATGCTATGAGCACCAATACAACTGGTATAAGGAGCCAAACCGTCAATCTCGTATCACGATTTTTAATCATGGCGCATCACCGCTTATGACAGGGATAAGACGCAGCTGTTTCTCGGGAAGCTGGACATTCACTTCCTTTCCTTGATAAAAGTATCCGAAATCATGGGTGTTAAATACGTCGACCCTTAGTGACACGTCTTGAACATCCACCATGACATTCACAACAGATCCAAGGAATTGGACGGAATTTATTTTACCTTTAAAGATATTCATGCCTTCTTCGATCACATCCAGAATCCTGATTGCTTCAGGACGAATCGAAACAGCAAGGTCAGCACCACTCTGTATGATTGAAATTCCGTCCCTAGCTTGATTTTCCACCTTTAATTTAATCGGTTTTTCATTATTCTTAAGGGCAACCTCTATATTATCTTGTTGAACTTTTTCAACTTGAACGGGTAAAAGATTAATCTCACCTATAAAACTCGCCACAAAATCATTGGCCGGCCGATTATAAATTTCTGTTGGCGTCCCGACCTGGTGACATACACCATGATTGAACACGGCGATTCGATCACTCATGGATAAAGCCTCAGCCTGATCATGTGTAACATAAATGGTGGTAATCTTATAATCACGCTGCAGCCTTAAGATTTCCACTCTCATTTCATCACGAAGCTTGGCATCCAGATTACTTAATGGTTCATCCAGCAGTAATATTTCCGGTTCAATGACCAGTGCTCTCGCAAGGGCCACCCGCTGCTGCTGTCCTCCGCTTAACTGGCTCACTTGACGATCCGAGTAGCTCTCCAGCCTGACCTTTTGGAGGGCATCCAGCACTCTCTTCTTTAAGTCAGCAGAAGAAACCTTTCTCACACGCAAACCAAACGCTACATTTTCAAAAACAGTCATATGGGGAAAGAGGGCATAGTTTTGAAAAACCATGCCTGTATTTCTTTTCTCCGGAGGTACACGCGTCATATCTTTGTCGCCAAATCGGACGACACCTTTAGTTGGATAATAAAAACCGGCAATCATCCGAAGTGTTGTCGTTTTACCGCAGCCGCTTGGACCAAGAAAGGTAAAAAACTCACCTTCTTTGATGTCCAGATTTAACTGGTCAACAGCTTTCGTTTTCCCGAAGGCTTTTTGGACATTCTCTATTTTTATGGACGCCATCCCAAAGACACTTCCTTATTCTTTAATTTCTTTATCTCCACTTTTAATATTTTCGTCCCAGTATTTCATCCACTCGTCACCTTTTTCCTGGAATGCATTCCAATCAATATCCATCGCTTTAATTTCCGTTTCCGTGATCCATTCAGGTAAACCCTTCACATCACTTCTGGTCGGAATCCTGTAAAATTCTTCTGCCAAAGTTTTTGCGGCTTCTGGTGTATTCACGAACTCATAAAAGGCTTCAGCCGCTTTTGGATGTTTGGCGCCTTCAACGATGGCGATACCTTCTGTCAATACTGGCGTTCCGCTCTTCGGAATAACGAACTCAAATGGATAATTTTTATTTTCTTTCAGCATGACGACATCCGGCATTGCCCAAACGGAAAGTGAGCCCTCTCCTTTGGCTACCTTGTTATACATCATTTCAGGATTCGCTGAATATTCCTTCGTGTTTTGATCGAGCTTCTTTAACCAGTCATACCCTTCTTTTGGATCATTTGTATCCTTATACGTACGATAGATCATCGCAGAAAAAATTGTCCTCATCGTTCCTGAGGCTAACGGATAGCGGATGATGATTTCGTCTTTCCATTTCGGATCAAGCAGCTCATCCCAATCTTTCGGTACCTCGTCTTTTGATAATTCTTTGCTGTTATACATGATGACTTCCGGTGTCTGGCTCGTTCCTGTCCAATACCAATCCGGATCGCGGAATCCTTCATCGAGATTATCGGAATAGCTAGGCTTATAAGCGGCCAGCAGCTCATCATCCTTTGCTTGATTGAAGTTCGTGGAAGGTGCACCCCACCAAACGTCTGCCTGCGGATTACTTTTCTCTGAACGGACACGGTCAAGGATTTCCTGAGACCCCATATCAAGCCACTCAACATCAATCCCATACTTATCTTCGAACTGCTTTTCGAATTTTGATAAAATATCTTTGCCATGCGGTGAATAAACAACGATTTTATCTTCCAGCTCACCCTTTTCGCCAGCAGCCGAATTCGTTTTCGTATCTGTACCGTTACATCCCGAAATTAATAGTGCTGCCGATAAGGTCAGTACGGAAACAAGCGACTTTTTCCTATTTTTCATTAATATTCCCCCTCATCACGAAAATTCAAAATCCCATCATGTTCCCTTAAAAATAGGGAAACCGCTCCAAGCACCCCTGCGTTTTCTCCAAGTTGTGAAGTTTTCATTTCTACTAAACTTGGAAGATATCGATCAACGACCTCCCGAATTCTAGGTAAAATGTATTCAGCAGAATTTAATACACCACCTCCTAAAATGATCACTTCCGGATTTAGCAAACTAGCCGCATTGACAATTCCGCAGGCTAAATGTTCGATGGCTTCATTTATGATGGCCATAGCTGCAGTGTCTCCTTTTTTTGCTGCCAAAAAAGCATCTTCCCCCGATAGTTCGGAAGATTTGGCCCGTTCGAATAAAAAATGGTGAGGATCCTTGAGGACCTCCCTGGTGAAATGACCGCCAATCGACTTGCCTCCTGCGACACTTTCCAAATAGCCGTATCTATGGAAAATCGGCTTGAATTCACGTTTTATATCCTCTTTGTCCGTCACCATATATCCCATTTCCCCAGCGGCACTGGAAGCTCCTCTGTATAACTGGTTATTCAAGATGATGCCGCTTCCGATTCCCGTGCCAACCGCAATGAACAGTAAATTCCGCTTATTTTGTGCATTACCCAGCCACTGTTCACCTAGTGCAGCCGCATTTACATCATTGTCCAGAAAGATGGGGAAATCAAAATAACGCTTCGCTTCTGCTATAAATGGATATTGTACCCAGCCTAAACTCGGTGCCTCTATTACTAATCCGCTTGCCGTTTGCGTAATGCCAGGGATCCCGACTCCCATCCCCAATATCCTTTCCTTCGCAATCTGATTCTTTGCAATTAACCGCTCCGTTTCAATCGCCATTTGTTTAAGAAGCCCTGAATGTAAATAAGTGTTTGTTGAAAAACTAGTGTCAGCAAGGATGTTGCCGCTTAAATCACTTAAAACGATTTTCACTTTCGTCCCACCTATATCGACACCGATGATATAGGCAGCCTTTTCATTAAAAAAGAGCTGGATGGGCCTCCTCCCGCCTTGAGCTGAGGATACTCCTATTCCTTTTTCGAATACCCATTTCTCCTGTATAAGTTCATCCACAGCCTGAGAAACAGTTGGTTTGCTTAGCTGAAGCTTAACGGCGATTTCAGCTCTTGAAATGGGTGAACATTCTTGGATGCATTGAATGATTCTTTTTTTATTTACATATTTTTGATGACTGGGTGTTCTTTTAAAACTCATCACATCACGGCCTTACATCATTTAGTTAGTAAATCTTCCTAATTAAGTAAAAATATAACTTAAATAATTTCAGTGCACAAGATGTTTTTCTGAACATTTCAAATGTACAATTTTTAATAGTTACTTCGAATTATTTACATTTATAACCATTAGTGCTATTTATTAGATAGGTTTTTTTGTCTGGTTAGTTAGAAAACATTACTAACCTACTTTTTTTTATAAAAGTTGAAGGGGGTTTAAAGAAGAATGAAAAAAGCTTTGTTATCGTTGCTTTCCCTTTTGTTGGTTCTTGCATCATTGCCGCTTGGAGTCAGCGCTGCAAATCCTGATGAAACCAACGTCGAATTATGGAATGCGGTCAAGCCGCTCGAAACGACTGTGACATTCTTGAACAGCGGTGCCCATCCCGATGATGAACGCAGTGACTTTCTCGCTTATCTATCGAGAGGGTTAGGGGTGAAAACATCCAGCCTGATTGCAAACCGTGGTGAGGGAGGACAAAATGAAATTGGGGATGAACTGGACAACGCTCTTGGAATCATCCGTTCGAGGGAAATGATAGAAGCTGCAAAAATCACCGAGGTTAAAGCCTATCACCTAAGTGAAACTACCTCTGATCCCATTTATGATTTCGGTTTCTCTAAAACACCCGAGGAAACATTACAAAAATGGGGAGAGGAACTCACATATGAACGGCTTATCCGCTTTATTCGGAAGTATCAGCCAGATATATTGATGCCATCCTTTCAAAATGATGATACCCAGCATGGACATCATCGAACAATGACAATCTTAAGTGAACGTGCCTTTAAGGATGCCGCCGACCCGACTGTTTTTCCACAACAATTGAAACAAGGTCTATCGGTATGGCAAGTGAAAAAGTTATATTTGCCCGTTTCCTCGGCAGATCAAGCAACCACTTCGATTGAAATCGGTAAATATGACCCAATATACAATATGACTTACCCACAGCTTGGAGAACAATCCCGCTATCTGCATAAAAGCCAAGGCATGGGTTCTGATATCCCGGCAGCACCTCGCCAGATCCATCTGGATTTGAAGCAAAGCGCGGTTGATACAAAAAGCGATTCGGACCTTTTTGCAGGTATACCTTACAATTTTACTGAATGGGCTGAAAAACTCCCCCGCTCAGCTTCAAAATTAATAGGTGAATTTAAATACTTGCAACGGAATTTGGACGCTGTTATTGCGGCTTATCCAAATGAAAAACGTGTTTTTTCAATATCCCAAAATGCTCTCTCCAATGTTCGGTCAATTACTGCGCAAGTCAAAAAGGCAAAGCTAAGCCCTGCCATCAAAAATGACTTGCTTCATAAGCTCTCATTAAAAGAAGAGCAATTACAAAACGTCAGTTATGTCTCCTCAGGACTCGAAGTTCAAGCTAAGGCAGCTTCAAAGATTCTTACGAAAGGTCAAAATACGTACGTAACCGTAACCATGAAGAATAACGGAAAACAAACATTGAAAAAAGTCGCTGCTGCATTGAACGTGCCTAAAGGATGGAAGACAAAAACAAAATCTAAAGATGTCAATCTGGCTCCAAATAAATCAGCGACAATGACCTATCTGGTTGAAGTCCCTGAAGATGCATCCTACTTCCACGCCTATGATGAATCAACCATTACGACCAGCATTTCTTATAAATCCGGCAGCACAAAAACTTCCATCCTGGAGGAAGTGGATGGAACGATCGCTGTCCTTCCCGACATTGGCCTTACCCTATCTCCTGAAGATATCGTCGTAAATACGGCAGATGTAAAAGAGGAAGTCCCAGTGACGGTGACCCTGAAAAACTATACAGAAGGAAAAGCATCGGCAAAGGTCGCTTTAAAAGTCCCTGAAAATTGGGGAGTTCATCCGAAAAATGCCAATGTATCATTTAAAGAAAAATCAGAAGAAAAACAAGTGAAGTTCACCCTCAGACCACCGAAGGCAGTACAAAATGGGGAATATCAGGTGAAGGCAGCTGCTACTGTCAATGGGAAAACCTTTGATTCGACCATTCAGGAAATTTCCTATGACCATATCGGAACATTCTATTACCAATACCCAGCAGCTATCAATACCGTTGCGTTTGAGCTATTGAAGCCAGCTTCATTAAAAGTGGGGTACATTGAAAGCGGATTCGATAAAGTGGCAGATTACTTAAGCAATGCAGGGCTGAACATTACGAAGTTAACTGCAGCTGATTTAGCAGAAGGTGATTTAAGTCAATATGACACGATCGTTACAGGCATCCGTGCCTATCTATCGAGGGAAGATTTAAAGGCAAATAACGCGCGCTTACTTGAATATGTGGAAAACGGCGGCCATCTCGTCGTTCAATACCATAAACCGGGTGATGGATGGGATGCCCTGAAGACGGCTCCCTATCCTCTTACCCTTGGGAATCCTTCGATTCGCTGGCGGGTAACCGATGAAAAAGCCACAGTAAACGTGTCGAAACCAGAATCGGCGCTTTTTAACTATCCAAATAAAATAACAAATGATGACTGGAGCAATTGGGTCCAAGAAAGAGGATTGTATTTCCCAATGAAATGGGATGAACGGTTTGAAACATTCATTTCCATGGCTGATCCTAATGAAGAACCATTTGATGGCGGTATCCTTATGGCTAAATACGGTAATGGCACCTACCTCTACACCAACCTTGTGCTATACAGGCAAATTCAAGGCCAGGTTCCAGGCGGATATCGAATCATGACGAACTTGATTAGTTACGGTGCCAAGTAAATAAAGAAGAAACCTATGCATGTGTTGAATGCATAGGTTTTTCTTTTTTTGACGATTGCCAATTGAAGCCATCGCCTGACCGATTCCTGCTCTAAAAACAAAAAAAGTTATGCACAAAGATGAGGGAAAGGCTCATGCGTTTGGGTTCCCCGCATTCCTTTGTCCACACTTCATGCACAACCTTCATTCATGATTTACGATCTTAAAAACATCCCGTTAAAGCACTTTGCTCAAGAATGCTTTGGTTCTTTCGTGCTGAGGGTTACCGAATAATTCATTCGGCTCATTTTCTTCCACGATATATCCTCCATCCATGAATATCACCCGGTCCCCGACTTCCCGGGCAAAGCCCATTTCATGCGTAACAACGACCATTGTCATGCCTTCTTTAGCCAGTTGTTTCATTACCTCCAAAACATCGCCGACCATTTCAGGGTCAAGGGCAGAAGTAGGTTCATCAAATAGCATGATCTTCGGATTCATCGCCAATGCCCTTGCGATGGCGACCCGCTGTTTTTGTCCGCCGGAAAGTTCCCCTGGATAGCTATTTGCTTTTTCCTTTAAACCAACCTTATCCAATAACTCAAGCGCTAATCTTCCTGCTTCCGCTTTATCGGTGGCACGAATTTTAATGGGGCCCAAGGTTATGTTCTCCAAAACGGTCTTATGAGGAAATAGATTGAAATGTTGAAAAACCATTCCAACTTCTTGCCGGACTTTGTTTATATTGATTTTCCTTTTAGGATCGGTAATATCGTGTCCGTTAATGACCACCTCGCCGCCCGTAACTTCCTCAAGGAGGTTCAGGCAACGCAGGAATGTACTCTTTCCAGATCCAGAAGGGCCTATTACGCAAATTACTTCCTTTTCCTGCACTTCTGCATTTATATCTTTTAAAACCTCGATAGTTCCAAATGATTTTCTCAGGTTTTTTACTGTAATGATGCTCATCGAACTTGTACCCTCCTTTCTATGAAATTAGCAATTAGGGTTAACAAATAGATGATGATAAAGTAAATTACACCCACGGCCAACCAAACTTTGAATGCTTCAAAGGTTGCCGAAGCTTGAATCTGACCTTGCTGGGTTAAATCGGCTATACCAATGACGGATAATAGAGAAGTGTCCTTCAAGCTGATGATCGATTGATTCGTAATGGTCGGGAGCATCCTTCTAAAGGCTTGCGGAAGCACGACATATCTCATTGTTTGAGCTCCAGTGAACCCGATGGATCTTGCCGCCTCCGTTTGCCCTTTTTCGATGGATTGTATCCCTGCCCTTATTATTTCAGCAAAATATGCCCCTGCATTGATTGCAACGGTAATTATTCCAGCTGTTGTACTGTCCAAAGAAACCAAATTCAGTGAATTCACACCAAAATAGATAAAAAATAACTGAACGATGAAAGGTGTCCCTCGTATCGCATCCACATAAACCTTTGCAATCCAATTCAAGATTTTGATGGGGGCAAGTCGCAGCAATGCGACAAGTAAACCTATCAAAAAACCTAGGATAATGGCAATCACAAAGATATAAAGTGTGACCTGAAGTCCTTTTAATAAAAGTGGCAACGCCGCAACAATTATATCCATTTCTTTCACCCCTTTGAAAAAGAAAGCGCGCCATAAGCGCGCCTAATGAGCTTTAATCCATTGTTTATTAACCTTATTCACCAAGATACGTTTTTATAATTTCATCGTACTTGCCGTCTTTTTTAAGATTGGCAAGACCATCATTTATTTTTTTCAATAAATCCTCGTTTTGCCCTTTCAATACAGCAATTCCATATTGGTCACCATTCAAACGTTCACCTACGATTTTCAATCCAAGGTCTTTTTGGGCGATTGCATATGAGATGACAGGATAATCTTCTATAAGTGCATCCGCATTACCGTTGGCCACTTCCTGGAACATTGCCGGACTATCATTGAATTGAACAACTTTGATTCCTAGTTTCGTAGCATTATCCTGTGCATATTTAGCACCTGTCGTTCCTTTTTTCACTGCTATGGTTTTTCCTTTAAGGTCCTTAACGGTTTTAGTGCTTGTATTATCTTTCTTAACAACTATTGTTAACCCTGCATCAAAATACGGTGTTGAGAAATCCACTACCTTTTTTCTTTCCTCTGTAATGCTCATTCCCGCAATGGCCACATCAAGCTGATTGGCTTGCATAGCCGGAATGATTCCACCGAAATCCATTGGAGACAATTTGATTTTGAAATCCTGGTCTTTCGCGATTGCATTGATCAATTCGATATCTATACCTTTATAGTCGTTCCCCTCTTTAAATTCAAAAGGAGGATAAGTCGTATCCACACCAACTTTATATACCTTTTCAGGTTTCTTTTCCTCACCTGCATTTTTCCCTTCATTGGTTCCACAAGCCGAGATAAAGATAGTTAAAATCAAAAACATACTCAATAAACCAAGTTTCTTCATTCAAATCACTCCAATTCTTAAATTATACGTGATAATAAATAATTCTCCCTATAATATAGCATAAGTATAAAGTATTATAATATGAATTTTTAGAATAAATAATATTTTCTTTAAATAATTTTTATGGATGTTTTTCCTAATATTGTTCATGTGATGGAAAACACAAAAAGGCTATGGGATCCTTCTCGATAAAAGTAGCCGTTCATGTCATCAATACCTCTAGAACAATACCCTTGGAGGGTGGTATTCACCAGGGTCCTTTAGTCATCCCTAATAGGAGATACCCCATTAGTTGGATAGGGAAAAAACTAAATCAATTAACTTTTTGGATGCTTTTAAACTAGAATATAGGAAATGTTTTTCCGCCTCCACTCTCCCTGCTTCAAATGTCCCGCGCAACTGTGAGTCCTACCATGTCTGCTTCTATCAAAAAAAAGGCCAACCAGTAATTATTACTGGTCGACAAGTTTGCCTGCAAATATGCATCCTTAATTGAATAAGCTTTAAAACAAAAAAAGAACCTTCAATCAAAGATCGATTAAAGGTTCTGTTGTTTTTAATTTCAATGATGCTTCGATATCCAAAAATTAACTATAAACTAGCTCTTTTTTTTTGCTCAGACCAAGCGTCTCTGATGTTGAAGTTTGAATTTCGTGCAAAAGCTCTGTATTTTCCATTAGTGACTCCCCATAAGAAGGAATCATTTCTTTAATTTTCGGTTCCCACTCTTTCATGCGTTGCGGGAAGCATTTATTAATTACCTCAAGCATAACGTGAACAGCAGTAGAAGCCCCTGGTGAAGCACCTAGCAATGCTGCAATAGAGCCATCGGATGCACTTACAACTTCCGTACCAAATTGAAGTGTACCTTTGCCGCCTTCAACAGTATCTTTGATAACTTGAACACGTTGGCCTGCTACTACTAAATCCCAATCCTCGCTCTTAGCGTTCGGGATGAACTCCCGTAGCTCTTCCATGCGCTGTTCTTTCGATAACATAACTTGCTGGATCAAGTATTTTGTCAATGGCATCTCTTTTGCACCTGCCGCCAACATAGTTAAGACATTATTCGGTTTTACGGAAGTTATTAAATCGAACATTGAACCTGTTTTTAAGAACTTCGGTGAGAAGCCCGCAAATGGTCCAAATAGCAACGATTTTTTATTGTCGATAAAACGTGTATCAAGATGCGGAACAGACATTGGTGGTGCACCAACTTTAGCTTTTCCGTATACTTTCCCATGATGCTGTGCAACAACTTCCGGATTATTACATACCATGAAGTATCCACTTACCGGGAATCCTCCGATATGTTTCCCTTCAGGAATGCCGGATTTTTGCAGTAAATGCAAGCTTCCGCCCCCGCCTCCGATAAAGACGAATTTAGCATTATGACGTTCTACGCTACCGGTATCGACATTACGCACTTTTAATTCCCATGAGCCATCACTGGCACGTTTAACATTATCAACACTATGTTTATATTTGATATCGACGTTTTGAGCCTTTAAGTGGTCAAACAACATGCGTGTCAGAGCACCGAAGTTAACGTCTGTACCGTAATCAATTTTTGTTGCCGCTATAGATTCATTCGATGGACGGTCTTGCATAATAAGTGGAATCCATTCCATCAGTTTTGCTGGGTCATCGGAATACTCCATACCTTGGAACAGAGGATTTTTGGACAGCGCTTCAAAACGTTTCTTTAAGAACGCTACATTGTTATCCCCTTGCACCATACTCATATGAGGCAATGGCATGATAAAGTCTTGCGGATTATCAATCAGCTTACAGTTTACAAGATACGACCAAAACTGCAATGAAACTTGGAACTGTTCATTTATTTTAATTGCTTTGCTAATATCTATAGATCCGTCAGCTTTTTCGGATGTATAGTTAAGCTCGCACAGCGCAGAATGTCCCGTACCCGCATTATTCCATTCGTTAGAGCTTTCTTCTCCTGCGTTTGCAAGCTTCTCAAATACTTTGATTTCCCATTCCGGTGCTAACTCTTTCAGTAATGATCCCAAAGTCGCGCTCATGACTCCGCCGCCAATTAAGATAACGTCTGTTTGTTTCTGTATGTTGCTCATTATAACCTTCCTTATCCCCTATATTTGCAAAAAAGATGTAGGCGCTCCTGCTTAGGTGTCAAAAAAAGCCCGGCACGAACTAGGAACACACCTTTTCTGTCTCCTTATAACTATATCATAATCTATTATTATTATTTCATAGATTAAAATATTCTACTATTACTTTTTTTGTTAAAATGTTGATTTTGAAAAGAAATTAGCTTAAACTTATCCGCCCCGATAGTCACATTCAAAGATTTCCTCAGCAACTTCCCAACATTGAAGGAAGAAACTGTTAGTGAAATAATATTGACAGATTCGAAAAAACCAGGAAAATACACATTTATTGACAAAAACAGAAGGAAAATTAGAACTTTCTGTAACCATTTCCCTAAAAAACAAAGGCCTTCCTGAAATTGCTAAACTCTTAACTTTTTAACTAGTATCATAAATTCCACCCAATTATTAGATATTATAACAATACCAATAATTACTGAAAACTAAACCAATATAAGGTAATGTCACCGATAATATTCTTAATTTTAAGACTTATCTCATAGTCCCTCATTAATATAATTTCTCAACTTATTGCTATTACAAAAAAACATTATTTCTCTTATTTTCGCAAAAAGATATTTTCAACTTTATGTTCCGGCCCTTTTTTCAAGATGAGTTTTGCCCGTCCTTTTGTCGGCATTATATTTTCATGTAGATTTTTCAAATTAATTTCTTCCCAAATTTGAGTCGCTTTTTTTATGGCCTGTTCTTTAGAAAAGTCAATATAACGATGGAAATAGGATTCGGGACTTTGAAATGCAGTCTTTTGAAGTAAAAGGAACCTTTCGACATACCATCGCTCTATGTCGTTAACATCTGCATCTACATAGAGTGAGAAATCAAAAAAGTCACTGACGAATACTTGATTTTCCTTGTCAACTTGAAGAACATTAACACCTTCCACTATTAAAATATCCGGATTACAGATCGTCTGCACTTCATTTGGCAAAATGTCATACTTCAAATGTGAGTAGATTGGAACTTCCACTTTATTTTTTCCCGCTTTTACATCTCCGATAAGATTGATTAACTTTTGGGTATCATAACTTTCAGGAAACCCTTTTCTTTTCATCAATCCTTTATCTTCTAATAGATCATTTGGGTACAAAAAACCGTCGGTAGTGACAAGACCTACGTTTCTGTGATTATCCCATCTGGATAATAAAGTCTGAAGCAACCTTGCAGTCGTACTCTTTCCTACAGCAACACTCCCTGCAATCCCAATGATATAAGGTACTTTTTTAGCATCAGTTTTTAGAAATGAAGAAGTGGCTGTGTTAAGCTGCTGAGATGCCTCAACATGTAAATTGATCAAACGAGTCAAGGGCAAATAAACCTCTTCCACTTCCTGAATGGATATTTCTTCATTTATTCCTTTTAATTTATCCAATTCTTTTTCAGTTAAAGGAAGAGGGGTATGGTTTCGCAAAGATGCCCACTTTTTTCGATTGAATTCAAAATAGGGAGTATAGGAACTCATGATTTTTCGTTACCTCACTTTTTAGAGTTACTATCAGTTTAACAAGGATGATGTCCATAAAAAAGATGTTCCTGATCCCTAATTCACTAAATTGATTAAGCTTTGAATGATAACCCACCTGTCTCCAAAGCTTCCCTAAGTTTCGGTAAAGAAGCTGGTCCCATACCGTGGAATTTCAAAATCTCTTTTTCACTATATGCTGATAGCTGTTGTAAAGAGGTTACCCCATTGCTTTCCAATGCACGTCTGGCAGGTGCCGAGAGCACTGAAAGGAATCCTGTATCAGGTTTTCGTTCCTGCTCACATACAGGGCAGGTCGGACAGTCGCTGGATTTATGGTATTTGTGTCCCTTTTCGCAAGTCCTCAAATTCTGCTTTGAAGTGGTCATTGTCAATTTCTCCTTTTCTTCTGGCTTTTAAGTCCAAACATAAAAAGTTCACCCTTCACAATGAAGCAATCATTTTAATCCATTTTATCATTAATTTCATTGGAAAAGGGCTGCCGCAGCAACCCTTTGCAAAACGCAAAGTGAATGATGGATTAACCCACTTTGTCCTCCTTCTTAGCCTCTATTTGAGCATTTGCTTGTACACGCTTGTCTATTCCAAAAGCGAAATAACTGATTGCTACGATAGCCAGAAAACCTATTCCAACCATAAGAGATATACGTGTGTCATCATTAAACCACATACCGACCAATACCATGATCAAGAAAGCGATGGTCAGGTAGTTTGTAACAGGTGCAAACGGCATCTTGAATGGATGATTGTGCATTTCAGCTTTTTTGACCTTCCTGAATTTAATTTGACTGATCAGAATGACAAACCATGGAATCATCCCAGGAAGTACACTCGCACTGTATACATGCACAAATAAATTTTCTGGTGCAATATAACTTAAAACAACTCCAATCGCCAAACCGACGATCACTCCGAACGTACCGAATAAAGGGACACCGCTATTAGATACTTTTGCAAAGAACTTTGGCGCTTGTCCATTCATCCCTAATGTGTAAAGCATGCGTCCTGCACTGTAAATACCACTATTGCAGCCAGACATTGCAGCCGTGATTACGACAAAATTAATGATTCCAGCTGCTGCAGTGATACCAACCTTCGCAAAGGTCGCAACAAATGGACTGCCAATCGAACTTAATTGATCCCAAGGGTAAACGGTTACAATAATGAAGATCGCACCGATATAGAAGATTAAAATACGCCAAATGGTACTTTGAATCGCTTTGGTTATCGTTTTTTGCGGATCTTTTGCTTCACCAGCCGTAATCCCGATTAATTCTACACCTTGATAAGCGGCAACCACCAGTGAGAGAGCAAAGAAGAAGCCCTTCCAGCCGCCTGTAAATAAACCGCCATGTTCCCAAAGATTCGATAACCCTAAGGCTTCCCCACCGTTACCGATCCCAAAGAAAATCAGTCCTAAACCTGCAACGATCATTAAAATAATCGTTACGATTTTAATCAGTGCAAACCAAAATTCAATTTCCCCAAAGGACTTAACGGAAATTAAGTTCGCTGCTCCAAGAATCACCATTGCAATTAAACCTGGAATCCAAGCAGGGAGATCAGGGTACCAATACTGCATGTACGTCCCCACTGCAATAATTTCTGCCATCCCGACGATAACCCACTGGAACCAGTTACTCCAAGCTGTCAAATACCCTGCCAATGGATGAATGTACTTATAACCAAATGTTGCAAATGAACCTGTACTTGGCTCTAAGTACAGCATTTCCCCCATTGCGCGCATGATCAAGAATATAAATAAACCAGAGATCGCATAAGCTAACATTACAGACGGACCTGTCCATTGAATCGTGCTGGCTGAACCCATAAATAAACCGACACCAATCGTTCCGCCCAAAGCGATCATCTGAATATGACGGCCTTTCAAGTCCCTATTCAAATCTTTGTTTGCCATTCCATTTCCCCCTACACTACTAATAGTCGAAATTTTATGCAAGATGCTTTTTACACTCCCTATTTAGTATAGAAATGATATAGCAGGCACCACTTTATTTAATCCTTCTTAAAGCCGCCTCATAAAATCACTCTTCACTTTTAAGCATTCCTGACAGTTAGAAAGATTACTATCCATTTTCATGTTAATTCTTTATTCTGTCCGAGGTGCCATAGAAAGCGCTTACTTTTTACCGGTTATAACAAGTTCACCCCTTAAACGTAAAAATTCCCCTGTATAAAATAACTCGAATAAAAGAGTTTTGCAACTCTTTTATTCGGCTGGCAGGTTTTATTACGCTGTTACCAAAAGGGACTTTAATCTCAACTTTAACAACATATCATTGGTCATTTTCTCCAAATCATATTCCGCCTTGAATCCCCACTCTTCCTTTGCACATGTTGAATCAATTGTATTTGGCCAACTGTCTGCAATGGATTGTCTTACAGGATCGACTTCATAATTCATGACAAATTCCGGTATATGCTTTTTAATTTCGGCTGCAATTTGCTCCGGATCAAAGCTCATGGCAGAAACATTGAAAGAATTCCGATGTTTCAATTTTGAAGCATCTGCCTCCATTAAAGCAATGATGGCAGCTAAAGCGTCCGGCATATACATCATGTCCATATACGTTCCCTTATCAATGTAAGAAGTATAACGCTTGTTTTTAATCGCTTCATAGTAAATTTCAACTGCATAGTCGGTAGTTCCGCCACCAGGAGGCGTGACATACGAAATCAGTCCCGGGAATCGAAGCCCCCTCGTATCAACCCCAAATTTATGATGATAATAATCACATAATAACTCTCCGGATACTTTATTCACGCCGTACATCGTATTCGGCCGTTGAATGATGTCTTGCGGTGTCCAATCTTTAGGAGTGGTTGGACCAAACGCACCAATGGAACTAGGTGTAAATAATTGGCAATCTAGTTCCCGTGCCGTTTCCAAAGCATTGACCAACCCGCCCATGTTTAAATGCCAAGCTAACAGCGGCTTCTTTTCAGCTGTTGCCGACAGTAAAGCGGCCAAATGTATAATCGTATCCACTTCATGTTTTTTTGCCATGTTAAACATCGCTTTTTCATCCGTAACATCCAAAACTTCAAATGGACCTGATTGAGCAACATCGCTGTCCGTTTTTCGGATATCTGTCGCAATGATATTATCAGCTCCATAAACCTCTCTCATTTTTAGCGTCAGTTCTGAACCAATTTGACCTAAAGCTCCCGTTACCAAGACCTTTTTCATCAAAAATCCCTCCCCATGTTTTAAACTCTGAAACAAGCAATCTACTTATATGATCGACATCTCTTTTCCTACTTTTTCATAAATGGCCAATGCGCTATCCAACATCTCTTTTGTATGAGCCGCAGTAGGCATATTCCTCACTCTTCCTGTACCTTTTGGAACGGTAGGGAACACGATGGATTTAGCATACACACCTTCTTCATTCAGCCTCTTGCTGAATTGCTGCGTTTTTGCTTCATCACCTATAATGCAAGGCGTAATCGGTGTTTCGCTCTCCCCGATTTCAAACCCTAATTCTTTTAGGCCTTTTTTCAAGTAATCGCTATTTTCCCAAAGCTTATTTTGAAGTTCTGAGCTATTCATCAAAATATTTATGGCTTCTATGCTAGCTGCAACTGCTCCCGGTGTGGCAGCCGTTGAAAATAAAAATGGACGGCTTCTCACCTTTAACCAATCAATCAAATCTTTCTTTCCTGCTACATAGCCCCCAACAACACCAATGGCTTTGGATAATGTTCCAATTTGGAAATCCACTTTATCCGATAACCCAAAATGCTTAACCGTTCCTGCACCATTACCTAATACACCCGAACCATGTGCATCATCAACATACGTAATTAAGTCGAACTCTTCGGCAATCTTCACAATTTCAGGAAGTTTGGCTATATCCCCATCCATCGAGAACACTCCGTCGGTAATGAGCATGATCTTGTTATACAATCCGGACTCCTTTGCTTGACGTGCTTTTGTCCGTAAATCGTCCATGTCGGAATGGATAAAGGGAATGATTTTCGCCTTGGATAGTCGGCATCCATCAATGATTGAAGCGTGATTCAGTTCATCTGAAAGAATGGCATCATTTTTATCCATCACTCCTGAAATCGCTGCCATATTACAGTTAAATCCAGATTGATAAGCAATGGCTGCTTCTGTATGTTTAAACTCGGCGAGCTTTTCTTCCAATTTGACATGAATATCTAACGTTCCGTTGATCGTACGAACGGCACCTGCACCGACACCATATGTTTTCGTCGCTTCGATGCAAGCCTCTATTAATCGCCTATCTGTTGCTAAACCTAAATAATTATTGGATGATAAATTAATTAGCTCCCTGCCCGCAATCGTGATAACCGGACCATTAGCACCTTCCACTGGATCAATAACGTTGTAAAGTCCCTTTTCTTTTAAATCTTCCAAATTTTCTTTCAAAAATTCATTTAATATTTCACTTGACATCTAATATACCCCCTCATTGATGGTTGGAATACATGCAGGATTTTTATATGTTTTACACCTATTTTAAAAATATTGTATTTTTTCCCTTTTTTCCAAAAATACACGCGTCTTCCCCAGAAACACACAGAGAATTAGTGTAAATCCCTTTATACTAAGTGTTATAACAATCATAATAATGGATAATTTTAATGTTGTCCATATTGTGTGGACAAAAAAATTTGAATTTTTGCAGTTCTTACAATCAACATCCGCCTAAAATGCGTTTAAATCAATGAAAATACGAAGAGAATTTCATCAATTTTCCAAGGCAACCGATGTTATATCTACTGGTTTTTTGGAGACCTTAACCATTAACCTAATTAAGGAGGGGTATAGTGAAAACGGAAGATGAAAAAACTTCAGAAGGCCTAAATGAGATTTTTGAAATTATCAATGCAAAAGGTGACATTGGGGAATTAAAAGAAATCGTCCAAAAACCTGATGAACAATCAAATGAAGACAAGTAAACCAAGGGGAATATCCTCTTTCAGTTTGTTGACAAAAGGAAGTTCAGAATGGTTCATTTCTAATCATGAATTGTTTTTGGGGCTTATTACCTCCCAGGCAATCGCTTTCCTCGGACGGTCTTTGCGCCTGAGGGGTCTCCCTTGGACATGCTTTTTTAAGCAGGAGTCCCGAACACCCGCTCCAATCAATTGGATTGTTTTTTAAAAGATAAAAACTGCAGGCAAACCCGAGTTCTTCCAATTTGTCCATAGTCAGCAAGGGGATTAATTATCCTCTTTTTTGTCTGTTTTACATTGTACTTATGTACGCTTAAGTCCATTACAACAATAAAAAATGAGCTGCTGATCAGCTCGGATATTGAATTGAATCTCATGTACAAAAAACAAAAAAGTCATGCAAATAAAAGGGATAAAGGGGCTAAGAATAAGGATTTTCCCTATTTCTCTTCCTTGTCCACAATCCATGCACAACTAACAAAATTACTCCTCTACTTCACTAATCCTATGACAATAATGCTCCATAAATCAGACTTCGATGTCCCACCGGTCCTTTTCGGTCTCCTTCATCTTTCCATTTTCTCGGGATGGATAGTACGGAATTCATAGTGGTCAACCGGATGATTTCGATCATCTTTTCTATCATACTTTTCGGATCGAATTGGTTTTTTAATCCCTTTTCTTGCTTTTTCATAGCCTCTGCTCTTGTAAAATTCTTTTCTCCACGTACCATTTCCATTTTTCCTCAGCTGCCCTGTCGTTAAAACCGGTATTGTAGGCACCCGGATTGATGGTCGCAACCTGCCCCCAAACTCCTCCAGATCAGCCTTTAAGGTTAATGCCATTCCCTCGATGGCATGTTTGGTTGCTGCATACGGACCGCCGTATGGTGTCGTTATGATCCCAGCCATTGAACTTAAGAACAGGAGCACCTCTTGGACCTTCGCCATTTTAGATGTGGTGGGAATCAATACCGCTTATAATATTTCACTTGCAAAAGCGAAAGCGACAGGTGATCCAGAAGTTGAAAAGCTGGCTAACTTATTGAAAACAGAGTATATCGTAAAGGGAAAATCGGAAGAGAAGCGGGAGAAGGCTTCTATAAATATCCCAACCCCAATTTCGCAAAACCAGACTTTTTAAGAGGCTAATGTTTGAGAAGGTGCCTTGAGGGTCCCTTGTGTTTTTTTACTATTTCGCACTTTCTATCCCTTCAATAACATCATAAAAAAAGACCATGAAATCGTAAAAAGTATTTTTCACGATTTCATGGTCTGATTCATAATGGACATGTTACAGTGTTATCCTCTATATCTCAAAGTTAATCCTTTTAAGAAATTCCTGGCGTATCGATCTCCGCACTCTTTATAATTCCTATGACCCACTTTTCTTAATATAGCGCTTAATTCACCTTTGGTTATCATGACTCCTGCTTCTTCCAAAATATCAATCATATCCTCACTGGTTAATGATAGTGCTATTTTTAGTTTCTTCAGAAGGATATTATTCACACTTTCCTTATGCTTTACAGCCGGTGCCTGACTTTGAGGCTGACCAGGTTTTGGCTCTTGTCTCCCTCTTTTAAAAATGATCAAACCATTTAAAAAGGACTCTAGCATCAAGTTATTGCAGTTTACCCCATCATCAGCTTCATCCATATCATATTCTTCATATTCTTCATAATAATCATCTTTTGGTTTTGTGAGCATCTGCATGACTTCTTCCATTGTCACTTCGATCTCCCCAAGTTTAAATATCTCAACCATATCTTTATTTTTAATATCCAGCGCATATCTTAATCGAATTAATATATCATGATTATGCATCCAAAACCCTCCTATGTATTTCTCGATTTTCACAGTACTTTCATTATTTCACAAATGGTTGGAAATAAACGCAGATTAAAATCCGAGAACCTTTTACAGATTCCCGGATCACTCTGCTTATTCTTTAATCAGCTTCAATGAGGTTACTACTTCCACATGGCTTGTTTGCGGGAACATGTCCACGGGCTGCATGGCCTCCACGCGATATGAAGAGCCCAGTTCTTGTAAGTCCTTCGCCAATGTGGACGGGTTGCATGATACGTACACTATGGTTTCCGGTTTAACTTTCAAGATTGTCTGCAGTAAGGATTGGTCACAGCCGGATCTTGGCGGGTCGACGACCAGTACGTCCGGTTTCCAGCCTTCTTTGGTCCAGCGTGGAAGGATATTCTCGGCTTTGCCTGTTTCATAGTATACATTGTTGCGTTTATGTTTTTTGGCATTTTTCTTGGCGTCCTCAATGGATTCTTTGATGACGTCCATTCCTCTGACTTCCTTGGCGTTTTCAGATAGCCATAGCCCAATGGTTCCAACACCGCAATAAGCGTCAACCACTTTTTCCGTGCCGGTTAAGGCTGCCGCTTTTTTCACTTCATCATATAAGCGGACAGTTTGAACCGGGTTAAGCTGGAAGAATGTACGGGCCGATAGTTCGTATGATAGGTCACCCAATGTTTCGTTGATGACTTTTTCGCCTGCCAGGTGAATCGTTTTTTCGCCAAAAATCAATGATGTATCCCGGTTGTTGATGTTTTGTACGACCGATTTCACTTCTGGCAATTGGTCACGAATTTGTTTTAGCAACTGATCTTTTTGTGGAATTTCCTCCGCTCCCGTAACAAGGACAACCTGCACTTCACCTGTTTCAAATCCTACCCGTGTAATGACAGTACGGATGACACCTTTTCTTTTTCTTTCATTATAAATCGAGATGTTCAGGTTCTTCAGTATCTTTTTCACTGTACGTGTCACCTTATTCGTTGCCTTATGCTGTACAAGGCAATTCGGGATATCGATCAGTGTATGGGAGTTCATGCCGTAAAGGCCAGCAATCAACTTGCCATCTTTTTGGCCGACTTGGTACTGACTTTTATTGCGATAATTCCAAGGATCTTCCATGCCGATCGTTTCTTTTACATTTAATGAAGAAACTGGGAACCCCGAATGACGTTCCATCGCTTGAATGACGATATCTCGTTTTTCAATAAGCTGCTGGTCATAGCTCAAATGCTGCAACTGACAACCGCCGCATTCAGCGTAAACCGGACATGGCGCTGCAATGCGATGCGGTGATTCTTTACGGATGGTTTTTATTTTCGCCTCGGTGAAGTTTGGCTGAACCTTTGTAACCAAAGCTACAATTTCCTCACCAGGTAATGCTCCAGGGACGAAGACGACTTTCTTTTTGAAATAACCGACTCCCTCTCCGTTAATTCCCAGCCGTTTAATCGTAAGGGGAAGGGTTTGATTCACTTCTAGTTTTGTATCTTGAATGTTTGTCATTTCTTTTCACTCCGTTTTTCAATGCTTCTCCACAAATAGAGGGAAGCGTAGCTTAGATATGGAGCCCATTTCACACTATAGGACTCCATTTCTTCTTGGGTTGGCTTTTGCGGTAAGCCATATAATATTTTCAAGGCATTTTGAATGCCAATGTCGGCTTTAGGAAATAGGTTCGGCCGGCCAAGTCCAAAAAGCAGGAAGTTTTCAGCCGTCCATCTACCGATACCGCGTATTTTTATTAGTGTATCCATAACCTCTTGATCGGATAGCTTTTCCATTATATCAAGGTTGAGATGGCCCTGAATGATTTGCTCGGAAAGTCCGATGACGTATTCCGCTTTCCGGCCACTGAATTGAATGGCTCTTAATTGCTCGATTTGTAGTTGGGCTATTGTTTCCGGTGTCGGATAAAACCAGGCGCCTTCCATCTGGAAGCCGAAGGTTTTGACGAATCGTTCCGTGAGCGTATGGGCAAAAGATAAGTTCAATTGCTGATGTATGATGCATTTCACGAGGCAACTGTAGTAATCGAAGTCCAAGACGATGGCAGTACCGCGGTGCTCTTCGAAGATTTCCCGCAAATCGGATTCCCGGAAGTGCCGGGAAACGCCTTCCAATGGCTGATGCCAATGAAAAACCTTTTTTAACCGTTCGATTGCTTTTGACTTGTACACCTCTGATTGACCTTTGATGATAAAAGATGGTTCATCGATATTTCCTATTGCCTGAACCTGCAAAACGATTGGTTCTTTTTCTATATATAGCGGAACTTTTACCGTCCTGTTAGTAAAATCAACTACCTGAAGTGGGTCTAACGATAATCGTTCGAGAACAAGATCGAAATTATAGGGTCCTTGAACCTGTAACTTTTCTGTCCACACAAGCGATCCATCCTTTAGCAGTTTTCCACGTATTATAGCATGTTTCCTGAAATATTACTTGAAATCGAGAAGAATGGATAAAAGCGGGACCTGAAATATCACGACAGGACCCGCTTCTCATTTTAATAAAGCATTCGGTTCGGCAACTGTTTCTCAATCATTAATTCATCAAGGCTACCAAAAGTGTACCCCTGTTTTTCAAGATCCGTCAGAATCGAGTCCAATGCTTCCGCATTATCCTTCGATACGGTATGCAATAATAAAATCGCGCCGGGATGAATCTGCTTAAGCACTTCATCATGTGCAAAAGCGGCACCCTTTTGTTGATCTACAATCCAGTCCCTATATGCCAGTGACCAGAAGATGTGGTAATACCCTTCCTTTTTTGCGACCCTCATTGTTCTCTCATTAAATACGCCACGAGGCGGCCTTAAATAGTTCATTCCCTTTTGCCCTGTTAATTTTTCCGTTGCTTCTTTTACCCGCTCAAGCTCGGTGCGGATCACATCGTCCGTCACGCTGGTCATATCCGGATGGTTCCATGAATGGTTTCCTACGATATGCCCCTCATTGGCCATACGGACAACAAGCTCAGGTGCTGTTTTTAAGTAATGACCCGTGACAAAAAAAGCTCCAGGAGCACCATGTTTCTTCAGAACATCTAAAATCTGGGCCGTATAGCCATTTTCATAACCGTTATCAAAGGTTAAATAAACGACTTTTTTCTTTGTATCCCCCTTATAAATCGCTTCATATTCAGGCAGCATATCATTGAATTTTTTTCCGGCATCGGCAGGTGTACCATTTTTACCTTTATTGAATCCCCAATTATAGGATTCTGCAAAAGCTGGACTGGCCAAAGAGCATATCAAGCATATAAAAGCGGATAAGATCATCATTTTTTTCATTGAAACATCCCCCATGTCTTTTTTCTTATTGTTTGGAACATGGAGATTTATATGCATGATATTGTGAAGGTCGAATTCCTTCCGCAAAACAAAAAAAAGGCCCTTCCTCCGAAAAGGCTAGGCCTCCATGTTCTGTTTATCCTTTAAATAACGCTTGTGCCGCCTTCCAAATAATGGCGATAGCGAAAATGAGAACGATTACAATTCCGACTACGTCAAGGAATGTTTCAAGACCGGAGAAAATCGTGTTTGCCACAGGAAGTTGGATGAAAGCAAAACCGGTTATCATGGCGAAAAAGAATAAGATGTAGTTATTCTGCATGAAAATCCCTCCTTTCTCTTCTAATGTATGTGCGACCATTCCAAAAGATTGTACTTTTTTGAGGTAATTTTCGCCTTTTTTTTCATATACATGTACCAAGGGGGGAATGTAATGCTGGAATGGGTTATCACTCTTGGCTTTGTTGGTTGTCTTGGTTTAAGTGGTGGAGTGTTTGTTCATTTTGTGAAAAGCGGATTGAATTTAGAGGATTCATCAAGGATCGATCCACTGCCGGAAATCAAAGAGTAAGATATGCAAAAGACGCTCAACCTTTTGGTGAGCGTCTTTTGCGCCAAACATTTATTTAAATACCGGTTCTTTGAATTGTGCCAATTTTTCCAATGAAGATTGCTGGACGTCTTTATGCAGGCTGTTACCATGTGAATCCATGGTAACTACTGCAGTGAATCCTTCAACATTCAGATGCCACATTGCTTCTGGAATACCAAATTCAGTGAAGTTCACACCTTCGACGGATTTGATGCAGTCTGCATAATATTGAGCAGCCCCGCCGATTGCATTTAGATAAACGCCGCCGTGTTCACTTAATGCTTCTAGTGTTTTTGGTCCCATTCCGCCTTTACCGATAACTGCACGGATGCCGAATCGCTTCATGATATCGCCTTGGTATGGTTCTTCACGAATACTTGTTGTTGGTCCGGCGGCCTTCACATGCCATTTGCCCTCTTCATCCTTCAGCATAACCGGTCCACAGTGATAGATGATTTGTCCATCCAGGTCGATTGGTGCAGGATTTTCAGATAAGTGCTTGTGGATGGCGTCACGGCCTGTATACATTCTGCCGTTAATATGAACTACGTCACCCACTTTTAATTCACGGATTTGTTCTTCCGTGATTGGTGCTTGCAGGGTGATTTCACGAGAAGCTTCAACGTCCGATTCTGCAGCGGCTGCCACTTCATCCTTCGCTGCTTTTTCTGCTTCCAGAGCAAAGTCGATTTTCTCGCCTTCTTGATACAACCACTCATTGATTTCGCCTGTTTCAGGATTGACTTTCACTCCTAAACGGCGGAACGCCCAGCAGTTGTAAGCAACGGATACGAAAAAGCTTGCCGGAATACGGTGCATGACACCGATTTTACATCCAAGCAGTGTAGTTTCGCCGCCAAAGCCCATTGTGCCGATGCCCAATTCATTAGCAGTCTTCATGATGTAATCTTCAAGTTGACGAAGATCTTCATTCGGATTAACATCTTCATTACTGCGGAAAAGTTGAGCCTTAGCCAGATCATATCCGGATGAACGGTCCCCTCCGATACCCACGCCGATGAAGCCTGCACTGCAGCCTTGTCCTTGTGCTTGGTAGACAGAGTGAAGGATACATTTACGGATTCCGTCCAAATCACGGCCCGCTTTTCCCAATCCTTCAAGTTCCATTGGCAGACTGTATTGGATGTTTTTATTTTCACAGCCGCCGCCTTTTAAGATGAGACGAACATCAATATAGTCTTTTTCCCATTGATCGAATTTAATGACAGGAAGACCTTCCCCAAGGTTATCCCCGCTATTTTCACCCGATAAAGAATCAACTGCGTTTGGACGAAGTTTTCCGCCTTTTGTCGCTAAAATGATGGCATTTCGAATTGCTTTTTTTATTTCAAGTTGGTTCACGCCAACTGGAGTTTTTATTTTGAAAGTCGGCAGACCAGTATCCTGGCAAATCGGTGATACATTGTCGTCAGCCATTGTAATATTATTCGTGATGGTGGTCAGGCTCAATGCAGAACGAGTACCTGCATTTTCACGTTGTTTTGCACTTTTGACCGCACGACGAACATCCTTTGGAAGATTCGTTGAAGTTTCAACGATAAGACTGTACATACTTTCTTGGAATTTTTGAATATCCAAATTTCTCTTCCCCCTCTTATTTCCCCTAGATTAGATTTAATCATTTCCCTGCTTCTCTATAAATAGTGAATGATTCACACCCGTTTTATTATACATCTAACATAATCTTTCGAAAACAAGTAATTATTTTTCTTAATGAACAGCAATTTAGAGAGAAATGAGTAAAGCGCCAGAAATAGCCCATATGTTAAATTTCATCACCAAACATTTCCATCAAAAAAGGGATGACGAAGTTTCTCGTCATCCCTTCCTGAATATTAACATTTAAAAAATCATACTATCGAAACAGATATTAGTCTTCGCGGGTTTTGAATTGTTCCACTTTGCCTTCCAAATCATCTATCATGCCGATTAAACGGTCTATATCTTCCAACTCCGTATTTTCCGGTTCGATATGATCAAGAACCTCCATGAACATCGTGAGGCGTTCCTTTAAGTATGTTAATTGTTCGTTTTTACCTGTAATGGATTTTCCCATGAGGCACTCTCCTTCCGTTCTTCTTTCATCGTAACGAAATCTGCTTGAAAGTGCAATGGCAAGCTATAAATGCAGCTCTCCGCCATTTGACAATTTTTGTCCCCATTGTTCATAATGGGTTAGTGCATTATTACGTAAGGAGTTTTAAATATGTCAATAATCAAGCAAGATCTTTTAACACCAATTACACCCAAGTATGATCCTTGGGAAGCATATATGGACGTTGAACAATATGGAAAACTCAGCCTTACCAATGTGGAATTCACCACCACCACCCTTTGCAATATGAGATGTGAGCATTGTGCCGTCGGTTACACACTCCAGCCCAAGGACCCGGATGCACTGCCTCTGGAATTACTGATCCAGCGCCTTGATGAGATCCCTTTGCTTCGCTCGCTCAGCATTACTGGCGGGGAACCGATGCTTTCAAGAAAACAAGTGAAGAATTATGTTTTGCCTCTATTGAAATATGCCCGTAGTCGCGGGGTCCGGACACAAATCAATTCCAATTTGACCCTTGACTTGGAACGGTATGAGGAAATCATTCCTTATTTGGATGTTCTCCACATTTCCCATAATTGGGGAACGATCGATGAATTCATTGATATCGGCTTTGCCATGATGGATCGAAAACCATCCCGGGAACAGCGAAAGAAATTATTTGATAAAATGATCGAAAATTCCCGTGCCCTGACAAAGGCTGGTGTACTGGTATCTGCGGAAACGATGCTTAATAAACGGACATTGCCTCATCTTGAGCATATTCACAGGCAGATTGTCGATGAAATGGGATGTCAAAGACATGAAATTCATCCGATGTATCCAAGCGATTTCGCTTCGGCACTTGAAACTTTATCACTGGACAAAATGCGTGAAGCGATTCATCATTTGCTTGATATCCGAGATGAAAATGTTTGGATGCTTTTCGGTACCCTGCCATTTTATCCTTGCAATAACAGTTTAGAGGATATTAAGCTGCTTCAACGCCTTTATGGTTCGCATAAAGTGACTGTGCGAAATGATCCTGATGGACGATCACGGTTGAACATCAATATTTTTACCGGGGAAGTGATCGTGACCGATTTCGGGGACGCGCCTGCATTAGGGAATATCAAAGATCAGCCTTTGACCGAATCCTATGAAACCTGGATGAATTCGAAACTGGCCAATGAATTGAATTGCCACTGCCCGGCAGTCAAATGTCTAGGCCCGAATGTACTCGTCAAAAATGCATACTACCCGAAAGAGGACTTCAGGATCAGGAAGTCAACAATATGAAGAAAAACTCGCCAATCCGGCGAGTTTTTCAATTTACCTGGGTTGCTGTGAGACTGTAAAACTGAAGGAAACATGGTCCTGAACCGGTATCCATGCACCGATGCCTTGCGAAGTGATGTTCTTTATCGTAATGGTTCTTTTATTTCCTTTTAGGTTCAAATACACTTCGCCATATGTGACCTTGCCTTTTTCATTTACGGCGGAAGCAAAACTGGATAAGTAACCAATCCTATTTGACGCAACATTGTATACTTGATCTTTTTTCGTACCAGCTCCAATGATCGTTTCAAAAGCCAAAGGCAAATTCGTTTTCTCGGTGGCCTTTAACAGCATCATCTTTTGAACATCCTCAGCCTTTGGAATTTTCGCCGTCAGACCGCCACTCACTGCCTTCTGACTTTCCTGGACATAACGGATCTTATATGGAACTTCACCGCCGCGATTATCATAATAATTCGTATTGATTTTTTGGTATTCCCAGTTTGGTGCTGTTTCCGAAGACTCATAATTCAAGGCCCAATGACCAAGGTAAATGGTCGCCCTGTATCCAAAAGCAAGCGGGGCCTTTGCAATTGCGGATTCATTCAACATTTGGATGAGTTCTGGATTTTCAATCTTGATATCCGACGATTCGATCAATTGTTCGGCAAGATTACTTGGCTGCAGCATCGGAAGATCCTGGGTCGGGTTCGGATACGTATTCTCCTTTGCAATATTCAATACGGAAGGAGGGATATTCACCTTATTCGGATTTGCTTTGACTTCTGGTATATCTGCTGCAAAACTTACATTCGCCTGTATGAAGGCAATTAGGGCAATCATCGTAATAAGAATAGTTCTTCTCATGCTGTCGCACTCCTTTTGAGGGGTTCAATCATTTGTTTATAGATTTTGTTTTTAGCCCACATTCTATACATTTCATTAAGATTTCAACTTTGTAATGAATTTGTAAAGTTCAGAATATTTACTTTTCTTTTTAAATCGGTTATACTTAATTTACATTACAAAAAGGAGGCGAAATCGTTCATACCTATTAAACCTTCAGGAGGTATGCTTATCGAACAATCCATGACACCCTTTTAAAGGATGACAGAAAACGAATTCGCCAATACTTAAATCTGATGTAAAAGGATGGTGTGACACTCTAGAATATTTTCTCAACTTTTACAAAAGCATGATGAAAAATTTTGGAATAACTTATGAATGGTAATTTACTAATATAGAAATGACTCTGCTAAATCTAACCTGAGCAGAGTCATTTCTATTTTATTAAAAGAAAGACCTCCCACATCGGAAGGCCTGCATTCTTATAATAAATAAAATCCAATTCCCATAATGAAGTAAGCGGCCAATAAGGTAAGTCCTTCAAACCAGTTCGTTTCCCCGTCATTGGAAATCATGATCACCAGAAAGACTGCTGAAACCATTGATATCAGTTCTGGCATTGTGAAAACAAGCGGCATACGGGTTGGATACATTAACGAAATCAATACGAGTACAGGAGCGACGAACATCGCTACTTGTAGCGTGGAACCGACGGCTA
This sequence comes from Bacillus sp. ISL-78, assembly GCF_018613455.1. NCBI lineage: Bacteria > Bacillati > Bacillota > Bacilli > Caryophanales > Bacillaceae > Bacillus > Bacillus sp. ISL-78. Next base: position 168,182 of record NZ_JAGGQC010000002.1, read on the forward strand.
TCTCCACTGCGACATCCATTTTGTTTTTATAGGCCATTATGACGGCGGAAGCATGCTCTGCCGCGTTACCGACGATCGCAACGATAATGACACCGATAAATAACTCCGACCATCCGAAGGCTTCCCCCACCTCGCTAAACGTATGGACAAGCTTTTCCGATACGTACGCAACGGCCAATGTAGCGGCAGCAAGTATTATAATTGCCTTTTTCCTGCTCCACTCCGGTACTTCCTCTTCATGTTCCTCGTGTTTCTCCGTATGCTGATATACCCCGCGGTGAGTAACCAATTTAAAGAATAATGCAGCAAGATATAATAAGATCAATATAATGGAAATTCCTACACTTAACGACATCGTGCTTGATTCACCCATGTTTTGTGTGAATATTTCCGGTATGACGAAGGCTACAATAACCGCAAAAATCAATAGACCGGCATTATGTCTCGCATCGAATACATTAAACTTCTGCCGTTTGTATTTAGTCCCTCCGACAAAGAATGAAAGGCCTGCCACCAACAATAAGTTCCCTAATACGGAACCAGTCAAAGAAGCCAACACGACCCCCACAAGCCCCGCCTTTAATGAAAAGATGGATATGATCAATTCCACCGCATTCCCAAAGGTTGCATTCAAAAGACCGCCAATCCTTGGTCCCATGACGATCGCTAAGCTTTCAGTCGCCCGGCCCATGAAGCCTGCAAGCGCGACGATTGTTAAGCAATATACGATGAACATGATCACACTCGGCCAATGCAATAATGACCCGATGACTGATATAGGGACGCCCAGCAGGACAAGTCCCAAAAATATTTTATTCACGATACTTCTCCTCACAATCTATAGTTCTTTTTATGTAACAAAAACTATCATACAAAATCTTCGGGCGATGACAAAGGAAAATTTATCATCTTCTCTCTTCTTGTCAATATTTACCCAAATTTCTATTGCTTAATCCTCTTCCTAAGATGTAACATCAAGAAGGTATACATTTCTTAGGAGACATGATTTTATGAATAACAAATTGCTTTTTAGCGTTTTAATCTTAATTGTCGGCATATCGGGGTTTTCTCAAGGGATGCTTCTGCCGATCATTGCCATCATTTTTGAAAATGACGGAATTAGCTCATCACTGAACGGGTTTCATGCAGCCTCGCTTTATATTGGAATTCTGTTGATTTCTCCTTTTATGGAAGCACCCCTCCGTAAATACGGCTATAAGCCATTGATAGTATTTGGCGGGATAACGGTCATTCTATCGCTTGCCTTATTTCCTGTTTGGAAATCATTCTGGTTTTGGTTTGTCCTTCGTTTCTTCATTGGAATCGGCGATCATACACTTCACTTTGCTACCCAGACCTGGATCACTGCCATTTCACCTAAAACGAAGCGCGGAAGGAATCTTGCCATTTATGGACTTTTCTTCAGTCTCGGCTTCATGGTAGGCCCGCTGATGACAAAGTTTCTCGAGATTAATCAGTCTTTGCCTTTCATCATCACATCCATACTTAGCCTTCTCGCTTGGTCTGCTGTTTTCCTTATTAGAAATGAACTTCCTGAACAGGATGATTCCGAGAGCACCTCATTCCTGGGCACGCTCCAAAGGTTTACGAAAGTGAGCCGCATAGCTTGGGTCGCATTTTTGCTTCCGTTCACATTTGGCGTGCTTGAGTCATCATTGAATAGCAATTTTCCTGTATTCGCCCTGCGCTCCGGAATCGATATAACGGCAGTTTCCATCATCATTCCGGCATTTTCCGCGGGGACACTGCTTACCCAGATTCCCTTGGGGATGATAAGTGACCGTTTTGGACGGCGAAAGACCTTGCTGACGATTCTTGTTTCAGGGTTTGCCATATTCACGCTAGCAGGGATATATTCCTATTCAGTGCTTGGTCTATTCATCTGCTTTATGTTTGGCGGAATGATGGTTGGTTCGACTTTCTCGCTGGGAATCAGTTATATGGCAGATCTTTTGCCTAGAAACCTATTACCTGCAGGAAATTTACTATGCAGTATTTTCTTTAGTCTCGGCAGCATCGGCGGTCCATTTTTTGGCGGCCTGGTCATTGAACATATCCAAGGCGGGAATTTTTTCTACATGATCAGCATCATGCTTTTCCTTGTCTTCATTTCATTGGCCTTGTTTAAGGAGAAAATGCCTGCTTCAGTTATGTAATATAGTTTATTATCTTGACTACTTCTTTTATTATTCAATTTGAACGTTATTTATCAAGAGTGCCTGTATATTAGTGATTCGATACTTTATATTTTTTACTAGATTAGAATCATTCTTCTTTATTTTTGAATAGGATATGTGGTAATATAATATTAACAAAAGGGACATCACCTTTATAAACCTTTAAAAACATTGCTGTCATCGCAATCACGGTGGCAGCTTTCATATTTTATCCAGAGAAATGACGTTGATTATCTTTCTCAATTAGATACGAATCAAATGATAATCTATATCATTTACACAAAATAGAGAAGAATGTGGGAGGGAATCTTATGACTACAGATACTAAACATTTAACCCAACCGGCTACATGCAAAAACACTTGGTTGGAAAAAGCAAAACCTCATTTAGAACTTATTGCCGCATTATTCAGCGGTTTATTAATAGTTTTGGGCTGGGCCCTTTCTAAGAACGGAATGGAGTCCGCTTCCATCGTCATATACTTAGCCTCTTTCCTGATTGGCGGATATGCCAAGGCAAAAGAAGGCATAGAAGATACGATTGCCGACCGGGAGTTGAATGTTGAGATGCTGATGATTTTTGCGGCCATCGGTTCTGCTGTCATCGGATACTGGACGGAAGGTGCCATATTGATTTTCATCTTCGCTTTAAGCGGCGCCCTTGAGACATACACGATGAATAAGAGCCATAAAGAAATTTCGGCACTTATGGACTTGCAGCCTGAAGAAGCACTGCGCATCACTAACGGATATGAAGAAACCGTGTCCGTTTCCCAGTTGCATGTCGGGGATCTGATTTTAGTGAAACCAGGAGAGAGAGTTCCTTCAGATGGAAAAATCACGGACGGACGTACCAATATCGATGAAGCCGCCATTACTGGCGAATCCATACCAGTCAGTAAATCATTGGATGATGAAGTTTTCGCTGGAACGGTTAATCTCCGTGGTACAATTACCGTGGAAATCACCAAACCGGCAAGTGAAACATTATTTCAAAAAATAATCACTCTCGTTCAATCCGCCCAAAGTGAAAAGTCCCCTTCCCAGCTGTTCATTGAACGGTTTGAAGGGACTTATGTAAAAGTGGTATTGACGGTTGTCGGTTTGATGATGTTCGTACCCCATTTCCTATTGGAGTGGAGCTGGACCGAAACATTCTACAGAGCGATGATCCTGCTCGTTGTCGCTTCTCCTTGCGCCCTTGTGGCCTCTATCATGCCAGCTACACTTTCAGCCATTTCAAATGGTGCTCGTCATGGCATTTTGTTTAAAGGCGGCATCCATCTTGAGAATCTAGGTAACCTGCAGGCAATTGCTTTAGATAAGACCGGTACATTGACAAAAGGAAAACCAGAGGTAACGGATGTCATTATCCGCGAAGATTTAAACGAAGTAGATTTCTTATTTCACATTGCATCTGTTGAAAATTATTCGAACCACCCTTTGGCAACATCCATCGTTCGTTATGCCAAAACGAAATTGCAAAAAGATATCATTAAACCTGATAACATGGAAGATATCTCAGGTAATGGGGTTCAAGCATACATCAATGGCGTGCTTTGGCAAGTCGGAAAAGCTGATTTCGTCGGTCGCAGTGAAGCAGAACGATTCCAAAATGGCATTGCGCTGACATTGGCTGAACAAGGTAAGACAATCGTGTATGCTAAAGATGATCACGGAATTGCCGGTATACTCACTTTGAAAGATGTCCTGCGTGATGAAACCGTTACAGCCATCGAAGCTTTGAGGAATGAGGGCATCCATACCGTCATGCTGACAGGCGATGGTGAAAAAACGGCTAAAGCGATTGCCTCGGAGAGCCATATTGATGCATATATTGCCGAATGCCTGCCAGAAACGAAAGTGACTGAAGTGAAAAAGCTAAAAGAACATTTTGGCACTGTAGCGATGGTTGGGGATGGCATCAATGATGCACCTGCTCTGGCAACAGCGTCTGTCGGAATTGCAATGGGTGAAGGAACGGATGTTGCCTTGGAAACAGCGGATGTCGTTCTGATGAAGAATGACCTGCCGCGCATCGCGGAAGCAGTCAAATTATCCAAGAAGATGAATCGGATCATCAAACAAAACGTCATCTTTTCCATTTCGGTCATCATGATCCTGATAGCATCCAATTTCCTTCAATTCCTGGACCTCCCATATGGCGTCATTGGCCATGAAGGAAGCACAATCCTCGTTATATTGAACAGCTTAAGACTTTTGAGAAACTAAACCATGAAAAAGGGAGCCATCCAAGGCTCCCTTTTTTATGTTGATTTAGTGATATCCGTTCTTACCGTTTGCAGAACCTGATGTTTTATGGTTCGAACCTTTATTTTTTCCTTTTTGTTTTGTGCCGCCATCCTTTTTACTCATGAAAGAACTCCTCCTCTTTAAAAGTTGTCATTTCTCGAATAGTATCCGCAGCATGATAGTCCGCTATTACGGAAACTCCAGGAATCTCATGCACATTCTGGCTTTTTCCTTTCACTAATGAGCGCATTTATTTCCCCGCCCAGTATGATGATGAGCCCCGATAAATAAAACCAGACCATTAATACGATTATCCCTCCAAGACTTCCATATGTTGCGGAATAATTAGCGAATTTCTCCACATAAAATGAAAACAAAAAAGAAGCGAGGCTCCATCCTGCCGTTGCAAAGATTGCACCAGGCAGTACGGTTATGCACTTCAGCTTAATGTTGGGCGCAATCCAATAAAGGATGGTGAACACAATTAAAAACACAAGCGTACTGACCACCCAGCGAAGTTGGTTCCAAATCGTAAGAAACTCATCGGATTGTCCAATTTCGGCAAATAGGAACAATCCGATCTGTTTTCCGAATACCGGCAGCAATAAAACGACAATAAAAACAAAAATCATCGCTAAAGTGAGAAGAATCGACATTCCCCGGGAAATAAAGAAAGTTCGACTTTCTTTTACACCATATGCATGGTTAAATGCTTTAATGATTGCATTCATCCCATTCGATGCCGACCATATCGTTCCGATGACACCAAACGATAATAAAGTCCCATTCGCTTCCATCACTTCCGATAGATTAGCTTCAATGATTTTCATCGAATCGTCCGGTGCATATGTACGGACGGTATTTAATATATCTTCTTGTGAAAATGGCAGATAGGCCAATAAAGTGAATAAAAAAATAAGTAACGGAAACAGGGATAGTAGGAAGAAATAAGACAGCTGTGCAGCAAGCCCCGACACATCATCGACCTGTAACCGTTTTACCAAAGTCTTGAAGAATGAGCCTTTCAGCCATTCTTTTTTATTGGCCATACCTCCACCCCATTTTTTAATTTAAGGAAATTCGTTCGTTGTCTCTTGAAGACGGCTCTTCTTCCTCTGCAGTAAAAACTTCCTTCGTCTCCATCACCACTTGGGCAACTTGTGATGGAATATCTTTCATTTCCTCAACCTTTTGGGAAATGAAGGATACATCTTCGGAAATTTTTTCAACAGTGGAACGGACCTTGGATGATGTTTCACGTACTTGTGTAAGCACCCCATTGGGATTCTTCACGAATTCCTTCATATTACTCATGCAGCTTTTGCTGTTTTCCAATACAGAATAACGCGTTTGCTTGTCAAAAAGGCTTATTGCCGCCCCAGCTAACGCCCCAATAAAAACAGCTTGCATAAACTTACTTTTCTTGGCACAATTATATTCTTCTCGAATGTTGCTCATATATTCTCCTCCTCGTCATATATTAGTTGATGGATAATGGTAGCTCTCTCCATTATACAATGTTTAAAAAAGTTTTTTCCTATCTTTTCCCAAACTCTCTCACTTTAAAACGTGAAGATCACCAAGATTATCGGGGTTAAGCTTCATATACCACCCGAATATTCATTGACTTCCAGCGGTAATCATGCCAAGATGAAAATAATTTAGGAACGTATGAAAGGATGAAGGAAATGGATTTAACGCAAAACACAGCCGAAAGTGTCGAGTTTATGATTGAGGCAATCAAGGATAAATTAAAAGTGATGAACTTCGGTGCAATCAAATCAACTCATTTTGATATCGAAATGTACGAAGAACTGCACGATATTTATACAATGGTGATGAAAAAAACGAATTTCAGTGTCCGTGAAATGGAAGCGATCGCTGAAGAACTTGGAAGACTTCGTAATAAGTAACATTCAAATCCTCCCATACCGGTGAGGATTTTTTTCATTTTCAAAAAAATTCTGCTACATTTGATATAGAAATTGAAAACGGACAGGAGTTGTAAGCATGGTAGAAAGAAGAACGCCCATCAGCATCGCAGAAGCAGTGGAAAAAGTGATGAAGCATAAATTAACAGGACATGTGGAACTGATTCCCCTCGAGGACAGCCAAGACCGTTTTTTGGCTCAGGATATTGTAGCTACAAATGATGTTCCGCATTTTAACCGTTCCCCATATGATGGATTCGCCCTCAGGTCCAAGGATACTTCTGAAGGTTCCATAAATAACCCACTCGAGTTCGAAGTGGTGGAAGAGTTGGCTGCGGGTATGGTATCGACTATCCCCGTTCAAAAAAATCAAGTGGCAAGAATCATGACTGGAGCCCAGATGCCAGCTGAGTGTGATGCCGTAATCATGCTTGAACTTACTAAGGAATTTGAAAAGGACGGAAAGGAGTACATATCATTTAAACGCTCACTTAAGGAAGGCGAAAACGTTTCTTTTCAAGGCGAGGATGCAAAGAAAGGCGATGTTCTTGTAAAAAAAGGAACAGCGATCAATCCAGGGATCATCGGCTTGCTGGCAACATTCGGCTATGCCGAAGTGCCAGTTGCCAAGAAGCCTGTCGTCGGATTATTCGCTACGGGATCGGAACTGCTTGATGTTCATGAACCGTTGCAGCCTGGGAAAATCCGCAACAGCAACTCACATGCCATCTCCGCCCAAATTCGGAGGGCCGGGGGGGAAGTCCGTTTTTATGGAAAGCTCAAGGACGAATTCGAATTAAGCTACGAGGCCATTTCAACTGCATTGGAGGAAGTGGATCTGCTCATTACAACAGGAGGAGTTTCTGTCGGTGATTTTGACCTTCTCCCGGATATTTATCAAAAGCTTGGCGCCGATGTCTTATTCAACAAAGTGGCCATGCGCCCCGGCAGCGTGACGACCGTAGCGGTATATAATGACAAGTTTTTATTCGGTTTATCCGGAAATCCATCCGCCAGTTATGTCGGCTTTGAACTATTTGCAAGACCGATCATCCGAACCATGCTGTTCTCGGGATATCCTCATTTAAGAAAAGAGACGGCCCGATTGGCAGAGGACTTCTTAAAACCCAATCCATTCTCACGTCTGCTTCGCACCCGATTATTTTACGAATCCGGCCAGTTGAAGGTAATTCCAAGCGGTGTGGATAAATCCAATATTACAACAAGCTTGGCAGGTGCCAATTCACTGACCGTCTTACCTGGGGGGACACGTGGTTTCCAAACGGGAGACTTCGTGGACATCCTGCTCCTCGATGACCAGGAAGGTTCCAAATGGCCTTGGTGAAGCCCTTTATTTTTCAGGTGGTTGGCTACCAAAATAGAGGAAAAACGACCTTCATAACGAATTTAATCAAAAAGCTTCGCGAAGCAAAATTAGAGACAGCCGTTTTAAAACATCATGGACATGGCGGAAAACCAGATGTTACAGGCACGAAGGATTCCAATAAACACTTTCTTGCCGGGGCGGCCGCTTCACTTGTTGAAGGCGATGGAACAATCGAGCTGCTCGGCAATTTCAGGGGGAGCGCCCCTATCACGGAGCTGATTCAATTACTGTGTCTATTTCTCCCTGATGTGATTTTAATTGAAGGGTATAAGCAAGAGGATTTTCCCAAGGTCATTTTAATCAAGGAAGAATGTGACCTCCTGTTATTGGAACGGCTTACCAATGTCAAGGCAGCGGTGGCTTGGCCCGAATGTCTTGAACGAGCCAGGAATCATGCTTCAGTACCTGTCTTCCCTTTGGATTCGGATCAATTCATTACTTGGTTTTTAGAACAAATATGAAGGAGTGGGACAATGTTCATTCAATTCCCGATAGAAAAGCGCCGTAAAATGATCGAAAGCATCCAAGAATATGTTTATCAGGAACACGGGAAGGAAATCGGTGAAATTGCTGCTGAAAATCACTTGCAGTTCATTTTCGAAAATATCGCTCCCTTTATTTACAATGAAGGGATCAAAGATGCTAAAAAAGTCATGGAGGACAGGTTAGGAAATATCGAAGAAGATTTGTATTCATTGGAACGCCCCATTGATTAAAATGAAAAACAGCATCATAATCGATGCTGTTTTTTAATGTTCATTGTTCAGTTAGAATGAGCGGACCGTTTTTCGTTATGGCAATCGTATGCTCATATTGAGCCGAGTATTTCCCATCTGCAGTGGATGCCGTCCATCCATTCGGATTCCGGCTTGCTTTATATGTACCTACGTTTACCATTGGCTCGATGGTGAATACCATGCCTTCCTTAAGGCGCGGACCTTTATTCGGCAGTCCATAATGCGGAACCTGAGGCTCTTCATGAATGACATTCCCTATCCCGTGTCCGATGAAATCACGAACGACAGAGAAGCCTTCCGCTTCGACATATGTTTGTATGGCATGACCTATATCTCCAATCCGATTGCCTTCCACACATACTTCAATCGCCTTATATAAAGATTCCTTCGTCACATTCACTAAATGTTCGGTTTCCTTTGAAACCTTACCGACCGTATATGTCCAAGCAGAGTCAGCAAGGGCCCCATTATAATTGACGACCATATCAATCGTTACGATATCTCCGTTTTTCAAAGGGGTCTTACGAGGGAAACCATGACAGATTTCTTCATTTATGCTGGCACATGTCGCATACTCATACCCTTTGTAACCCTTTTGTTCCGGCTTCGCACCATGTTTTTTTAAGAATCCTTCAACAAATTCTTCTATTTCCCATGTTGTCACACCAGGAACAATCAACTTTGCAATCTCCCTATGACAAGCTGCCAAAATTTTACCCGACTCATGCATCGCTTGAATTTCACGTGCAGATTTTAATACGATCAATCGTGACACTTCCTTTTTTATTCGTCTCTCCTTTTATTTTACTGCAAAGATTGAAGTATATGAATCCTTTAATATGAAAAATCCCGGCAGCCGCCGGGATTTTTCTTTATTTCAATAGATTGAGCGATTCCCGGTTAAATGCCGGTAGATCTTCAGGAGTCCTGCTGGTTACAAGCTGGTTGCCGCATACCACAACCTCTTTGTCCAAATATGTGGCACCTGCATACTCCATATCGACTTTAATGGATGTATACCCTGTTGCGTGGCGTCCTTCAAGTGTTTTGGCCGTAATCAGCAACTGCGGTCCATGACAGATCGCAAATACAGGTTTTTTATCATCCATGAACGATTTTGCGAAAGATACGAAGCGTTCGTCAGCACGCAATTGATCAGGCGAGAACCCACCGGTGATGAATAACGCATCGAAACTTTCAGGTTTCACCGAGTCGATGCTTTCATCAATCTCGACTTCCACCTCCCCTTGTTTCCCTTTAACCGTTTTCCCTTTTATCATTTCAATTGTCGTTACCTTATGGCCGGCTTCTTCAAATGCTTTTGCCGGTTCACTATACTCCGAGTCCTCAAACATATTCGTTACTACACATGCGATTTTTTTACCCATAATCATTCATCTCCTCAATTTTTGATTGAATGAACCTACTTTGCACTTTATTTATGTTCCCTCTGGCACTATAAATAAAACACATAATTAGTAGTTGTCCCTTTGTTTATGAGTAAAATACCGCGAATCAATGTTTAGGATATTCGCCAACAACGTGTATCGCATTGATGATTCTTTTATTGATCCATTTCCTGTTTTCTTCTGTATTCAAATTTCCAAATATCCTATTCCGCCCTACTTCCGTGGTTACATAGTAATTAGGCAGGTTATTCAATGATAATGTGATGATGTCATTTTTACATTTCCTGCACGAACAAAATGTTTGGTATTCTATACCTGACATTAAAACCTGCACCCATGTCACAACGATTTCTTCCATCACATTTGTATATTCTCTTTCCATATATTCTCCTTCAAAAAGAAAAACCCGTCCATTCCTGACAGGTTTTCACTTATTTATCGCTGTCCGTGGAACAATTAGGATTTCAACTCTCCGGTTTTTCGCCCTTCCTTTTTTCGTTTCATTGGAAGCAACCGGCTTGAATTCCCCATGTCCTTTAGCACTGAACATTTCGGGATCCAAATCCTTATTTTCGAGGAGAAGTTTCATAAAATTCACGGATCGCATCACACTCAGGTCCCAGTTGGATTCATACGTGGAATTTTTAATAGGAATATTATCGGTATGTCCGCTTACGATGATGTTTCTGGGTAAGTCCATGACCAGTAACTCCGAGATTTCTTTAGCGATTTTACGGTTTTCACTTCTCACCTCGGCCACACCCGATTCGAACAGCACGTTTTCCCTAATTGAAATCACCATGCCTTCATCCGTAAGGTTCGTTCCCAATTTATCCGTTAAATCATTTTTTTCGATATAGGCATTTACGCGCTCCTGAACTTCAGTAAGTTCTTCCTGCTCGTTTTTCCCTAGCTTCTCAAGATCTTCTGCACCTGTTCTTTGTTCTGGTGACGTCGGCTCATTGCTTGGGGAATCACTTGGAAAATCCATAAAACCCGTTCCGCTTGTAAAAACCTGGTTAAATACATTGGACAACTGCTGGAACCTTACTGCATCAACCGAACTTGAAGCGAACAAGACGATAAAAAGCGCAAGAAGCAATGTTAAGATATCGGCATAGGGAACCAGCCATGATTCATCGATATGCTCTTCATGCCTTTGTTTCTTTTTGCGCCTAGCCATCATCTCTCACATCGCCTTCCAACCACTTTTTACGATCTCCAGCTGGCAAATATGAGGTTAATTTCTGTTCGATCGTTCTCGGCGCCTCCCCTTCGATGATCGATAAAATCCCTTCAATCATCATTTCTTTGATTCTGACTTCCTGCTGAGATTTCCGTTTGAGCTTATTGGCAAATGGATGCCATAACACATACCCCGTGTAAATCCCCATCAAGGTCGCGACGAACGCTGCAGATATGGCATGTCCCAATGCCTCCGTGTCAGCCATATTACCCAATGCAGCAATCAGCCCGATTACGGCACCCAATACGCCAAGCGTCGGTGCGTATGTACCGGCTTGACTGAAAATCGCCGCCGCACTTAAATGACGTTCTTCCATCGCGTCTATTTCCTCTGCTAAAATATCACGAATATAGTCGGCACTCTGACCTTCGACTGCAAGGTTCAAGCCATTTTTCAAAAAGGCATTATCCACCTGATCCGAAATGCTTTCTAAGGCCAATAAGCCTTCCTTCCTGGCAATGACCGCCCATTCCGAAAAGGTTTTTATTAAATCTTCCGGCTTTGTCAATTTTTGTTCAAAGAATAAAATCTTGAATATTTTTGGTAGTCTTTTTAATTCCGACAAAGGGAAAGCCGTTACGACAGCAGCTATCGTCCCTACAATGATGATCAAAATAGCCGCCGGATTAATCAGCGCCGTTACACTAACACCTTTCAACACCATTCCGACTAAGATGGCCACAATACCAAGAACTACGCCCAAAACTGATGTTATATCCATAATACTCACCCATTCATTTAAAGTCTCGTCTCCTCGTTATATCGGATGAAGTTCAAAAAAAGTGAGGATTATTTTACTATTCAATTTCAATTTTCATTAAATCATCACAAAATCTACCAACCTTATTGCCTGCATGAGCTTATCAGCACAAATATTCTTTCAAGAATGGAACCTCAAGCATGTTCCGTACATGATCTTCTCATAACATCTGGAATATGCGCGTTTATTCGTGAGTTTCACGCTTTACTCGTAAATTCCGCATATCGCCTGACATTTTTTTCTCACTCTTCAGTTTTTCCGAAAGAAAAGGACAAAGCCTGTCAGCTTTGTCCCTGCTCTTGTTTCCCGTGGTTTCTTCCGGCCAGCCATTTTATGATGGGGGACAGAAAAAATAAAATGAATAAGATCCTGAATAAATGAAAGCTTGTGACAACGGATAAATCCACATGCACAGACATGGCTGTGACTGCCATTTCGGCGACCCCGCCTGGCGCCATGCTCAAAAAAAGTTCATTCGCCTGTAAAGATAGGGCCGGGGCAAACTGAATGGAAAGATAATAGCAAAATCCAATCAATAGGACATTACTGACGAATACGGCTCCGAACATCTTTCTGAAAAGTCGGGGATTATCTATCTTCAGTGTGTAGCCTAAATGTGCGCCGATCAATAATTGCGACAGGTTCAACCAAAAGTCAGGAATCTGCGGGGCACCTGGGCCTGCTAAATTGAATAGTGCTGCGGCCATGAGAGGTCCTAACAAAAAAGGCAGCGGAAAATTGGCTTTCTTTGTAATGAAAATGAACACTAGCAAGGTTAACAACATCATGATGGCTAATTTCCCATCATATTCAAATAAGAAAAACGGCCGCTCCGTTACGGCCATTACCGCACCTGCTTCAACTGACATTACATGAGTCACAATCCAAGGGACAATGGAAATCACCAGGATGACCCGCAGTGTTTGCATGAAACCTACAACCGTTTCATCACTATCCTTCATTTCCTCACTTAGGACCACCATCTGGGAAAGACCTCCCGGGAAACTGCCGAGCATGGATGTGCCCAAGGATAAGTTCATTCGTTTTCCGATAAACCAGCCAGTCAACACTGTAAATGAAATGATTGCGATTGTCGTAAAAAGCATGACAGGCAGATATTCAATCATCTCATTTAACGATTGTTTCGTGAATGAACTGCCCAATTGTAAACCTAGAATGATTAATCCAGTACTTCTAAAGGTTTTAGACCAATATAAGTACTTCCTTAACTTCACTTTCGCAATCATCACGACGAATAATGGTCCTAGCATCCATGGCAGGTATATGCCAAGGCTATCAAACGCATAACCACCCAGGAATGCTAGAAAAGCTGTAAAAATGATTCTAAAACTCTTACTCTCGATTAAATCTGCACTCACAAAATTACCTTCTTTATCTAAGCGGTTTTTCATCTATATCTTAACATAAAATAAGTTGGTTCAAAGCTGTATCCACGCTTGTTTTCGACTGAAGCGAGGAGCGCAGCAGTGATACCTTCTTCAGTGCACTTTTTTATATTTAATCATGTTTTCGCTCCATGAAAAGAAACAGCATGGCACTTCCACCATTTACTAGATTTCCCACCCCCACAAACTCGCAATAAAAGGTAGAATAATATATATAGGGGGTCAAACTCTTATGGAGGGGTGACTAGATGTTATCAAATACAGAAATAGGCATTGACTTAGGAACTGCAAATACGCTAGTTTACAGTAAAAATAAAGGTATCGTATTTAATGAGCCATCTGTGGTGGCCATTGATATAGAGACTAATAAAGTATTGGCAGTCGGTGTTGATGCAAAAAACATGATCGGGAAAACACCTGGAAATATCGTGGCAATCCGTCCGCTTAAGGATGGCGTCATTGCGGATTTTGATGTGACCGCGCAAATGCTTAAGGAAATCATGAAAAAAGCAAGCAAGGCCCTAGGTTTATCGATTCGCAAACCTAGTGTAGTGGTCTGTACACCATCAGGTTCCACTTCAGTTGAGAGAAGGGCCATTCAGGATGCAGTCAAAAGCTGCGGAGCGAAACAGGTCCACCTTATCGAGGAACCGGTAGCGGCAGCAATAGGTGCGGGCCTGCCTGTCGAAGAGCCCGTTGCCAATGTCATCGTTGATATCGGCGGCGGAACGACTGAAGTCGCAATCATTTCATATGGCGGCGTCGTTTCCTGCAATTCAATCAGAATTGGCGGAGATCAATTGGATGAAGATATCAGCCAATATGTCAGGAAAAAACATAATGTGCTGATTGGGGAAAGAACAGCTGAGGAAATAAAAAAAGAAATCGGCTACGCACTCGTTGAACATTCTGTGATAACCATGGAAGTCAGGGGCCGCGATCTTGTAACCGGGCTACCAAAACCGATTACAATATCATCCACTGACGTCCAGGAAGCCATCCAGGAATCGCTTCTTCATATACTGGAAGCAATAAGGGCCACTTTGGAAGACTGTCCTCCTGAATTGAGCGGGGATATCGTCGATCAAGGAGTCATCTTATCCGGCGGGGGTGCACTTCTCAACGGGGTACAGGAATGGCTGACGAATGAAATCGTCGTCCCTGTCCAACTTGCAGATAACCCGCTTGAATCAGTTGCCATCGGAACCGGGCTTTCACTTGAGGTCATTCACAAATTACAAAAAGCCGTGTACTAAAAAGATTATGAAACCCCAACTTGGGGTTTCTTTTTTTTATCCTTCCCGACTGATTTCCACCATGATGCAAACAGCAACCTCCACATTAAATAACTTCCCTGAAATATTTTACCTCGTTTGAGAAGAGAATAAGGAAAAGGTTTTTTCGTTCGAAAGCAAGCATTACTGATTGGAAAGGCATCATGTGCAGAACTAATTGCATGTAATGTTACATAACTTGTGTTATAATGTAATTATGTTACATTGGTAAGAGGAGAAGATCTATGGAATATGTAGAAGCCTTTAAGGATATCAATCAAATCAGCAAAATAAAAACATACCTACGCGCTCACTCCAGTCGAGATTATTTATTGTTTGTACTCGGCATCAATACAGGTATGAAGATAAATGAAATGCTCGAAATCACCATCGCCAGCGTTCTGGATGAAACGGGCAAAATCAAGGAGTTCTATGAGCAACGGACGGAAAGTGACGAAGTAAACCAAATTTATTTGAACCTGAAAGTCCGTACAGCCTTACAAGAATACCTTAAAGGCTCAAAGGTTATCGAAGGTCAGTTTTTATTTCTTTCCCCTAAGACAAAAAAGCCGATTACACGTCAACAGGCGCACCGAATCATCCATGATGCTGTCGAAGGTGCAGGGCTAACAGGCAAATTCGGAGCAAGTTCGATGCGTAAAACTTTTGGATACCATGCCTATAAACAAGGAGTGTCACTGGCTTTGATTCAGAAGCATTACCATCATTCCAGTCCATCGGAGACATTAAAATATATCGGTATATCCAAGGAGAAGAAATTCAAGACGAATATTGACGTTAACTTATAAACATTCTGCTATCTTCTATTAACTCTAACCAACATTTTAAGGAGGAATTCCAGTGAAAATTAGAGAAAGTGAACTTCCTGGTATTGGCCAAAAATTTGAAATCATAACGAGAAATGATGAAAAGTTAGTAATCGTCATTCACGATGATGGCCGTCGGGAATTATACCATTTTGATAATGAACATGAGGACGTCATATCGAGCATCACCCTTAATGATCAGGAATCCCGGCAAATGGCTTCCATCATAGGGGGCATGGTCTATAAACCACAAGCACTTGAAACAATTGAAATGTCATTGGGTGACTTGGTGATCGAATGGTTCAAAGTCGAACCCGGTTCAAAGGCCATCAATCAAACGATCGGTTCGATTGATATCAGGAGCAATTATAACGTCACCGTCATCGCCCATTCTAAAAAAGGCAAAAAACAACTGAATAATCCTGGTCCTGACTCCATCATCGAAACAGGCGACACCCTTGTGATATCCGGTGAAAGAAAAGATATTCGTAACCTGATAAGAGAATTATTGACCGACGAAAGGAGTGACTAAGCTCATATGGACCATTTAGTCTTTGAAGTGGGTACTGCCCTACTTCTAGTGGCATTAGCCGCTCTCGTTGCAGGTAAATTCAAAATATCAAATGTTCCGCTATTAATTATCATCGGGATGCTCGTTGGCCCGCATGCCCCGCACTTCGGATTAATTGACCTTCGTTTCATTGAAAGTGATGAAATCATAGCATTCCTCGGTCGTGTCGGTATTTTATTCCTTCTGTTTTACCTTGGGCTTGAATTCTCCGTCAAAAAGCTTATGAAATCAGGGAAAAATATCGTGACAGGCGGAACCTATTACATTTTAATCAACGTGGGAATGGCCTTGCTTTATGGTTTCCTGCTCGGTCTTCCATTAAAAGAGGTCCTGATATTAACCGGGATCATCAGTTTTTCTTCAAGTGCCATCGTGGCAAAGGTACTTGTGGACCTTAAAAGGACCGGTAACAATGAAACGGAGCTAATCCTTGGCATCATCATGTTTGAAGATATCTTCCTCGCTGTTTATTTATCAGTCGTTTCCGGATTGGTATTAAGCTCTTCTGGTTCCGTTTGGGGAACATTACTTTCTACATTTATCGCGATTGGGTATATGCTGATATTTTTCGTTATCGCCCGGAAAGCATCTGGGGTCCTTAACAAATTATTCAACATAACCTCCGATGAGATTTTTATCATCGTCGTGTTCGCATTACTATTCTTCATCGCCGGTTTCTCGGAAACGATTCATGTTGCGGAAGCCATTGGTGCATTACTACTCGGCCTAGTCTTTTCTGAAACGGAGCATAGCGACAGGATTGAGAAACTTGTCATCCCCTTCAGAGACTTCTTCGGGGCCATATTTTTCTTCAGCTTTGGCTTGAGTATCGATCCGACGACCCTTGGCGGAGCTGTCTGGATGGTTCTTGGTGCCGTCATCATCACCATAATCGGTAACTTTGCAGCTGGTATGATTGCAGGACGCAAATCCGGTTTATCTCACAGAGCTTCCGCAAATATCGGTTTAACGATCGTTTCACGCGGCGAATTCTCCATCATTTTAGCCAACTTAGGCATTGCAGGTGGTTTAATGCCTATACTAACCCCGTTTGCAGCACTTTATGTTTTAACCTTAGCGATTCTTGGGCCGATCCTTACAAAAGAATCCAAACACATCTATAATATCCTAAATAAAATATTCAAATGGACCCCTCCGAAGGTTCAAAAGAATCAGGAAAAAGAAGTCCAATAGAGGAAAAAGGCCAGAATTTGCTGTCTGGCCTTTTTTCTGTTTACCTTTTATAACACGCTTACATGATAATACTTGTTATAAAGCGGGCATAAAATCATACCTAGTAATAGTATTGGTGCCGCCCTTGAAGTACAACAGCACCTATTCTCAGTTATTTTAGAAACTTGCGAGATGAGGGATATTTCTATTCTGAGCTTGCCTCACTCCAATTTCTTTGCGGGTTATGGCATTGTCACAAGCTTCTACAAGTGCCGCATTAGAGGTTTCAATTTCTTTTCTTTTGAGGATTAACTTACATGTACAGAGGGAATAGAAGCAGATAACCTAAGTAACTATTCAGGAGTGATGCCCAGATGAATAAGTCGATCCAATTTTCAAAGAAACTTATTAAAGAAATAAAGGAAGATCGTGTGACCGGGCTGGCAGCAGAACAAGCTTATTACTATTTACTGGCACTATTCCCTTTGCTCATTTTACTGCTTTCCATATTACCTTATCTGAACATCGATATTCAGACAGCCCTCGACACGATAAAAACCTTCATGCCTGCGGAAACGATGGAAGTCATCGAGAAAAATATCATCAACATATTATCTGAACGGAACGGCAGCTTACTGACCTTTGGTTTCCTTGGAACGATATGGTCCGCATCAAACGGAATGAATGCGTTCATCCATTCCATGAATATCGCCTATGATGTGGAAGAAACAAGGAATTTCATTAAAGCCCGCTTCATTTCCATTATATTGACATTAGGCCTGGTTGTAGCATTCATCGTCATGCTAGGTCTCCCCGTCTTCGGAAAAGTCATCATCGAATTATTACAGCAGGTCATTCCAATCCCTGAAGAAACGCAAATCTTATTCAGCTTATTACGGTGGGTCATCGCGGTTGTGGTCATCTCACTGGTCCTGGCCTTTTTATATCGCTTTGCACCAAATAAAAGTTTTCCCATTAAACATGTCATCCCTGGCGCAGTGACAGCAACTGTACTTTGGCTGGGAATATCACTAGGATTTTCATTCTATGTCAGTAACTTTGCCAACTACTCTTCCACTTACGGCAGTTTAGGGGGAGTCATCATCTTGATGCTATGGCTGTATTTGAGTGGTCTGATTTTTGTGATTGGCGGAGAAATCAATGCAATTCTTCATCGCCAAAATTCGATTCCAAAAAAACAGTCACGCACGATCGTTCATCCTGTCCCGCTTAAAAGATAAAATCAAGAATAAAAAGCGGCTGTCCCATTCGGGCAGCCGCTTTCCTATTTAACCCTTATTGACAAACTCTTCATATCTTTCATCATGGGCCAGCCATGCAGCGTATTTCCGCTTCATGTATTTTTCCGCTTCAGCAAATGTATCGAATGTCTTTTTCTGTTGTTTTCCGTTGATTTCAACAATCCATTCCTCTTCTTCATCTTCATAGATGAATATGTCCTGTTTGTCTCTTGTTGAATATAGGCAACCCTCCGGGGATCCTTTTACATTCAATTGATTCTTATGTGCGTCTCGTTTAAGGGGCTCGGCATTGAAGGTCTTTTCGACATATTGGCTATATGCCTTTTCGGACATCGTACAACCGGCGGCTTTTTGGTGGCCGCCACCATCGTACTTGCCAGCAACCTCAGAAACATCTATATCATCGTGGATTGTCCGGAAGCTGATCCTTTTGCTTCCTACCATCAGGATGGCTATATAATCCAGATGTGAGAACTCTTTCGACAGTTCATTTCCCAATTCCGAGTGGTATGACTCTGCATGGACCACACCAGCTGTATGGGGACCGACCGTAGCTTGATAAACTTCTCTTTTTTTCCTGTTTATGTACCGATCCACTCGACTCTCTTCAACATTCAAAAGCGTTTGCTCCACTTCGTCAAAAGTGAAACTTTCAGCCGTGGAAAGCTTATTTGCGATTTTCATTTCGAATTCCTCTATCGGAATCATGAAAAACAGGTCATTCAATCGCTTTGCCGTTGTATTTTTATTGACTTCCCATTCCCAAGTATCATATTGACGGACCAATTCAACGAATTCAGCGACAATGCTAGAAGGTTCCAGCAAATTATTTTCAACTGCATACTGATAGAATAATGATGTGGCTGCCGTCTGTTTACCATCTTCCTGTTCGACCGTTACAGATGCCCAATCATGTTCGTTCAAATGCAACGCTGACTTATGATGGTCGATCAGCAGCGCCTTGCCTCCATCCTCCACAAACTGAGTAATCATTTTTTCATTATCTTCATCAACCGATAGATCAGTAACGATCAATGTATCTTCAATCTTGGCCTGCTCAAGAAATGCGCCTACATTCTGATTAAGGCGACCAATTGAATTATAACTAACCACTACTTCATCACCGAATGCCAGCTTAGCTACAATGCCGCACCCGACTCCATCTAAATCATTATGTGTAAAGAGATGGTACACACAAACCCCTCCTAATAACTAATAAGTTTACTTTTCCCTAAAGACATGAATTTCAATTGCAATCTTTACAATTGTAGCATAATCATATCTGCATATTTTATCATGCTTCCATTACGTGACGCTTTTGTTCGTTTTTTTTTTCGAGGGATTTCCTAATGATTCCTCATTACCCATAATTTATAACAATAAATAATGAAAAAACACATTACTTTGAAATCGGGTATTTCCATTGAAAGAGTATCGGTGAATGTCGAAGAGCGGCATTAGCCAATCGATCAATGGCTATGAACTTTACGAACTTTAAAGAATCGCCAGATGGTTGAAGAAATTTGACTCAATCAGTCCCAAGATCCGGACATCAAAAAAGCCGCAGGAATGTTAATCCCTGCGGCTTCCTTATCTGAAATCACTGTTCTATTAATTTTCCAAGGTTGGCCATCTCAATGGCACTAACCGCAGCTTCATAGCCTTTGTTACCTGATTTTGTTCCAGCACGCTCAATGGCTTGTTCAATATTCTCAGTCGTCAGCAAACCAAAGATAACCGGTACACCTGTTTCCAAAGAAACGGAAGCCATGCCTTTAGCTGCTTCATTGCAGACATAATCATAATGTGAAGTAGCGCCCCTGATTACCGTTCCAAGACCGATTACCGCATCATATTTACCTGTATTCACAAGTTTCTTAGCAATTAACGGAAGTTCAAAAGCACCCGGGACCCACGCGATGTCAACATCATTCTCATCAACTCCATGACGCTTAAGACCATCCAATGCCCCTCCTAAAAGCTTGCTTGTGATAAACTCATTAAATCTTCCTACCACGATTCCTACCTTTAATCCTGATCCGATTAATTGTGCTTCAATAGTTTTCCCCATGTCCAATTCCTCCTAATTTTTAAAAACAATAATTTTTTTTCATGTTAAGATTTCATTCCTTATAAATCCTTTAAGCTTTCGGGATGTTCAGTTCAAGTTCCTGTTTCCCGATTGGATCATTATGTTGAAGATACCGAATCAAATCGGCTATCGTAATGAACTTCAGATTGAATTTATCAGCGATGACTTCTAAATCGGATACGCGGGCCATCGATCCATCTTCATTCATGATTTCACAAATGACACCAGCTGGAGCGGCACCGCATAACTTCGCCAAGTCCACCGATGCCTCTGTATGTCCTGCCCTCCTTAATACGCCGCCTTCTTTTGCGACTATCGGAAAAGTGTGACCAGGCCTTTGAAAATCTTCAGCGACCGAATCTTCATTAAGAAGCTCAAGGATGGTCAAGGACCTTTCGAAAGCACTGATTCCTGTAGAAGTGCTTTTATGATCGACACTTACCGTAAAAGCAGTGCCATGATGATCGGTATTTTCTCCTACCATAGGATGCAGTTTCAATTTTGCTGCCAGTTGTTCAGTGATGGTCGTACAAATCAAACCACGTCCATGAGTCGCCATGAAATTAATCGCTTCCGGTGTCGCCTTTTCGGCCAACACTACAAAATCCCCTTCATTTTCACGGTCTTCATCATCGGATACGATTACTACCTTGCCAGCCTTCAAATCTTCTATTGCTTCTTCTATTGTATGGAACATCATTACACCGCCCTTTTATTAGAATCCATGCTCTGCCAAAAACTCTAAATTCAGTCCTGGTTTTGGATTGCCATTTTTCATTTGATGTATTATATATTTCCCTATCATGTCGTTTTCGATGTTAACGATATCGCCAGCCGCTTTTTGTCCCAATATGGTGTCCTGATGAGTCAATGGAATCAATGATACCGTCAAAAGGTTCCTTTCAATCCCGAATATCGTCAAGCTCGTCCCATCAATGGCCACGGAACCTTTTGGAATGCAAAAGGCACTAAGCCCCTCTTCCAATTGGATTACATAATATACGGCATTTTCTTTCCGTTCTTTTTTTATGATCGTTCCGGTTCCATCGATATGACCTGAAACAAAATGGCCGCCAAACCTTCCCTGTGCACTCATGGCTCGTTCGAGATTCACAGGTGATCCCAATTTTAACGTCCGGATCGAGGAAGCTTTGACCGTTTCCGGCATCACGTCGACCGTAAATAAACTTTTCGTGAAGGACGTTACCGTTAAGCAGACTCCGTTGACTGAAATACTATCCCCCAGATGCACATCTTCAAGGATCTTTTCAGAACGAATCGATAACTCCATACTGCTTTTTCCTTTTTTCAAGGAATGTACGGTACCGATATCCTCAATGATTCCCGTAAACATGTTTTTCCCCCTTTTATAAAATATAAAAAACCCCTTAGGATGACCTAAGGAGTTAGCAGGAGAAATGAGTGAAAAAAATTGTATACTTAACAAGCCCAATTTTTTCATTTTTGAAAAATTAGGCGTACGTATACACTTGGGTTCCACACGTCCTTCTCCCATCCAGACTGTACTGTCGGCTTTGGAATCTCACCAAATCCTGCCTTTATCAGGCTCGCGGGCTTAGAATTTCTTCATCACCGCCGGTTGGGATTTTCACCCGACCCCGAAGGACACTATCAACACATTGCTGTGCTTTCTAGTATTATGTTGTTATTTAAAAGCCTATGTAATAGGGTTTTAACGGTTATGATATTTATCGGAATGTTTTTTAGTTCTGTTGAATATTGCTCATTCCTACCAAGTATCCTACCAAAAACCTACCACGGATTTCGCTTTTAACTAAAGACATATTACCATGACAAAATAAAAAGAACAAGGAATCATTCTCCTTGTTCTTCTCCATCAAGCCATTTAAAAAATGTGACTTTCGATACTTTATATATCCTCCCAATCTTTATTACATGAAAAGGTGGTTTATTAAATAATTCATAAGTCTGACTACGTCCTATCCCTAAAATCGCCTGAACGTGCTTCGGTTCAAGTGCTTCTGGTAGGTTATCCCTATTTATTGCAACCAACCTTATTCCCCCCTTCTAATTATTACAGCTATATTTAAATTGAGCGCAAGCTTGTAAAAAGCTTTCCACCGAATTTTTGTATATGTTCCTTCTGAAATACTTGGTTGGAACTTAAAACAATACACATTATAATCCGTCAGATAGTCCGATTCCTCTTGCATGTATCTTTCTTCAATCAGAAACCTTTCTTTCTTTGGTAAACGGCTGACAGCACGTTCTAAACGATCACAGTAATTTTTCCTGTATGCCTGTTGATCAGCATTATAAATGGCAATGTTCCCGGTCTGGTCTCCGGTCTGATTTGTAGGACCATGATATCTTACTTCAGCGCTTGCAGTGACTGATGCTTCTCTTTCTTCAAACATTAAGTATTTATACAACCTATATTTCTCTAACGCTTCTTCGACAGCTTTCTGGGTACCTTTTCTGTCCAATTCCGGTAATTCAAAACTCATTGTCTTCCCCCATTTTCCTAAGAGGTTCCCCAGGCCAAAGCCCAGGGTCAAATAGTTTATTCTAATGAATCATCATCAGTAAGGTTTACCTCAGCAAACGGATTATCGTTATCATCTTCTTTTTTGTCAGGTTCATTTTGAACATCACTCTCTTCCTGGTCCACATCATCCAAGGTCATTTGATTTGGTGTCACATTCGCGGTACCATCCTTATCGATTTTGTATTCAATACCTTCGTGATCATCTTCCTCATAGAAATCATCTACAGACATTTGTGACGGCTCCATAAACAATGTGACGCTTCTTCCAGCGTGTGGATAAAGCTTGATTACTTTGTCATCAGAATCACCTTTAATATTGAATTTGAGGGTGGTCTTCTTAGAATCCTTTTGTACAGATACAAATTCCGCATTGAATGTTCCAGCATTACTTTCCTCAACATTTAGAATTACGATGGATCCAGCTAAACCGACAAGCTCCTGAGTGTTTGGTAGCTCATTACCTTGCACATGAAACTCCAGCACTTCCTTTTTGTCATCCTTTTGCATTTTTTTAAATAGAACGTTCAATGTAGTTTTAGTCATAATCATTCTCCTTTTAATTTTAATATCGTTTTACGGCTTCGTATAGGTTTATTACGAGGTCGTAATTACTTTTCCATACATTTACCCTTTAAGAAGACAAAACGCTTCTATGGGCATTTATACGCGTTTACGGTTGTATTTAAATTGGTGAAGCTCTTTTCTTTTTATGAGTTGTAAAATACGTTGAAATTAACATTTATTATTAAAAAGATCCTTTAAATACCAAAATTTTATTGTTACTTTTTACTCATATAAGTTAATATATAAAATGCTACTAAATATATAGGAGGAATTTATATTGGAACTTATAGAAACTTTAAGGCTATATGAATCTGAAGCACTTATTCAAAGAGATGAAGCGCTAAAAATAAGAAAAATCAAGAAAAAGAACAGTTTGTTCAGGCGTTTCATTCTTTCTTTTTTTGTGGTACCACTTGTTTCTCTTTTAATATTACTTTCTTTTAATCAAACAGATTCTGAGTCTTTTAATAATTTTTTTCTTATTATGCCTTTCATTATTTTTATTTGGATGACTTTACGTGCAGGGAAACGAAAAATTGAACTAAAAAAATCAGAACAATTATTTCAAGAGAGTGACAAAAGAATGCAATCATTTGAAATTCTTCCTACTAAATATCAAAGTTACGATACAATTTTTACTTTTATTTCATACATAGATACAAAGCAGGCAGACACTCTTAAAGAGTGTATTACTTTATATCACACCAATTTACGACATCAACAAAGAATGAGAAAATTAGAAGATATCGAAGATCAATTGAGCTATATCGAAGATATTGATGAACGAATTAAAAGGATATGAAATATTAGACTGCCCCCAAAGCCTATATGTCTACCGTAATGCAATGTAAACTATAACGTATTCTGGAGAAAGAGGATGAGCAATATCAAATCCTCTCCTCTCTAAATCCCTTATGGCCTTTCTGCCACCGGCGGACAACAACGGAATTTATGCGGTTTCCCATTATCCCCTCTTTTTACAGTCAAGAAAACCACACTTTACAAAGATGTTTCTCCATGCGCGATTCAACCGTTCCTTTTTTCTTTTGGCCAACGACTTCTTCAACCGACGTTTTCCTTTTGGTGTCATGATTTAGCCACCTTCTTTTTCTTTTTTGGTTTGGCAACTGGATTTAAGATGGCATCAATAACTTCATGTTGGTAAGTAGGTTTAGCGTTTGAAATATTATCCGACCACCATATTGCTTTGGCTATCTCAGCAAGAATATAAGCGTCAACCACGTTGTCACTTGCATTGGTAAAGCCGTAATGTTCTTCAACTGCTTTCATAACAGCAAGCTTTTTATCTTTACCTGTAAGCCTTTTTTTGTGGCCAACTTCTCCAACCCAACCAGTAACATTAACAAACTTTTTAACAGCATTTGGAGCTGCTTCATAATAGTTAAAACCTTTTCTGAACAGTGCATTTCTAATGCTCCCGTGTATCCAGCCTGCTTGCGCTGCACGTTGAGTATCGAATGGGACACCTTCAATGCAGATAACATCACCAGGTAAGATGTGGGCCATAATTTCATCAGTTAAGGTAACAATTCGTTTTGGATCAACATACCCTAAACCCTTCAATTCTTTTGCCTTTAAAACATTTCCACCTTGATCCATTGCAACAAATCCTGTTTTAGTTGACGGGTCAATTCCTATAAAACGCATATAACCATTCCTTTCTAATTCTCCCGACTCCAAGGAATCTTTGGAGCAATTTTTAAATAGTGCAATCTGGTTTCGTATCTTTGCTTTTTAGGTGATCCGTAATAATTCAGTGATTCCTTCCAAATATCTTGGTGGTGAGAAGCACAAAGGGGAACAAATCCCCACGTTTTTGTACTTTTCATTGAGCAACCTGGATACTCACATTTGTGCATTTTCGCTGTCTCCTTTCTTGTAATTCTTTGGCTGCTGCATACCTATCTTTCAATCTATTATTTTCATCCATGGCTATTTGGTAGAGTTGATGGTTAGTAGCCTGATATAAATTCATTTTTTTACGACCTCGTAAGTTTTTGATTAAAAAAAATGTCTTTTAGAAAAACTGGTATTCTTGCGTGTGAATCTTTGAACCATTGCTTATCATTATGATGTAATGCCATGTTAATTATTTCATCGAAGTCTTCTTTTTCCAAAGCAAGTTCTTTACATTCGGAAAGTTTATCAAGGTCTATCCACAGGTGAATTTCTTTATTTTCAACCAGAGTCCTTACACGACAGTTACCATTTACTTCAGATATAGTTGTGATAAATCCAATGGAGTTATTTTTATGTGGTATACGGACCCAATCACCAGCTTCAAATAACACTTCATTTTCGCCCATTGTTTTACCGTCCTCTCACTATTTTTTTATCTGATCAGGTAATTCAGTGAATTTTTGCTTCCAGTTAAGAAAAAGTAATTTAAATTCATTCACACCAATATCTCGACCTTTTGCAAATGTCTGATTGATGATCTTTCCCTGAGATGTTCTTTCGCCCTCACTCCAAAGAAATTCAACTACATCGGCATCCTGTTCGATGGAACTCGATTCTTTTAAATCAGCTAACACAGGCCTTCTAGGTATTCCACCCTTATCAGAGTCCCTAGTCATTTGTGATAGCATCATAAAGCAGCAGTTCAGTTCCATAGCTATTTGTTTAGCCTGGCCTGTGACTCGTCCAATGGCCAAGGCCCGAGTATCACCTTTTGTCTGTGGGATATTCATGATTTGCAGATAATCGACTACGATCATGGCAATCTTCCCGTGTTTTCGTTTGAATTGTTTAGCCGTTGCCTTGATTTCATCAATGGTGACTCCTGAGCTATCCTGCATAAAGATTGGAAGATATTCAAAGTTGTCATAAGCCATATCTACAAGCTTTTGCTCCTTTTGGTTCAAGTCTTTCATTTTGATTCTTTGGAATGGAATACCTGTTTCAGCAGAGATCATCCGATCTTTTAAAGAATCTCTTTTCATTTCTTGACTCCAAACAAGTACCACACCTTCTTTTTGCTTAGCGACCCCGTTTATTCTTTGCAAAGCCAATGCCGTTTTACCAACTGATGGACGGCCGGCACTAATGAAAAGCCACCCTCTCCATAAACCTTGTGCCCACTTGTCATATTCGGAAAAGCCACTCTTAATGAACTCTGCTGGTGTTTTTAGATGTGTGTAATACTCTTCCCTGGTTTCTGAAAAGCTGAGCATCTTGGCATTATCTACTGGCCTTAATTCGGTCACCAGCTGCTCAACATATGAAAAGAATTCTTCATCCGTTTCATAATCATCCCGGGACATTCCCTCGATGATTTGGGCTGTATTTTTAATCCTACGTTCCATTGCCTTTGAGCGAATCAATTCAGCATAGTATTTGACATTCGCAGTGGTGGGACAGGATGCAGCTAGTTCAGATAAATACTGAACACCACCAATTTTTTGGATATCCCCAAACTTAACATAAGCCTCAGTTACCGTAATGATATCCACAGGTTTTCCACGCTTTTCTAGGAATCTCATTACTTTATAAATTTCTTTATGCTTAGGTGTAAGGAAATCTCGTTCTTCTAAGAATGTGATATCGTCAAGAACATCTGGATCAAGGAAGACTGCACCTAACACAGACTGTTCAGCGGACATGTTAGTTCCAGTTGAAATCATTTGGATCTCCACCTCGAGCTACCCACTGTTGAAACTCAATGTCCTTATCGCGGGAATCGATTTGTTTTATAGGCTGGGAAGGTTTCTTTTGGCTTGCCATTTTCATTGCCAGTTTTGCAAATTGCTTTCTAAATGTGGAAGCAGATAAAATATTCGTTCTCCAAAAGTCATCCGTCACAACCCAATCCATAACGTCTTTAGCAAGTCGTTTATCAACCTTTTCAAGCTCAACTAATTTTCTAAAGTCATCTGCCCACGTTTGTAAGTTAGCCCTGGAAATTAGATGTTCAATACCAGCTTCTTTTGCAACGGTTTTGACAAGATTATGAAAGTAAACAGCCATTTTGTAATAAGAGTTGTCTTTTTCATACACTTTTTTCTTGGCCACTTTTTTAGGTTTTGGTGGTTTAAGGACAGCTGTTGCAGGAACCATCGTTTCTTTTGAGTCCCACTCATCGTAGTTCTTGTTCACACTCAATTTCCTACCCCCTTTTGAATCTTCAACTATTTCAATGATTTTCTTCTTAATTAGTTGATCCAGAGCATTCTGTACTTGGCCTTTGCTTGCTTCAATCTTTTCTGCAATGTAAGAAAGAGGCAAAGTATGTGCTGTTCGTCTAAAACCATACGTATAGCGCCACACGGCCAATACAATTCGAAACTGGGTACCATTTAAACTAATCTTCATGATTTGTTCTAATAATTCATTTGCTACAGCTGTATATCCGTTTTCCTTTTGTGGATTTGCCATTTAGCTTCATCCGTTCTTTATTATCTTCAAGCGTTAAAACACCTCAATTTCGTAATGTGTTCCTGCCTTTAATCCCTTTTTATTTAGTTCCCTTATAGTCGTTAATTTCGCGAGCTCCGGCATGTTGTTGCTACTGGATAAGTGGGTAAGATATATCTTTTCCCCAATGCCCTTTACAAGCTTAGATAAGGCTTCTGCTGTTTGTTTATTACTTAAGTGTCCTATGTCAGAAAGGATACGCGCCTTTACGCTGTTTGGATAATTAGAATGTTCAAGCATGGCCGGTTCATGATTCGACTCTATGATAAAGAAATTACTATATTTCATAGTTTCTATCATTTCCGAATCTACCTTTCCAGTGTCCAAGCAAACAGAAACCTTATCCCCAACGTTATCCACAATTGCATAACCTAAAGGCTGAAAAGCATCATGATGAACTTTAAATGGTGTTACATCAAAACCACTTACTAACATGTTGCCAACAATAAAGTGCTGCAGTTCTTCATTTACTCCCTGTATGCTTTTCCATTCACCCTCAGAAGCGAAGACAGGTATTTGATATTTATTAGCCAGCGAAAGACCTTTAACATGATCTGAATGTGCATGTGTTATTAATATGGCATCTATGGAGTCGGGACGAATCCCGACCTCCAGCAGCCTTTTTTCAATCTTTGTTTTGGCGATTCCTACATCTACTAAGATGGTATTCCCAGAGGACCGGACAGCAATGACATTGCCGCCTGATCCACTGGCTAAGATGTCTACTTTCATAAATTCACCTTGTGTTTTTGCCAGAACCACTCTTTAATTTCTTCATATTCGCCTTCACTAATTTCCCATTCTTCAAGAAGTTCCATTAGTGAATTCCTTCTAGCTGCTTTCATTACTGCATACATGAACTGATCTAATTTATTCGGTTTCATTTCGCTGGCACCTCATTCCAACTCGTCAGCATCTGCATGCTGTGCGTCCTGCATATCAATGTGCATGTCCATCAACTCAAGCAAACCGAGAAGCTGCGGCAAGGTAGGCTCTCCTTTAATGTCCCGAGCATTCTTTTCAATATACACAGTGCGAGCTTTTCCTTTAGGAATGCCCAGCCTTTCAAATTTCTTGACCATTTCTGTTTTTGCTTCATCGATAGCATCGGCATCTTCATTCTTTTGCTTACTCGGCTTCTTAGGATTATCGATAACTTCCTGGTTTGGAGTAATGTCCTTGCGCTCCTTTGGCTTGTATCCAGGGACTGCCTCTCCTGCTGGCTGAGGAATATCCTCGTCTCCAAACTCTAAGCCATACTGTTTTTTTAATGCACGTTGCTGCACATGTTTTCCGAACATATCAGCTGTCCATTTAACCCAGTTATCTTTGTTTTGACCTTTAAACATATGTTCAATTTCAGCACGATCCATTATGACTGTTACTGGACGTTGGCCTTCTCTGTAAGAAATTGAGTAAGCCCCAATAATTTCACCGCGAGGAAATCCGATTTCATGAGTAACAACTTCAAGTTCTTTAGTTTCAGAGTTTTTAGCAACCTTAAATTCATCATTTTCACAAACCATTTGAGTATCAGGTGGCTGGAACCCTTCTTGTTCTCGAGCTTTAGAAAGGTACGCTTCAGCAGCAAATTGGATGCGGGCTGTATTGCCGTACTTGATGAAAAAGATTTCGTTTTTGAATGGGTCTAAACCGTAACTTGCAGCCTTATGAGCGAATAAAAGAAACTCTTGATCATTAGCTGTTGGAGCAATAGAATTACGAATGACCTGCAGTACTTCTGGTTTAAAAGCTTCGTTGATTTCCGGTGTATATTGAACGATCGAGTTATTGTTTGCCATGTTTATGTTTCCCCCTTGGTTTTTTTAAAAATTTTGGTATCGATCTTATTCGCAGTCTTCACACTTTCGCGGAAAGCCCGGTTCTTCTCCGTCTACCAAAGAACAACACAACTCACATAGAAAACCATTAATAATCATTTCCGCTGTTTCTCCCATGATGAGGATCCTCCTTTTAATCTGCTGTTTTAAATTGAAGTCCCTTAACTTCTATCAAGTAATCTTCCAAACTATCTTCCAGAACCATTTCACCGTTACTAGGATCAATAATTATTGAATCACCGACAAGGACTTCATTTCCAAAGTAATCAGTGCCGAAGTGTTCCGGCTGTGCAACAAGATTTGCATAGCCGGTTTTATTGGCTTCAGTAACTTCCGGATGTTCTAGATTAGCCATTGGGCAACTCCTTGATTTGACCTGTGTACCGATGGACAATGTGTAATTCTCCAGGAAGGTTCTTTACAACTAACCACTCATTAGTGTCTTTGACTCCTGCCCATTCCATGTCTTTTCGTTGGTTTAAAGTGGGTCTTTTACCTGATTTCATACAGCATTCACCCCTTCAATTTTCAACTTCCGACCTGCAACTACCCTAGAAACAATCAACTGGCCAACAGGCTGCTTAAAGCTCGTGATTGATTCAGCGTTATCCACAAAAACAGGTGTTATAAGGTCGCTTTGCTGTGAAAGGACATCTCGAAGTTCCAACCCTGCCCTTATACCTTCAGCTGTGGAAAGCTTCCGATACGGCTTCTTATCAAGTTCAATTTCAAAAGTGTTTTTCATCTCACCATTCTTTTGTTCTTCAAAAAGTCGGACAGATAAAGTTTCAAAAAGAGCTTGTACCTTTTCACCTTGTAATTCAGCTTCTTTCGCCTTGAATGCCTTCACACTATCCAAGATGAAGATTGACTCATTAAGCGATTGGAGCGTTTCGTTTTCATCAGCCTGTGCCTGATTAACCTGAGATAAAAGCTGTTCATACTGGGCATGATTTCTGATTTCTTGAAGCAAAGGTTCTCGGTTACGTTCGAGCTCTCTAACCTTTTCAATCTGTTCAGAAACATCAATGTATTCTAGCTTGGCAAGTTCTTCTTCTAATGCTTTTCGCTGAATGACCTGAACATTGTAGTTATCTTTAAACTTTTTAATCCGGTCCTGCTTTTCTAATTCAGCTGATTCTAGAGATTCGTCTTTTAAAGGTTGTTTACAAACTCGGCAAGATCCTTGAATCTCTTCATCTTTCAACCTTTGGAAATCCTCTTTCATCTGTTCACGTTCAGCCAACATCGAACGTATCAGAGTATTGAGAGTATTTATTTTTCGATTCGTGTCCCCTGCAGAATCTGTAATCTTTTCAATTTCTTTTATCTGCTTAAGTAACTGGGCTTCTTCGACTTTCAATGAATCAAGTGCAACGGTAGGAGCATTTTGATCCAACTGTTCTTTGAGAGTCTTTGTCCGGCTTTGTGCAGCAATATATTTTTTATCCAAGCTCGTTTTGTTCTCAGCATGGATTTTCTTGATATCTTCTAAACTATGTTTTTTTAATAACACTGATAGGCATTTACTTTGCTCATCCGGCATATGTTTTAGTACATCTTTACTTACTGGTGATGTAACGTATTGCAGAAGCATTGACCGCTGTTTTTCCCAATGCATGGATGGAAAGTAATTAGGGTTGTATAAGGAAAGAAACAAGTCCTTATCGAATAGCTGCTCAACCACTTCATTAAACTCACCAGCTTTTGAAGGAACGTCATTCACATAATAGGTAGTCTTATTTTTCTTAATGCTTCGACCAAGCATTAATTCTTTCCCATCAATTTCTAATAAAAGTGAAACCTTTGTTTCTTCTGCTGCGTAAGTAATTGGCGTAGGATCCAATTTGCTTCCAAGGGCATCTGTGCCATAAAATACATATGAGGGAACTTCGCAAATTGTGGATTTTCCCTCGGCATTGTCCCCCGTGATATCCGTTTGCTCGCCAAAGTTAACAGTGATATCACGGTGGGATTTAAAATTAACCAGCGTCATTGTTTTAAAGATTACCTGCATTTACATCGCCTCACTAACTGGATATTCGTATTTCACACCGACTACAGGCAATTGAATCTCAGTGATAAGTTCATCATTGCGATTAAACAGCCTGAAAACTCCATTGTGTTCGATGATATCATCCACTTTTTGTCCGCCAAACTCCTTACCAACCTCGAATTTATAAATAAATGGTTTAGTGGCTTCAGCTACTACCTCAAATGATTTGATTACTTTTTCACCCATACTATTCAGCTCCTTTTTTCTTGGAATTTTCGACTTCGGATATAAGCCCGATAAATTTCCATGTAGCGATCAACCTCAGACATTGCTAACCATTCTTTAGATTTTATTTTCAGTCCTTTCACCTCCCTTCAATTTCTTTCGACGTTCGCCATAAGCAAAAATATCTGAGAAAGCTGCTCCGCTTTTATTTGGCTTTTCCTCAGAAGGTACGATCGGATGCTTTTCAATGTAAGCAAGACGTTCTTCTTCAGTCATATACCAAACAGTTACTTTACTCATTGTCTTCACCTCCTTTAAGTCTTTCATCTGCAAGAAAGCTACCAGCAACGATACTCAGCAAAACTACCATTAAGTAAATTAGGAAAATATCTATCATTTCTATTGTCACCCCCCTATTTTTACGACCTCGTAAGTTTTTCTTCTAAAAAAAAGAATCTTTCAAAGGGCTCACCGAAGGCGCTTAATACTCCTGCGATAAATGCTGGACCTGGTGTATTGTGCCTCGGGTCATTGATGGGCAATGTTGCTTTCCAGAGTTGAGTGTTTGAAACTCCAATAGCTTCTGCAATTTGCTTGTCGGTTCTAAGATTGTGTTCGATCGCTGCTATCCTAAGCTCTTTTTCATTGAGGCGTAAAGCAACTTTCTCTAATTTACCTTCCATAACATCATCTCCTTAAAAAGTTGGCATATTTTCCTGGTGAATTCAATATATACCAATTATTACGCGCGCGCAATAATTAATTACGTAAAGTTTTAAAAAAATTACTTCCGCGTAACTTTTTGTTACTTTTAGTTTATTGCGCACCCGTAAAATATTTGGTATATTTTCTATACAATAATAAAATCATAAAAAATATATTCATAAAAAATAGAAAATAAATTTCAATTCAATAAGTAAACATAAATGGGGGAATTAAGATGAATATAGGATATGGGGAATTCATAAAAAGAAACAGAATTGCTTCTGGCTTTACTAAACAAGTGCAATTAGCTGAGAAATCAGGCATTACAGCTGCTACAATTTCAAGAATAGAGAAAGAAATTCAAAAACCTTCAATGGAAACATTAAAAGAATTAGCTCGTTTTTTACATTCAACTTCATATGTAGAATTAATGGTTGCTTGCGGTTACTGGAATGAAGAAGAGTTACTTGAAGAACCTTCAAAACCAAAATACCCATCTATAGCAAGAGAATCTGATGTTCCATATACTTTAAAACCTAAAAAGCCATCTCCAGTAGAAGATGACTTTATCGAAAATATAGATCTTTCCGATGAGGAATTATTAAAACAGTTTAATGTTCAAATAGATGGTATGGATTTAACAGAAGAAGAAACTAAAGGTATTATTGCATATGTTCGTTCTCTTCGTCTTGTGAATCAGAATAAAGCCTAGTTAGTTCTATCTTAAATTGATTGATGTGGATGCCTAACTTCTTTGCTACTTCCTCTAGATCTACAGGCTTTTTCAAATTTTAACACTCCTTACACCGCCACAATCCGATTTCAGGAACTAAGAATAAAAAGAACTTAACAAAAGAACAGGTAGCTAATATTCTTAGAGTCACTCCAACTACATTTAACATGTATGAGCAAGTAAAGAGCGACAAATGGATTAAAATACCTTAATGAGCAGTTTACTATAAAGTAAGTTTGGATTACTGATTCCTAAGGGGGTGTTCCTTTTCTTTATGAACAACTAAAAAGGATGAACTTAAGATTGTGTTTTCAATCGCTCAGTTTATATAGATATATATAAGTTTTGAGAATCACTTTGTCTTCTCTCAGACAAAGTGATTCTTTTTGCCTGATTCATTCGATATATAAATTATATACGAACAGTCGTTCGGTTACAAGAACATTCTTAATTAAATGCATTTTTTTGTAATTGTAGCCCAGTAATGTCATTTTTGCATTTTGATGGTCTTTTCTAGATAATCATGATGTGTTAATTTCAGAAAAGGTTTTTACTTGGCCGTGGATATTCTTTTCTTTCAACCAAAAATCGAATTTTCCTTTTCTCTCTAGATTAGTTGTGAAGATGTAAAGGATAGGTGCCGTGCTTTTTCTTAGGTCCTGCAGCACTTCTGCATAGGCATCAATTTTTTTTCGGTTATCAATCATACTCCTTGTATTGTCTATCTCTATCAAATGCATATATCCATTTCGATTAAATGACGCGTCGCTTATTATTCTCTTTTTGGCCGGTGAAAGGCCCATGAATTGAATACCGAATGTAGGGACAGCCTCTTTAGATTCAATCCTATGCTCCGTCTTCCAATCTATCGGACAATTAAAGTATAAATATGCCTCATTGCGCAAAAGAGTATGCTCCATGAGTGAGTTTCTTTTCACTTCTTTAGTTGATCCAATCAATTGTCTCCCGGCTTTATTTAAATAAACGACCTTTTCTTTATCGAAGAAAGTTTCATGAATGAATGGATCCAACTGTTTTATTACTCTGCAAGCATTCCGGTAGCTTTTTAAATCATGTATTTGCTGGAGGTGTCTTATCTTCGCCATACTCAGCCGGTCTATTGTCATTAACAGGCTTTCGATACGTTGCTGCTTGAATGATGTCATTTTCTCTTTCCTCCATTTTTTCGAACATATATTTATCATCTATATATGGAACTTGCACGATTCTGTTTTTCTCAATTTTATAGATGGCACGCCCTGGAATGCTCGGTAAGTCTTCCGCCCCTTTTTCGTCTAAAATAACCATGCTCGCAATTTGGGCAGCAGCAATAAATGAGATCCTAGTTACAATGTTCATTTTCACTTGCATTGGGACAGCTTCTTTAGTGGGATACTGAGTGCAATAAATGAGCCGAAGCCCTAAACCTCCACCTATGCGGGATATCTCAGATAAAGCAGCCTGACAGAACTTTGCGTATTTCTTACCTTCGCCAGCAATAATATTTGGTGATAATTCAGCCCCTTCATCCACTATGACAAATGTTCTTTTTTTTATAGGCGTATCCACAATGTTCGTATAGCCCTTTTCCCTAAAGTACTTCTCACGTTTCTTTAGATCATCCACAATTTCAGACAATACTTCAGCTGCTTCGAACACATCGCTCGCGACTGATTTAACTTGTGGCAATCCTTGATATTTCCCAAACTCTAAACCGCCTTTTAAATCCAGGAAATAAAACTCCACATCTTTAATCTGGTTCATAAGCAAAGTGTAAAAAGTCTCTTTGATTAAAACGGTTTTTCCGAAACGTGTAACTCCTCCTACAAGCATGTGAGGGTATTTTTCAAAGTCGTGATATAAAGTGCCTTTGTGGTTCTTGCCTATTGGAATTTCCCATGTATCAGGTCTTAACAGATCCTCATCATATTTCCAACTGCTCGGCAGCCCCTGCTCAAACACATTGATTCTTAACACCTCATCAAATTCAATTTCTATATCTTTATTTAATCCATCTTTCAATACAGGGATAAAAGATTCAAAAGCTTCTGAAGGTACGCCTAAAGGCAAGGAGTAGATATAAGTGGTGTAAGTAGAGTGGTTGTATTTGCGGATTAATTTAGGGTATAGAAACGTTGCTCCTTTATTGATACCAACTTTTCTGTTTTCAAAAATCATTTGTATTTTTTTCTGATCAGTTAAACTTTTCTTTGGGAGTAGAGCAGCGCCAAAAGCCATTGCTGGTATTGCTAGCCATTCAATCATTCCAATTCCTCCAATCTTCAATTTCTCCTTCTGTTGTACCGTCATTACAAACGTTGAAGTATTCACGGTTTCCAAAGTGCTTGTAATACGTTTTTTCTTCATCATGAAACATGTACATGTACTGGCTTAAAGTTTCTTCAGTATCCTCTGGATCGTTGGTCCATTCGGACAGGAAGTCCTGTAATGGTTTAAAAGCTTTCTTTGAATTCTTATGAAAAAACATACAATCACTCCTTCAGTGAATTATAGAAAGAAAACTTCATTGCATAATACATAAGGTGTATCCTTCATTGAACTATACAATGTTAGGTGGTAGTTGAGTTGTAGCTTGTTCTTTTTACTTCTTTCAAGATGAAACAGATATACTTCACATATCTCCTTTCTGTCTGTTTCCATTCAGAAAGGATTGTTTTCACAAGAATAGTTTACTAAGTTCTCTTAGGAGAAATAGTATCCCTCCGTACTTAGCTATTTCCATGAATAAAAGTAATGCCGTATCATTTATTTGGAAGCCAGCACCATCTAATAATGAAATACCAATTAATGAAGCACCAGTAGCACCAACAGCAACAATTCCGAATGTGAATGGATCCATGTTGTTCACTCTCCTCTTCTTTGTATAGTGCAATGTATGGTCATAAGCCTAAAATATTGCTTGTCTGTATAAATAAACTTATATTTTTTTACAGCTTTTCTTATAGAGGGATATCCATATCACAAGGAGAATACCTTTATAGGGTGATAAGATGAAATGCTTAATAGGAGAAATTATTAAAGAAAAAGGGTTAAAGAGTAAATACGTAGCTGATAAAATAGGTGTTTCATCACAACAAATTTCGAATTGGATAAATATGAGAAACTATCCTACAATTGATAAGGCGTTTAAATTAGCTAAATTATTAGATGTGAAGGTCGATGATTTATATAAGGAGGATGAGAATTGAGAAGTATTCTATTCCCTATTGTCCTAGCAATATCTTTATTAAGTGGATGTAATCATGGAAAAGTCACCACTATTGGAAAAGACAATAGACTCGATAAGCTGGAAACGGTAATTGAAGACATTAAATACGAAGAAGAAGAAATTAAAAAAAAGGAAATTATTAAAGCACAGAAAATAAAAGAAGAAGAACGAATCATTGCGGAAAAGAAAGCAAAAGAAGAGGCTGAAAGAAAAGAACGTGAGAGGATCGCAGAAAAAAAACGACAGGCCCAATTGGCAGTACAACAACAAGCACAACAGAAACCCCAGGAATCTCAACAAAAACAAACTAAATCAAATGATCTGAATAGTGATGGTTTTGTTGATCAATATGAATGGTCGAAAATGAGCAGTGGAGAACAAAAACAGTGGACTGAAAATTTTTCAGAATGCATAGACTCTGGTAAGGATGATTGTGAAAGGGAATCCAATTGATGTACATTAATATCAAAGTTTACTTACATTCAAAAGGAACGAAATTTTTACAGAGTGGAAGCTTTCCTGTTCCTAATTCAGATTATAAGAAAGATCCAGACTGGAATGCAGCCATTGCTGCATATGAATGGATTCAACAAATTAAAAGTAGCTACGCAGCTAGTGAGGATTTCCGAATAGATCAAGTTGTTTATAACGAAGATATTGATATTACGGAGTTAGTTAAGAAGGTTAGACTTAATTAACCTTATCCTCATTTACCATTGCAAGTTGATTTACCTACTAAAAAAGCTGGCTAATCTTATAAGCCAGCTTTTTTGTATCTCATTTAACTATTCGAATTAATAAATTTTGGCATTAGCAAATTTCACACTTCCATACTCGTAACCAGCTATAGACTTTAAAGAGGTTTTAACCTCCAGTTTTTTCACTCCTTTTACGGAGAGAGTTACGGAAGTTGGCAGATCCCTTGTTTTCATCGTATAGGACTTAATGAACTTCCCATCCCCATAAAAAGATACAGTCCCGGTAAAATCATCATCATCGATTGAATCATCATTATATCCAAGAAGTCCTTTAATCGTGGTGTATTTCCCCTGTAAATTATAAGCGTATTTATAAGTATCGGAGAAAATATCATATTCTTGGCCTTTTTTATAGGCCACCCCAGCCATCGTGGTATTTGAATCAATAGTTGCTGACCCACCAACATATGTAGATAAGATATCAGACATATACACGCCGTTACTATTCTCTCCCATGTACCACGTATTGTCTTTTTTTACATAAGAGACCCCTAATCTAAGAAGACCTCCTACTGTATCCAATTGGGCGTATGTTTTTCCCTTATATGTGAGAAGTGAATTAGTTTTCGATTGATTTTGGTAAGTAAGTTTTGCATTTATCGGTGTTGCTGCGTTCTTTTTTAATGAAGCTATTTCTCCATTCTTTGTTGTGATTTGACCCTTTAAAGATTTAATTTCTTTATCCTTTGTATTTACTTGTTTCTTCAAATCATCCACTTGTTTCTGAAGTGTAGCCGTAGAAGGAGCGGCTTTTGTTGTTTGCGGAACAAAAGTGAAACTAATTAACAGCAATGCGGTTGCTGCTAATGATACAAATGTTTTTTTCATGATATATCCCCCGATTTCATATAGTACTTTTTTACCAATTTTTATTATCGACCAAATTAACTATTAATTCAAGTAGTATTTTCCATCCCAAACAAAAAACACCATAATGGGTAAATCCAATTCAAAAAATAAACCCCTACTCACTGAGTAAGGGCTTTTACCATGTTCTATATTAATAAAAAAGGACCTTCAAAAGAAGATCCCTTTCTTTATTATTAACGTAATAACTGAAGAACACCTTGTGGCTGTTGGTTAGCTTGAGCCAGCATTGCTTGTGCTGCTTGAGAAAGAATAGAATTCTTAGTTTGGTTCATCATTTCTTTCGCCATATCTACGTCACGGATACGAGATTCCGCAGCAGTTAGGTTTTCAGAGGATGTTCCTAAGTTATTGATTGTGTGTTCTAAACGGTTTTGAACAGCACCCATTTTTGAACGTTCCGCAGAAACTGTTTCAATAGCATTGTTTATCTTTGTAACAGCACGAGAAGCTTCTGTTGCTGTTTTCACACTAATAACTGAACCATTTACATTTAGACCCAATGCTTTAGAAGACATATCTTCAATGTCAATTTTAATAGATTGGTTTTCATTTGCACCAATTTGTAAAGTAGCAGAACCGTCAGTACGAGCACCTTTAGCATTTTCAGCTTCAAGTCCTTCTACTGTAAACTTATCAGCAGCGCCAATATTTCCTGTTCCTTTTACAATAGTTAAACCATTGTAAGTTATGTTTCCTGTACCGTCCGCTCCAGTTCTATTAGTAGAAGTTGTTACATTTCCAGATGCATCAGTAAATTTATCATGTATAGTTAATTTAGTTGCACTAGCATTTGTACTAGCTTTTGCTGCAGCTGCTGTCCCATTATTAAATAATACAGCAACAGCATTTGTTGCACTAGAAGTTGTTTGTTTAATATTCAGTTGAGTTGCACTAGCTGCATCACTATAAACGGTTAACTGTCCATCCACTAATTCTGCTGTAGCGTTTGTTTGAGTACTAATTGCATTCATTAGATCAGCAACCGTACTATTCAAGTCTAAGCCAGTAAGTGTTGTTTCACCAGCTAAGTCACCTACAGCCAAGCCAGCAATATCAGTAATACCTAATGATGCTAACGTTTCGTCGCCTTTTAATCCAGTTTTACCTTTAACTTCTCCAGCAACTCCTGTGCTAAATGAAATCTCATGAGTTCCAACTTTATCATTTGTTAGTACTCCAGTTACACCTGAAACGTTTGCAGTGCTTGATTTTAAGTTTGCTTGACCTTCACTAACACCTGCAGTAGCCACACGATCTTTTCCTAGAGAGCCATCTAATAGTTTTTTAGTATTGAACTCAGTAGTGTTTGAAATACGATCAATTTCTTCTGTTAATTGACTAATTTCTTTTTGGATTTCTGCTCTATCTTTATCGTTATTAGTATCATTTGAAGACTGAACTGCTAGTTCACGCATACGTTGAAGAATATCGTGAGTTTCATTTAAAGCCCCTTCAGCCGTTTGTATCATAGAGATACCGTCTTGTGAATTACGAGAAGCTTGATCAAGCCCACGAATTTGCCCACGCATTTTTTCAGAGATTGCTAATCCAGCTGCATCATCACCAGCTTTGTTGATGCGCATACCTGATGCCAATTTCTCCATTGATTTAGATTGTGCATTAGATGCACTTGATAATTGGCGATGTGTGTTTAAAGCTGTGATATTGTGATTGATAATCATTTTGTTACCTCCGTGTTTTTTTATAGGTGGCCTCATCCATGTGGCCATGATAGGAATTATTCAGGTATTACCTCTTCACGAAGAATATTGTATTTCTTCGGTGCATCTATCTTCATTCGAATATCACCTTTTAATTCATGTCTAAAAAGCGTTATTTCTATCTTTTCATTGGTTTCTTCATTGATGATAACCAGTGATTGTTCCATTTTCCTTGTAACAACTAAACCCATTCCTGTCATCCTCCTTGATGTTATATAAGAAATATCGACTATACTTTTTAATTGTTTAACTTATTTTATAAATAATCTTTAAGAAACATATGAACTATTATTTTTAGAAACAAACATAAAGCCCTCTCATAAGAGAAGGGCTTTTTTTAATCCTCAACAGTTATTCCAATAATCTCATCAAACTGAATATACTCAAAGGAACTATCTTCTTTCTGAATACGTAACTCTTTCGTGACAGGATGAATGTACACACAATAACCATGCAATCCTTGTGGATTTCCCTCGTTATGTAATCTAAAACTTATCGGTAAATGATATTCCATTGCATAATGAATATTGTTTTCAAATTCTTCAACCTGGTATTCATCAAGGACAGGTTTCTTATTCAAGAAATAATCAACCTCACCTATTCTTTTATGTAAAGATTTATGTTCTGGCATAATTAATGCTGCTTGCCATTTAACGAGCCCTCTATCACGAATTATCATCAGAAGAATCCCTCCTTTTCATTTATTATATACGAACAATTGTTCTTATAAAAGGCAAAAAAAAATTCCTTCCCCAATTAAGAAGAAGGAAATATACTTTCGCTTTAAAACATCCGATTCCAAGTGTTAGGTCCTACTCGTCCATCTTGACTTAACCCTTGTCGCTTCTGATAGGCCTTTACGGCTTTTGTTGTTTTAGGTCCATACTTACCATCAACATCTTTTTCAGGCATGCCAGAGGCACGTTGGACCCGTTTGATATCAATTGCTTTCATCCCTTTTGCGCCTTCTTTTAATACGATTCCAGGATAAGGAACAATAGGTTTTGGTGTAACTTCCACTTCTACATTAGGTTTTTTGGCCTTTTCAGGTTGTGAAATAACCTCTTTAGCATTTCCGAAATTGATTTTCTGACCGATTTTTAATTTAGTTGGATCTATGCCAGGATTTGCTTTAATTAAATCTTCAACTTGTACGCCACCTGCGCCATCCTTATGTGCAATGCTCCATAAAGTATCGCCTTCTTGGATTGTATAAACATCAGGAGCCGGCGCTGGTTTGGATGGGGTTTTTGAACCTTTCCAGTCAAAAGCATCTCTGTAGTTATACTGACAGCAGGCTTTCCAGCTATAACCTGGCATTTCATTATGGGCTTTATCATATTTCCCTATCCCATCTTTAACAAGGGCAGCGTGAAGCTCTGCAATACTCGCAAGAGTAGCATCAT
Source organism: Bacillus sp. ISL-78 (assembly GCF_018613455.1). Taxonomy (NCBI): domain Bacteria; kingdom Bacillati; phylum Bacillota; class Bacilli; order Caryophanales; family Bacillaceae; genus Bacillus; species Bacillus sp. ISL-78. The sequence continues at coordinate 209,719 of NZ_JAGGQC010000002.1, forward strand.
CCATAGTGTCATAACGATAATCACCAGCAACACAGATACCAAGGGAGAACTGATTGCTGTTTCCAACATGGTAAGTCCTTTGGTTAATATCATTTGCATAAACAATCCTTGCCCTTTTTCCATTTGGAGTATTAATTATATTCTTCGGCTCAATTACAAACGTATAGCCACATCCAGGCCACCCCAGCGTAATTACATGATACTTGGCAAAGCTTGCAGCATCAGATCCACCCAAATTCTTTTTTGTTAATGAATGATGCCATACACGATGAGTGATTGTTTTCGTACGCTTTGAATAAGTCCCTTTTGATTCTAATTTGCCTTTCATATCGACTAATTGAGGGAGTTTAATAAAGTTCATTTTTCATCGTCTCCTTTTAATTTAAAATAAAAAGCCACCCCGATGGGCAGCTTATTTTGAATTTCCTTCTCTTTTTACAACTAACTCATAAAGGCCAGTTCCACTCAGACCAGCGAATGCCCCGGCCCATAACCTTAATACGATATCCATATCTGTGAAGGGAAAGGCAACAGAACCCACACCTAACCCGATTACCAGGCTTAAAATGGGAAGTGCATTATTCGGCAAAGTAACTGTCTTTTTAACCACCTGAACCATTGCTGCTACGATTGGTGCAAATATAGTTGTAAATATTAATACTTGTTGCATTACTTCGTTATCCATATGATCAACCTCCAAATGAACTTATGATTTTTGGTATATATTCAAACGCTGCTAACAATAGCCCTGGAGCTGAAAGTAAAGCTACGAGGATCTTTTCTTGACTAGACATCTTCGCTACTGTGACGTCCTTTTCTGCTGCGATTTTTGTTAATTGCACCTGTCCTTTTACTTCTTCTTGCTTCTGGTTAATGGTAAGTAAATGCTGCAACATTGTTTGATTTTGTGAAACTAATATATCTTTTTGAGAATTCGAGGTTTGCAAAACGGTTTTTTCAATCTGGTCCTGACCCTGTTTTATAACTGATATTTCCTTGATGACCTCACCATAATTGGTTTCTAGTTGTGATATACGTTGCTCATGGTTTTCTAACCTTTGTGGCATGTCCATCTCCTCCAATGTTCATAACCCCCTTTAACATAAAAATTCTCTCTATCTCTGTATGTCTAGGATGTATATACATAATAAAAAGCCGCCCGTTTTGGACGACCTGGTTTGTATATCTATTTAGTTTAAGTATTTAAATTCTATAAAGCATGAAGGGAGGGTTTATCATCTTCTAATGATCTTATCTCTTTTGCTGGAACACCTGCGTAAAGAGTGTTTGGTTTACAGTCTTTAGTTACCACTGACCCTGCAGCAATAACACATCCATCCCCTAATATGACCCCAGGGAGAATAGTTGACCTTGCCCCTACCCAACACCCTTTCCCGATTACTATTGGTTTCCTATCAGAAACTCCAGCCCTTTTAAATGATTCTCCAATCTTATGGCCTGATGTGCAAATTAAAACATCAAAGGCGATCGCTGCATTTTCCTTAATCGTAACCTTTTCCCAACTATCGATAAATACATTGTGGTTAAGAAAAACATCCTTTTCGATTACAAGGCTTTTTCCACGGAAAGTGCAACCAGATCGTATATTTGAAGAAGATGTCTTCATCCCCGCCATTTTATAAAGCATATATCGTAGATTTTGAGGCACCAATATAGATTTCCCTAAAGTATTTACAAATAAATTCCAGATAATTAATGATAAGCAACTTTTTAGTTTCGACATAACTTGAATAACCCCTTTCTACATTCATTTATTCAACGAATAAGGGGTTATTACCTTTCTATAAATAAAAAAACCAGATCCATTCAAAGTTTCCCCAAACTGAATTTATACCCCTTGTAATCCGTGAAAGCAAAGACTTGCCCATCAGATATGGAAACGCCCTGCATATCTCCAGTAGCATTTACAATAGGTCTGTATTCGCTGTCGAAATACCCATTGTTTAAAGGGATGCACTTTCTAATGTTGTTTGCTCCCTTAACCCCTGTATAAATGTACCCTTCATGAAAAAACATACCGCCTAATGTATCGACAGTCCTGGAGTACCAGGTATTTAAAATTGTATAGCTTCCATTATATCTAGTTGCTGCAGATCCATCTATATAGGTTCCACTCCCTAGATTATTCGTCCCTTTACCTAAAAGAATCTTCCTCAAGATTCGGTTATCATTGGTGAACAAATAGATGATATCACTGGAACTATAACCCCAACATAACTGTCCCTTCCATTCCTCGATCAATTGACTGAAGTCTAATTCGATTTTATCGACCGTATTAAAATCAATCGTAGTCCCAGATAACAAGGCGGAAAAATTGGGAAGTATCCATCCTTTCGGTAATAATGTAAAGCTTTTTGAACCATTTCCTACAATCAAAGAATCTTTAACTGCACTGTAATCAGGAGCGTTCATATGCCCTAGATTGTGCGTAATTGTTTTTATAATAGTGTTAGGATTCGGTTTTGAAACGGCGGTTATATTTACAAAGTCCGTGTGTTCATCGTTAGAATGGTTACACTTATAAATAATATCCCCTACAATAAATATCCCTTGAGTGGATCCGGTGTTAGATATTAATTCTCCCTCAATGTCCTTTACCGGTACACCTAAAGAATCCCCGCCGTACAAGCAATATTTACTTAATAACCCGCCTAAAATGCCTAGATTATTATATAAAAGTAAATATTCATTTTGAGAAACCGCAACCGCACCCCAACCTGCATTTTTAATTGATACTGTGTTATTTGTAAGGTTATAGATTAAAGCGTCACCTTCTTCTAATGTACCGTCCTGTAAATCTATATAGACGTTCCCTGTCCCTGATGGCTTCCAAACAAACAACCTCCTATACCTATTTGTATCTAAAGTAGGGAAGGTAAAATAAACTTTTGTAGTGTTCGTGTCTTTCCTTACGTTGATAACGCCGCCCCGCAATGAAAAGATAGCGTGACCCCTTCCACTAACAGCGACACTCTCACCGCCGCCACCCGTTACGTTTAAAACACCGTTGTTGTCAATGTATAACCCTGTCCCTATTTTAATACCACCTAAAGTTGTTGCTGATGCAATTGGTAACGTATAAGGTCCATTGCCATTGCCACCCATGCTACCATCCTCAATGGCTTGTTTTAATGTTTTGTCCGGTGCTACATAAACAGCTTCAGCAACCGTTACAGGGAAAAACCCGTCAAGCACCTTTATTTGTGCTTCCACTTAACAGCTCCCCTTACACATAATATATTTTTAAATTTGCACTTGTTAAATAAGCACTCACGCCTGCCACATCAAGACTAGACAATGTCCCTTTAGGTAATAACATTTCGACTGTTCCGTCTGCATTAACGCGAATGTTAGCAAAAGTACGACTGAACACATAATCATTAGCTGCAATAACCTTGCCAATCGAAGAATAAAAAGTATCTTGCGTTGTTGGTGGAACATAATCCCCAATACTACCGCCTAAAGTGAACTTTACATATTCAAAATCTGCCGTGACTCCTGATGTTCTTGTCGTTACATTGGAAACGTTAGGGGTGATAGAAAGTATTTTAAATCCTGTTGCCAATTTTAGTTTCATTCTTTTTCCTGCATTTTTTAAATAATCTGCTATAAGCGTCGCTGTCGTCCCGTGTGTAGTGGAAACCTTTAAAATCGGTTTTCCTAATTGTGATCCAGAACTTGCTATCGTACTAGCTTCGTAAGGATATGTCGCTGTAGGCATATTTACCACAAAAGGAACATATGGATAGCCTTCAACTATTATTGGATTTCCGCCTGTGGTTGTGCGGTCAAATAAAGCACTTAAAATACCGCCAGCAACCCCAATATATTCGGTGTCTGCATAACCACTTACACCCGACCAAACATGAGTATTTAAAGGTATGTTCAAATAACCGCCTTCTTCATAAATTGGAGCTTCTGTTTGCGGTGGAGGTGTTACCACTGCTTCTTTAACCGTTAAATTGCAATTCGCAACAAATCCACCGTCCGTCGTTGTGGCTGTTATAACAGCACTGCCTGCGGCAATCGCTGTAACTAATCCACTGCTGTTAACTGTTGCTATAGTTGTATTTGAGCTGTTCCATGTTACGGTTTTATTCGTAGCGTTAGAAGGTAAAACTGTTGCTGTTAATTGTGAAGTGTTCCCTTTAGTGATAGTTAAATTATTTTGGTTTAATGTGACTCCTATCACTGAAATATTGCTTATTTGTGCGGTTACAGTAATTGAAAACATTAAAACATTGCTTTCCAAACCTTCGTTATCTGAAACTTTTAAAGATAACGTATGGGTTCCAGCTGCTAACAATCCAACGGTCCATGTATTAGAACCTAAATTAACTATTTTGGTAGTGGAAACACCGTCTACCGTTTCTGTTAAGGTCAATGAGGTGCTTTTATCGTCCGTTATTGTAAAAGGAATTGTAAGTGTAGTTTTGTCATCTATAGTAACCGGAACGAATGAGCTCGTTAATGTTGGCGCGGCATTAGGTGGTAGTGTTGAGCCACCATCCACAGTAAAGTTTTCGCCACTAATTATGTCTCTTACATTAAAACCAGGACTGCCTGCACCGCCATTTTCAATAATCTTTGCAATTTCTGCTAACTTATTAATATCGATATCTTTGAGTAATTCACCAGTTTCCAGTGCTTTACTAAGCACTGGCCACTCATTTGTACTTTGTAATGATTCACCACTTAAAATGCCTTTTTGGGTGAAGTACTTAAACTTATTCGTAACAGTTACCTTATCACTTCCTGCATAAACCATTACTTCTGCTTCATGACTACCTGATACAATATAAGCTTGTGAATCTAATATAAACGTACATTTACCAGTTAAAGCATCAGTGATTAGACCCTCTTGAAAAACGGTTTTTAAATCAGGTTTTTTAACAGCTAGTCGAACCGAAGTTGCCTCAGTTAAATCAACAGGAATGCCACCTTTATTAATGATTATGGACAATTTTAATGTATTTAGATCATTTGCATTCACGTTAAATACTGGGTTTTTAACAGCCTCTAATGCGTCAACAACTATTGAAAACTCTTTAAGCATCTTGCACCCACTTTCATGGCAATAAAAAAAGCCCTTTAATTAGGCTGTAGTGTTTTGAGTGTTTTTTTGAATTTCTTGCAATGCAGCAAAACCTTCAGCAACCTCTTCAAATTGCACTAATAAAATGGCATTTTCGTGTTCTTTTTTTGCAATTTTATCTGTCAATTTCTTTGCAATTTTTATTGATTTTTTCAACTCATACTCTAATTGTTGAACTCTTTGTTCCAATTCCTCTTTTGTTAATTCTTTTTTCTCTTCCATACTATCACGCTCCTATGCGGCTTGTTCTAAATGTAAAACTCGGTCTTTTAATTCGCTTATTATTTCCTCAAGACTGATTATTTTTTGCTCTTGATTCCTGTCTAATTGTAATAATAAAACTTCGTAATCCGTTATTTGTTGCTGTTGAACATCAACTTTTATAGATAGTTCCTGTATAGCCTTAACTGCATAACTTAGCAATTTATACATATTTACGGAAAGGCCATCTGAAGTTGCTACCTCTGGACTAAGTTCACTGATCACACCCACTTGCCAATTGTTATAGATCCCGTGGTCTACATCTGATTGGAGTACATATTGTTTTAATTCCAAATTATTAATGATATTCAATCCACTAACATTCAAATCTTCAATATTGGTTTTATAAATGATACTAGAGCTATTTCGAAATTCTGAGGCACTAAAAACACCACTACCCATATCGCCATTGATGTTAGTGGCGTAAATAATAGCTGCGTCTTTATCAAAACGAATACCTGAACCAAGATTACTTTCTCCACTATAGTTGCCATACCCCAGGACACCATCCGTATCATAACCGGACGGATTATCTTTAACGAAAAACCTAAATTCGTTAATTCCTGCACGTGTATTTAGATAAGGTCTGATGTAAACTGAATACTCTTCTGATTCGATATTATTTGTTAAACGAGAACGTGTGAAAATGGTGCTGTATTCTGATAATAATGAAACAGCACCATAAGTGCTATGAAGCGTTACACCACGTGAAGTTTGGTTGAATCTTTGTGAATGGAACTCTAAGGTTCCTGAAGAAAGACCTTCAGTAGCCCCTGCCATTGTTGTACTTAATCCACGCTCTGTGAAATATAGGTTATAGCCTGTCTCCTCATTAGAGACCCACATCTGACCGTTCCTAATACCAAGATTCAATAATGCTGTTTCTTCCACACCATCCCAAGTTCTTGTATAACGGCCATGAGACCGAAGCTGGTTTTTTTCTATACGGATAAAATCATCACTGTTATCCGATGTTTCAAACATTGAACCATATATCTCTACACCTTCGATGATGATTGCGCGTAATGTCCCTGTGGTAATTGCATCTGCGACGATTCCCTCAGCTGTCATTGCTGTTCTGAAAGTTTGGCCGCCATCTGTACTGATTCCAATTCCTTGGCTATTAAAAAGGACTAATTCATTGGGATTTGTCTTTTCCCTAGCAATGAGGCCATTGTTAAATTCAAGTTCTGTCTGTGCGCTTTGCAAGGCTGCAGTTGCTCTCTTAACAGCTTCATCGAGAAAATCATATTTAAGCTTATCATCATCAGTTAAGATTCTGGAGATCCTTTTTGAAGTTTGACTAAAACTGGTCATAACACTTGAAGCTGATTTTCCAAAGTTAGCAAGGGTAACGGCGCAATTTATAATATTTCCTTTTGCATCCTCTTCTTCTTCAATCCTCATAATTCGAACATTTATATCTAAATTCATAGGTTCATAAATAAGAAGAATTTCATCCCCCTTATTCGGATGTTGATATGGATAACCAGCATTTCGAAGGTCCACAAAGTCAACGGTTATAGATACCTCCGGTTCATCTTGGATTGATTTTTTTAATTTGTTTAATAAGGTTGTTTTATTAGTAATTCTTTCATCGTAAACAGGATCTGCATGTTTATAACCATCTTCAGAAAAAGGATTAGGGAATTTTGATGCATTAGGACTTACATATTCAGCTGTGACTGTATATTGCTCATCCCCTACTAATTCACGATAAAGACCAATTATATTACCACTTTTAAGATATACAATTGGCGCAGGGTCTGATTTAAGTTTCGTATAAGGGTTTTTAGCGTCCTTACCTTTAAATGTTGCCACTACACTATGAGACTTGTTTTCTAACCCTCTTATGATTTCGATTGTTTTATCTTTGGAGACAACATCTTGATAAGTGGAAATTTTAACGCTTTGAGAACCATCAATTGTAAACTCCCACACGCCACCTAAGAAAGTGACAATTGTTTTGAAGTTGAACCCAGTACCTACAAAGGAAAACTTAAAATTAGCACCAACTTTTTCTGTTGCTAGTTGATTTAGCCCTGGGTCTGTATAATATGTTCCAGACCTACTGGCATAAGGGATAGAATTTCCACTAAGCACATCTTTTTCTTCTTTTAGCTTTCCGTATCCTTTTATATAAGTGGAAATTCCGTTTGAATCTGTACTTTTATTGATTGCTTTTATATTGTGCTTATATCGAAACTGGGTATCTGTTTTATTACCAATTTGTTCAGCAAAAGTGAAATGCGTACCACTTATATCATATTCAGCTTGAAATATTTCCAAAGCCTTTTGTAGCAAGGATACGCCGTTGTCATTACCAAAGTCTTCACCCACATCTTCACTTGGAAAAATATCAGTAATGGAGAAAGTGTAACCAGTTCCTTTAAAAATAAAATCAAGTGCTTCTTTAAGAGTCCTGGTACCAGTTAAGGTCTCGTACACAAAGTGATCGATTAAATCAAACATCGTATGTTGAGCAGTAATGGTCTTCATGCTACGAGATCCAATGTTCTGCTCGTTAACATTTTTTATTCGATACTCAACGCCTTTATGTTCAATTAGGCTTTCTTCTTTGACTAAAGGATAAGCATGAGCATTCCTCTCAGAATTAAAAATGAGTAAGGACAGAGAATAATCTCCATTAACTTCCTCAATCCTTTTTGGGGTTTTCACATCATAAAGAGGTTCCGTGATACCTGTTAGATCTGTAACTGTAAGGAACATATTTTCGCCTCGCTTCCTTATGCAAAACTAAAAAGCCGCCTTTTAGGACGACTTGGAATATTGCTATTTAATTCTCATTACTTCACGTTTTGTTCCAGCACACAACATTCATTTTGCGAATTTCCATACCCTGTAAAACAAGTTGATGTTAATGCGAGATATAGCACAAGAGATTTTTACAAACTTCCCAGTCAACTCATTCAATTTATACTGATATAAATTTTTCTTTAACCGTTTCCGAATATTACTTTCGCACTTATTCTCTTGTATACCGTTCATCAACAAACTGATGTTCATGTGCATGAAGTAGTTTTTGAATTTTTCTAACTGGATACCTTCTTTATCACTTAACAAATTAACAATCCTTGTTAAGGCATCTAAAGCAGTTAACTTTTTTAGGCTGAACTGTGATTGAGATGCATTATTGTCGTGAATGATATAGTGATAATGGGGAGTAGAATTATAAACGATCTTGTTAGAGTTTGAGATTGCTTGACAGCAAAACAATAAATCTTCACAAAAATGTATATCTTCATCAAAAACAATATTTTGTAGTATATCTGCAGAAAAGAGCTTGTTGCAAGTAAAACCCTTAAAGCCATCTTCACTTAAGATAGCGTCCAATGCTTCTGCCTGATTGTAGGAAAAAACATTTGGTTCAGTTATTTTATTTATGACTACACCATCCGGATTCTCCCTTAAATAACCACAAGCTGCGATATCCGATTGATTTTCATTAATTAACTTGTACAGACTTTCGAACATTTTTAGGTCCACCCAATCATCAGGATCAACAAAGCCGATATATTTTCCTCTAGCCGTTTTTAACCCTAAATTTCTAGCCGAAGAAACGCCACCATTTTCTTTATGGATAACGGTAATTCGATTATCTTTTTCGGAAAATTGATCGCTAATAAATCCACTTTGATCTGTTGAGCCATCATTGATTAGAATGATTTCTAAGTTTTTGTAAGTTTGACTTGTAATACTAATTAAACATTTGGAAAGGTATTTTTCAGCGTTATAGATTGGAATAATAATAGAAATTAAGGCCTTATTTGATTCAGTTTCCACAGTGAGAACTCCTTGCTTGAGCTTTTAGCATAATTTTACTTTATTAGTATAAGGTTAGCAAGGAGTTGAAAAAATAATACCTGTTAAGTAATTTGTTTCCAGTCATTTGCGTTTGATGTACCGACTGCCATATAAGAAACTTTATTCACTGTATCAATATATACCTGCCCTATGAAAACGGGAGTTGTAGAAGGTAAAGAAGTACCTTGAATTATACTTGCAAGGGGATACCACTGACTCCAAACGCCATTACTTTTATTTCTTACCCATGTAACGGCAGTAGTATCTTTCATTGCGATCTGTGTCATCCACCCATTATTTGCACCAACTAAATGGATAATTGTACCGCCACCACTTGAAGATGGGGCAGAGGTCGAAGTAGAACTCCAATAATATTGACCAGAAATAGTCAGGGTGTCAAGATTAGAAGCTAATGAGTTTGACGTAACTCCAAAACCTGACGTGTTACTCCTGCTGTAATGTTTCTTATTTCTTACATACCCATCATATAACGAACACCAATTAACATTTGCGCTCCTAGATGAAGTCGTTCCTGTAGGCGCTCCTATTATAAGGGTCACAGTATCAACGATATCATCTAACAGATAAGGGAATCTCAATGCAGTTACACCGTTATAAGACCCTATTTTCCCATTATCTGAATAAATGGTTTTACCGTTTACTTGAAGTACAAAATAACAATTATCTGTCAGGACTTGCCCTTCAATGAAGAAAGTGTAATAACGACCTTTCTTTAATGGTTTCGATAGCTTGTAAGTACCAACAGCAGTTACATTGGTAACATTCTTTACTGTATCCCCATCTAATATTATGTTTTCGCCAGTATACATACTTTCTACATTGGCGAAGGGGAAACGCGCAGCAAGAACGCATTGGCTCATATACTCATTGCTGGCCTCATAATAAACGGTACTGATTCCATTATCGAATTGAAGGGTTGCCCATAAGGATTCATTTTTCTTATGCAAGTATGCTGCTACATGGTCTATCTTCATAAATGCATTGTCGCGGATACTTCCCGCAAGGTCACCACTCCCCTCTTTATTTGTCCAACTGAAGAAAAGAATATCACCCGGCTCAACATTCGAGAAGTCTTCATTCGGTATAAATGAATACCCTTTCTCATATGCATATTTTCCGATTTGGTTCGCATACCGATATTTATAGGGGTCGATATCATGAAAGAATAGTTTTGATCCCACATTTTCAGAATTACCATTATACCTTGACTTTTCATAAGGTACGCCCCGAATTAATAGATTAGCGAAGGAGCTACAATCTATTTCCTTTTTCCCTCCAACTAAATCCATTGTAGGGTCATAGGCTGTATACCGATTTCCATAAACGAAAGAACCAACATTATCCCAATAGGTCTGTGCTATATCGATCATTCTTTCAACGATACCATTAGAGTTTTGTACACGAGTTGGGTTTTGTTCCAATTGCTTACTAACTCTGTTCAAACTAATTGGAATAGGCTTAATGGCTTCAGTAATGTTTGTCACATTCAATCTAGACATATAGATGGATAACGAAGAATTGAAATTGAAGTACATATAGTCGCTACCTTGTGTCATAGTGGCAAGATCTAAATCTATTTCAATTAGATTCCATTGATTAGCTGGTCCTAGATTAACGGGAACACTAGGTGTGTAAGCCATTCTTATATTTATAGTTTTATTAGATGTTAAAGGGTACACCCAAAAAGATACTTTTACCTTTTCCCTGGGCATCATTTTTTCTGTAAGGATGAACGCGAAATCTTTATTAACATCCGTAGAGTCTTCATAATTTAACGCTTCAATTTTCAGCGATTTTCCCCCATCTTTTTGAGGTGCTGTAACACCTGCCAAAAAGCTATAAACCGAACTTCTTGAATAAATGGTGGGAAGTGCTTCGAAATCCGAGTTGCGCACTAAATTTAAATCACTTATTAATATATCTTGTACCTCCGATTGATTAGCTTTTTCCTCTAAATGTAAGTTAACTTTGTTGTAATCAGAATCAACCCTGGCCTTTGCTGTGGGGTGAGCAACCCCCTCTGTATCCACCCTCATTTGTGCTGCTTCAACCGAAGAATCTCCTTCGATAACAACCTGGTTAAATTGCTCTTGTACACTATCAGCTTTGTTTTCAGCAATTTTTGCAATGCTTTTTGCTTCGGTTGAAACATTTTCTGATGTTACAGCCTTTGCCAATGCACTGGATGAATCAGCCTCTACCTTGTTTAAAGACGTATCCACCTTTTTAATGCCTTCATTGTATGAATTTCGAAAATCTCTGGAGAGACTTGTTTGCAATTCTGGAAATCTTCCCATGTCTCATCCTCCTTATAAATAATAAAAGCGAAAGTCGAATGTGATTTCGAAGCTACCGCTGGTTCCAGTTAATATGAAATTGTTCCAGCCAGGTGCCAAAGTAAGGAGCTTTTTATTTGTTGCTCTCGTTATGGATAAACCGTTTTTAGTGGAACGAATACCATCAAGATTTATAGAATCACCAACGTTTGATGTCCCTGTATATGCCCATTCAACATTGGTTGTTGTGTTCTTAATCTTTAAATTCGTGGAGGCCCCCTTATAACTAATGATTAAAGGTAACCATCGCGGATCTAAGTCTATATCACCCGCATTATAGATGCTAAATGTTGTGGTTGAATGCTTATAAAATAAATCAATATCAGCTGGTAAGCCTTGCCCCATTTGCCATAATTCAGAGTCAAAAGTAAAAGGATCCAATGAAGTTCCAATGGATTCTGCATACGGAAAAGCAACAGAAAACTCCAAGTCAAATTGCCCGGTTGAAAAATTTATATATTCTGGTCTAAATGCACTTGAAGTTCGTGCTCTCCACCTTTTTCCTGGCTGACGTGTATCTACAATAAACCGATCTTTTCTTGGATCATAAATCTTGTAAATTTCATCTCTCAGAAGTTGATAGTCCAGGTGGTCAATAGCTTCGATGAGAAATTTTGTATAGAGTTTTCTGGTTGCTGCTGTGGTTCCGAGAAGTATAGACCCGTCCACACCTTCTCTGCTTTCTTCAACGAATTGGGGTGAGAGAGATTCAGGTATAAAACTGGTGCATCGTAATCCTATTTTAGAAATATCGATTAGATTCCCCAATGCATCATATACATTTATCATTTTCTCACCCCATTAATTGTTAAAGATCTACTGTAGTTAGAAACTAATTTTGAATCTATATAAGGAAATGTGATTTCTGTAAATGCAAATCCATCAACATTTACAGGTGCAGGATTTATGATTACAGGCCTTTGAACTAAACTCGAAACAATGGTTTCGGCCAATTTCGCATAATCTATACCACCAGGATTCATACCTAATGCCTGACCAGCTTGCGCCCACATACCTATGTTGTTTTTCCGGTGTTTGGGCTCAGAAGTTAGGACCCATTCTTTCCAGCCATTTTCACCTAATGCGGCCACTTGAGGTTCATCTATTACTCCACCTGTTGCATAGCCATGTCCATGCCCGATGACTCCTAGCATGTTTGAACCGTATCTACTTTTAGCGTAGTTCATACCAGCAAGTAAGCTATCCAAACCATTCTTCCAATGCTTATGACCTGGGAATGAAAATGCGGAAAATGTTGGCGGGATCACCTGGACGAGGCCACGGGCCAAATTTCCAGAGTAATAGTTGACATCTTTTACTCCGGATGACTGGATTGCATGTGGATTACCACCTGATTCAGACTTTATTTGACGCAGCCAAGCATCTTGATAAGCCTTCGCTGTAGGTAAACCGTTCATTGCCAAAGCTTTAATGACAGTTGAACGCCATCTTTCAACGCCAGCCCCTACAGGGTTATTACTGCCACCGCCGCCGCCACCTAATGTAAACTTATCTATTAATCCTTTAACCCAATCCGATCCCATATTTATCATGGAGCTAATTGGGTTGCCTGATAATTTATTCATCCAGCTAGGAATTAACGAGTCTTTTAAATTGAACTTTTCAAATGTTTTTCCAAGAAAATACTTTGATCCTTTAAACATCCAATCAAAATAATCGCCTGTTCCATTTTCATACCCAGGCATACCATAGCGTTTTAAAACTTTTTCTGTATGGTGATTAGGTAACACGCTGGTTCCAGGAGCTAAATTTCTAAGTTCAGCACCCTTACTTCCTGATAAATACGTTCCTTTTCCTGGCTCATGAATTAATTCTCTTCCCTTTTCAGAAACAATAGCTGGCCCTCCAGGATGGCTACCATTCGGGGTCCCTTTTGCCATCATAGGAATTGGTTTTTTTGCAACACTTTTATTAGAACTTAATGATGGAGTTTCTTTTGTTTTCCCTCCACCAAATATCCCCTTAACCCAGTCAACAGCTTTCTTAATACCGCCAACCATCTTATCCCAACCGGTAAGTACCTTGCCTGTTTCCCAATCCACATCGTCAATATGTTCTTTTGCTTGCTCCTTGGAAGCTTTAACCACGCCTTTATGCATACTATTAGCCTTGCTAACAGCTTCATCACGTTGACGATCTGCTTCCCTAATTATTGCATCTGCTTCTTCTGCTGAAATCGAACCTGTTTCATCTCGTTCGCGAATAGCTGCAGCTTGTATTTTTTTGAACTTTTCATTTGCTTCTTTAACTGATCCGTCTTTAGCCTTCTTACTTTCAGCTACAGTTTTTGCAGCCGTTAAAGCAGAAATATTACCTGATTCCCGTTTTAACCTATCCATGATTGCTATTTGCTCTACTTCGCCTTCTGACAACGTTTTAACGGCCATGTCCATCATTTGTTGTTTAATTGCATTTATTTCGGCTTTTTCAACTTCAGAGGTTTCCCTTTTTTGTTGAACTGCTCTATCGGTTATTTCTTTAACCCTTGCTTCATATTGTTGAAGTTTATCTAACTTTTCTTGATTGTTTGTTTCCATTTTTCCAAGTAATTCTTGTTCATAGCTGTCACTAAGAATGTTACTTTCTTTAAAAAGACCTTGGATATGTGTCGTGCTGTCTTCAAAATCCTTTTTTAAACTGGCAGAAATAGTCCCGCCCATTTTACTGAACGTACCAACCAATTTATCAGCCATCTGTTGAGATACTGCTTCACCTGATGAGGCTAAGAGGTTTAATTGCACCGTTGCATCATCATTTAATTTTTTATATCCTAAAACTGCCTGAGTCGTTGAATCAGAAACCTTATTACCAAAATCGGATAATGCAGGGATCTGTTCTTCTTTAAGGTGTTTATATAACTTATATCCACCTTGAGCAAGCAAGGCTACACCAGTAACAGCTAGTCCAACTGGACCGCCAAATGCTGCCAAACCACCTCTCGCAATCATTAAGATGGAGCTTAAATTTTTAAAGTTTTTAGCTGCAGAAAAAACCTTACCGCCCATGCTTGCTACACTGCCACCACTGGTTACAGCATTTTTACCAAATCCAAGTAACTTTGATCCACCCTGAATTATTTGAGGAAGAAAGGTTGTCAAGATTCCCCCAACTATTCCCCATTTACCGCCAAACATAGCCATAGCTCCACCGGCAGCCGCAGCACCACCCTGGAGACCCTTCATGCCTTTTGTGGATTTTGCCATTGTTCCATTTGCGGTATTCATCTTAGTGGAAGCGATAACAGCCGAGTTCCCCATTGTAGTTACTGAGGCACTAGTAAGCACTGCTTGTGAACGATACTTCCCTAACCATCCTATGCCTGCAGCTAATCCCCCAGATACTATCCCTATGGATTTAAATAGGGCAGCCATACCGAGTGTTATAGGCGCGATTCCGGCAGCAACCAATCCGAGAATAATCACAGTCTTTTTAGCTTCCGGACTCAAGTTAGAGAATTTATCCCCCATATTAGCAAGCCATTCCGTAACGTCCCTTATGGCTGGTGTCATAACGTCTGAAACTTGGATGCCTATAGATTCCATTGTCCCAAGCAATTCACCCATAGCACCCGCAAAATTATCCTTCATGATCTTGGCAGCTTCTGCAGAGGCACCACTTGAGTTTTCAAGTGATTGGGTCATCTTATCGATTTCTTCAGGACCAGCCTTCATGAGTGAAAGCATTCCTGAAACTGCCTCAGTACCAACCAGGCTTGCAAGGGTTGCGGCCTTTTGTGTTTCTGTTTGACCGTCCATAGAATCTGAAAGGTTTTCAACAAGTTTAGAAAGTCCTACAAAATTGCCCTCAGCATCTGTTATGGCAATCCCCATTGTATCCATCATTTTGCTATTTGCTTCTGATGGATTCAACAACGAAAGCAAGGCTGCCCGCAAAGTCGTTCCAGCTTGTTCGCCTTTCATTCCAGCGTTTGTCATGATACCGATAGATCCGGATAGCTCTTCAAAACTGACGCCTAGTGCTGCCGCAGGAGGCCCAGCATATTTCAAGGCATATTGCATATCTGTTATATCTGCTGCTGAGATGTTTGCGGTTTTCGCTAAAATATCAGCTACATCAGATGCCTTATTTGCTTCCAGACTAAAAATATTAAGTGCTGAAGACATGACCTCTGCCGTTTGTGCCATATCGGAACCGGATGCTTCACTGGCGGCTATAATCCCTGGCATGGCTGCCATCACCTGATTTGCATCATAACCAGCTTTGGACATCTCCAACATACCTGATGCAACCTCGGAGGCTGATTTCGAGGTACTGGCGCCTAATTCAATAGCTTGTTCGCGCATTTGTTGCAACTGCTCTCCTGTAGATCCTGAAACGGCTTGAACTTTACTCATTTCTTTATCAAAAGTCATACCTGTTTTTACGGCCGCAGCTGCCAATCCAGCGACAGGAGCAGTAACGGACAAAGCCATGGTCCTACCGAATTCACCCATTCTATCTCCAGTGCTGCCCATGTTTTTTGAAAAAGTGGACATCCCTTGGCTTGCTTTGTTCCATTTTGAGTTCAGGGTATCAACTTTCTTGGAAGTTTCAGTTAAATTACGACCAAGAGTATTATAATAAGCAGTTGCTCGGTTTAAGTTAGATCCTGCTTTTAAAGCTGCTTCACTTTCAGCACCGTGAGCCTTTGCCAATTCTTCATACTTTTTCTTTAATGCTTGAACCTGTTGACCTTGTAGTGCATACTGCTTTCCCAATATGCCTTGTTTGCTTTTTAAAGCATCAAGTGAATTCCCATATTTGCCGAACTGGGATTGGGAAGCTTTCATTTCACTTTTCACGAGATTCATTTTTTGTAAAAGGTTTTTTTGCCCTTTGTCAAAATCCGCCCCATCCAGACCGACGCGAACCATCATGGAGCCAATCTCTTCAGCCATACTTCCACCTCCTAGAATACGGCGTCAATAGGAACCACCTTTTGATCTTTCAACCTATTTCTTTTTCCTTTGGTATTTCCGTTTGTAGTTATCTTTACTGCAGAGTGGTTTAATAGTTCATAGTAAAAGTGGATATCCATGTCATCCACATCCTTCAACGGCCACCCTTTTTTGTGAACAAGGTGATCATAAGTATCAAGTAACTCTTTATATATTTGGGTTATTTGTCTTTCCCTAGGCTCCCTAGGGCTTCTGCTAAAAAACTGTTTTCTGCCTGTTCCATATCCTGTTTCATTTTTGAATAAGGCTTCCAACCTAAGATATCCTTTCGAATAATGTCCCAAAGAACCTCATCCACTTTTCGGGCATCTAAGCCGTTTTCTAATTGATCAGCTGTAAATTGTTTCTCAAAAATATCAACAATAAGTTCAAACTGTTCGGTAAGGGTAGCTTCTTGATCTGCTTTACCATCTTCTAAGGCCTTAAGCAGTTTTAATGACTTCCGGTAATATTTTGCTGATACAAATGATTGGGTGAATGTTTTTTCTTGTCCATCTACAAATAAAGTGATTTCCATAACGCGCCTCCTTATATATCAAAAAAAAGAGCACCGCTATAAGCGATGCTTCAAAATGGTTAAACAGTAGGTGTAGTATCTAATGTTGCCAAGTCGAATACTTCATTAAAGAATGTAGTACGATAAGGTGCAAATTCAGCAACAGCAGTATCGCCAACGATTTTAAATACCTCATCAGAATCACGTCGGATGAATGTTCCTTCAATTTCTTGGTTTTGGAATTCTGGTGAATCTGTTTTAGTATTCCATTCATCAGAAGGAATGGAGAATCGGCCTTTTGTTAGCCAAACAACACGTTCTTTCCCGTCTGACTTATCACCTGCAAACCCAAGGGCGAGGTAAGGACCGACAGCACTTTGTTTATAAGCAATGACTCCTTTTTTCAATTCTTGCCCCAGAATTTCTGCCAAAACTTCCATTGGAATTTCATCTACTGTTAAACTCAATGTTGTTTCCCCGATTTGAGTAACAACTGCAATAGGGCCATTATCTGCATATTGTGTGGCAGATTCCTGGGCAGTTTCTACTCCGGCCGTAATGGCAGGAGCAAAGGGTTTTACCTCTCCATATGTGGCTTTCCCATCTTTAGGATCTGTTAATAATGGTGCATATACAAGATTACGTAAACCTACAATCGCCATGCATTATTCCTCCTCTAAATTCACTTTTGATGTATACCGAATCATTTTTCTCATTGCTCCAGTGTTTTCTTCATAAAAAGAAGCCACGCCCATTCGTTTGAAATGGAGTGACTTCATAACTTGATCTATTCGATTTTGTACTATATTTGGATCACTCTTAGTCCACAGGTCCACTTGAATGGCAATGTCCGAAGCTACAGCTTTATTATCGCGGTAATCTTCATCAGTATTATCAAGTTCTGCCACACGGATATAAGGGTAATCACCGGAACTCTCTTGCGGTACAAACCACCGAAAGACCTTATCACCAACTAAATCTGATAAACCGGCTTCTAAAGAGGAAATGACTGGAAATTCCATATCGATCATAGCCCCAACCCCTTTTTCAGCTCACTTTTTAGTTTTGCTTGAACATTTTCTTTTGATAAACGAACAGAACGAAGCATAAATGGGTTAGGTGGCATATAAATAGTGCCGAATTCAAGGAAATGAGCCCGCCAGGCTGTTTCTTTACTCGGCCCAACTTGAACGTGAGGAATTCCTTTAATTCGCTTCACTTCACTGACTACAATGTCATCCCTGATATGAGTATGATTTATGTCCGAAACAGCGACTTCTTTATACATCGTATCTGCTAGAATCTGCCCGCCTTGCTTTATGGCAGCATTTTGAATTTTTGACCCTTTACGCCCCAATTCAATGATTCTTTTCCGGATTTCTTCCATCCCATCAACATCTAATGTGGATTTAACCATTATTCAACCCTCCTGCACTGCAAAGAGGTAAGGTTTTTCTTCCGTGTTCCATATCGAATAGGACCAATCTTATATTCTTCGCCTTTGTATTTTAAAAGCATTCCTGGTGTTATTCCATCTTTAGGGCGGATATTAAAAAACACTTCGTTTTCTAAATGGGAGACAGCAGCTTCAAATAATGCACGTCCTGTCGGCTCATATCTCTCTGCCCAGCAAGAGTGAAAAGATACCCATACCTTTTCATTAAGTTTGGTTTCTGGGTTCTTAACGGACTGATTTTGACCGACTTCAATGCGACAATCAAGCTTTGCTGGATTCATCGTCCTCACCTTTTAGGAGTTTTTCAATGTGTTCTTTCACAGTTACACGGTTTTTTCCTTCAGATTCACGTTTGTATAGGGATTCCAATTCCTCTTTCGATGTTTCAGGAACAATGGCTTTCACAACCTCAGGAGCATTTTTATCCAAAACGTTATCTACGGAGGAATCAATTTCACTCCCGAGAAACCCCTTAATTTGAAGGAATTCTGCACGATCAACATTATCAGTAACGTAAAAATCACCAACAGCGTATTCATCTTTTGTATTCTTATCAATAAATGCAGAGCTTACCTCGTATTTCATGTAAATCACCTCTTAATTAGTTTTTTAGATGAAGAATAATTGATTGAAAGGCTGTATTAAACTTCTCAATTTTTTGTCCTGGATCACGATTTTCATACTGAAGAGTGACATAGAGCATGACAGCCACCTTATATAAGGCACTATCCTGCTCTGGCACTCCTGCATTTTCTAGAAACTCTATTGCCGCTTTGATTAACAGACCTATAAGAGCATCATCCTCTTCACCGTCAATCCGTAAATATTCTTTAACTTCACTTAATTCGGGCATGTTCAGCCCTCCTTACTAGACAGTTGGTGCTGTTACTTTAGCAATACGGAATGCAGATTTCAATTTAATCCTATGGTCAATCCAAGCAGTAAGAACAAATAGTTCAATTCCTGTTTTAACGTCTTTATCGCGATCTTTAAGCATTTCAATATCATAGTTAAAGTGTGAATAACGGAAATCACCGACAATTGGATCAGTTGCAGAATCAGAAAAGATAACAGGCTTCCCTAACACACGCTCTGGTGGTGCATCATAAAAAGTTGTATTACCTGCAGCAAGTGACTCGATCATTTCAGAGTAATCTGCATATGTCATCATGACTTTCGCATTATCACGGTAGTCCTCATGAAGGTCCGCGATAGCCTTTCTAATAGCTTGTAATTTATTTGCTCCATTTACAACCTTAATAGCGTTCTGCGTGGAGTAGAATGACATGTGCTCTTCTCCTGTTTTAGGTGTAGCTGCGAAAGCAACTTTCTTTTCCTTAGCTGCAAGACCGCTTTCCAATGCTTGATCCACCGTTTCTACTAAGTTAGTATCGGAACCTTTAAGAATAGTCTCAGAGATTGGCACAAATACTTTGAATTTATAACGTCCAAAGACAACATTGTCCCCTTCAGCTTGCATTTCTTTGGCAGTTTCAGTGTCTGCAATAAAATCATCATCGCTAAGTGTAAATGTGATTTTAGGAACTTCAAGATTCGTTTCATTTGTAAATGTAGAAACATCACGCAATGGATTTTTTACAAACGGCTCGAACAGTAGCTCGTCGGAAACTGTTTTTGGAAGAAGCTTTTCTCCGCCTGTGTTATTACGATCACCCAAAATGGCTTTAGCTTCATCCGATAAAGTTCGATTTTGCATTGTTGCCCGAACCATTTCTGCTTTTGCAGCTACCTTTTTAGCTTTAGGATCCTCTAATCCACCAACAAGTGGTTTTTTATTTTCAAATTGAAGCTGTTGCTTTGCCTCTAACTCATCATGCTGTGTTTTCAAAATATTAAAGCGTTCCTGAGTCTCTTCTTTTTTCTTTTTAAGATTTTGCACTTCTTCAATTGGCGTAGAAGGATCTCCAGCATTTGCAACAATGTCACCTTCAACTTTTGCTAATTGATCTCCGACAGTTTTTAAGCTCATTTTCAATTCATAAAGATTCATTTGTTAATCCCCCTAAGATTAGTTTTGTAGTTTCAATATTGGATTTTGCTTCTTCAATTAACCTTTGCCTCATCTCAGCCTGTTCTTTCTCTTTCTCTTGCTGTTTTTGCTTATTTTCAGGCGTTTTCTCAGCAATTTCGAGCAATTCGTCAGGAGTATGCTTGTATTGCGAGAAAAACTCCTTATTTACACTTGCTGCAATATCATTGGAAGCCTCCACAACATCACAAAAACCATAATCCAAGCAATCTTGTGCTGACAGCCAAGTCTCTTTATCTAACAAGTCAATGAGTGTTTCACGATCCATCTTGTCACCTGTTTTGGCCAAGTAAGCAGCGATAAGACTTTCTCGCATTTTATCGAGATCATCTGCAACCTTTCTCAGTTCTGATGCATTTCCATAGGCAAAAGTCCATGGATTATGAATCATCATCATGGCATTTTCAGGCATAAAAATAGTGTCACCGCTCATTGCGATCACACTGGCAATTGATGCTGCTAAGCCATCAACATGAATATTCACTTTTGCTTTATGCCTTTTTAGAATGCTATAAATCGCGTTACCTTGGAAAACAGAACCTCCTGGTGAATTAATATATATATTTAATGTATCAATATCCCCGAGTGCTTCCAAGTCATCTTTAAAGCTTTGTGCAGTTGTATCTGAATCATCCCATTTATAAGAAACTATATCCCCATAAATAGATAATTCCCCTGCATTTTCTTCTACTAAGGCCTTAAATTCCCAAAACTTCTTCAATTTTCACCACCTCCTTTCGATGTTTGAACGGTTTTTGAATTTCTTTCAGAAACAGGTGTATCAATCGGATACAAATCTCCACTAAGATGAGCTTTATCTCCACCTTCAATAGGTGGGAGCTCCTCCCATTCACGTATTTCATTTGGAGTGTAAATAGCAGAACGCACACCCTTAAACCAGGCTTCCATTTGAGTGGCAGTATCTGCACGAAGAAGGGCTTTTAGATTGAATTTATAGTAATACCCTTGTTTCCGCTGCTCTTTTGTTAGCATCTTCCGGTTAAATTCTTGCTCATACTGCCTGACTATCGGGAGCAATGTCTCTTTTACAAATTGAAGAGACATCTGTTCCATACTTGCGTAACTGTTGCCATCTGTTTCCCCAAGCATATGCACAGGTAGGTTATAAACAGATGCGACTCGAGTACGAGTGATTTTTTCTACTTCAAAAACTTTTGTGTTGATAAATTCCTGTTCTAGTTGTGTAATCTTTACACCTGGTTCTTGGAAAAGAATACCGCCGTTTTCTTTATAAAAATCCCTGAAATTTTCGATAACCTCTTTTTTCTTCTCCTCATTTACATTAGCAGCATATTCTAAAATAAAAGAAGCTTTAGCCCCGTCCATTTGTTCCAGACTGAATTTCCTCACTTCACCATCAAATTCAATAGTATTTTGTAATACATCAATCGGGCTGATCCCTTTAAAACCAAAACCATGAATATGCTTAAAATGGAGAATATCAAGGTTATGCACGTAATAGCTACCCTTATCGCCTTTGATTTCATACCAAAGTTCCATGCTTTTTTCTTCAAAAATTGGTGTAACTCTTGTTGGGTCCACAATATGAATAGATACAACTTGAAAATTAAAACCGTATATTTTAATGGCGTAACTATTCCCTGCGGTATCCCTAAGAACTTCAAGAGTTCGAATGAAGTCAAAAGAAGTCATGTTTAAATTAGGTGAGTTTGATAATAAATCTGATTCATCGGTTACTACCGGCAAAAATTCCTTGTAAAGCTTTATCGGCAGAGTCCCCATTGCATTAGAAAGTTTAGATACAGCTGAAAAAATCGTTTCGTTTGTAGCCAATGTTTTCCCTGATCTACTGGACATTCCGCTTGATGTAACTATTTTTCTTGAACCATAGCCTGAACCTACATATGGATTGGCTACGGCTGCATAGTAAGCCATGGTGTTATATACTTTCTTTACTTGCTGCCACAATCCCAAATTATCACCCCCTTAACAGCTCTTTTATGCTCAATACCTTAACGTTTCCGGAACCTTGAGGTTTAGCCAAGATTTCCATAGTTTTAACGTGAGCATTTAACATAGCCGCAAATCCATCGATTTTACGATAACGATTTTGTTTTTGCGGAAGCCAACTACCGTTTTCATTTTTCTTTAACTTCACATTGTTGATATACCATCTCAGCAACCTGTTTTTATTAAAAATAACCTTCCCATCCATGAACATCGTTTCTAAATCACGTAGACCTGGCGTTAAGGTTAATGGCCCCTGCCTCACAACTTCTGTGATGAATCCATAACTTTCAAGATCCTTTACCAACCTGTATGCTTTAGCAGGATCATATGCAATCTTCTCAATCGTATAGATTTGGGACTTCGCAACAAACCAATCATAAATTTGTTCTAATTTAATATAATCTTCGTCCACAATTGTTAAAAGTCCGTCTTTAGCAAACTCTAGATAGGGGATTTTTTCGTTATCCGCCAGCACCTTTTTTCTCGGTATCCAAGAGTGAGACAAAACAAAAACCTCTCCAGTTTCAAGAGGAAATTCAAGACATGCGCTTGTGAAATCCTCGGATTCGGAAAGGTCAAAAGAACCTATGCAATTACGATTTTTCAATTTGTCAATATCCATAACCTTGTCATTACGTTTGATAACAGAATAATCCAGAAATGACTGCTCATCAGATTTCACAAAGAGATTTAACCGTTTCGTTATAAAGTCACTTCGTTCTGCAGGAATGTGTTTTCGACTTTCCCATTCTTCAATAAGCGTTTCAAGTTTAAGAGTTGTCCCGAGATTAGGATTAGCCTTAATCCAGTTTTCCGGATTCTCAAGATCATCCTTTTCATCTAATTCTGCTAGAAAATAAAAACAACGTTCATCATCAATAACACCATCCAAAACGTCAGCAGCTTTATCATAATAATCCACAAGTGGACCGTCTAATTGGTACCCCGCTGTCGTTATATACAAAAGGAGTGGTTGTTTCCGGGCCCCTGTACTGTTCTTGATTACATTGATTAGCTTGTAGTTTTTATATTCATGGATTTCATCAAAAACACCAAAACTACAGTTTTTACCGTCCATCTTTTTACTGTCAGTTGCCAAAGGGATTATCTTGGACATTGTTCGGCCAAATCGTATCTCCTTATTAGTAGGGTCAAAGTGACGATTTAGGATTGGTGAAGATTTAACCATGGCCACGCACTCATCGAAAACCTCTTTTGCTTGTTCCTTTGAGTTGGCCAGCTGATAAACCCGAGCTCCATTTTCTCCATCCTTTGATGAACTATAGAGCGATAAACCAGATACAAGTGTGGATTTACCATTTTTCCTTCCAACAAAAATAAGACCCTCCTTGAAGCGCCTTATACCTGAATCTTTATGAATCCACCCATACAACGACCCTACAATAAAGTGCTGCCAGGGCTGTAATTCCAATCGGTCGTAATCACCCTGGGATGGTTTGCAGAATCTCTGTATGTACTCAACTGGACGATGGCCTTTTTCTTCATCGAAAATATAAGGAAAAGCTTTCGTTCCCTGTCTTTTTAGATCCTTTAAGTGACGCTCACAGGCTTGAAAAACCTTTTTTGAGGTAATGATGATATGGGTAGTAACCCCTTTGGCATACTCTGTTGTTAATAATTTAGAAACGCTCAAAGTCATCACCCTTGCTGCTTTCCGCTTCTCCTCCGTCTGTTGGTATAACATCAGAAACTTTTCTATCTGAGGCTGGGGTGAGCTTTAACTCTGCCTGAAGTTTTCGTTGCTGTTCAATGATCTTTAAGATTTTATCCACTGATTTGTTATCCCGGTACATTTCCTGACTGCCATTTTTGAAAAGTTCAACAGTTCCCCGATTTTTCACATCGGCAATCGAATCCTGTTTCATTTGTTCAAGCAGGACCATATTATCTACCAGGATTATTGTTCTTTTACTCAAGTTGTTATCAATCCGTAATTCATCAATTAATGTTTTAAATAGGTCTTTTGCTAATTGTCGTGTAATTCCTGACTTAGGTTTGTACATCTACACCCCCCCCCCTCATATATAAAATTTCCAATTTCGGTGCAAACGAAGGACCATCGTCGTTCTTCAAAAAAAATCAGTGTCAAAAAAATGACGAGGGGGGATACCTTTGATTAAGAGCTAGTAAACTCCACCTTACCATTTTCATTTTCAATATATATTTTATTGCTTTTGATGGTGTTACATTTCCTGCAAGCTAATTTAACATTATCCCATGTGTGCAATCCACCTAACGACAAAGGATTTACATGTTCAATTGTTGGATAGTTATTGTCATTATAGTGTAGTTTCTTATCTGTTTTAGAGTTACAGATGTAACAGATTCCTTCGTCTCTTTTATATAAACGAGCTAATGTTATGTCATTATCAACCGATCCATTTGTATCAACTCTTAGCCTTCTCACAGTTTCTTTTCTTTTGTTTTGTTCTTTCTTAGCACAAGTCTTACAACAATATACCTTTCTATTGTTGATAGTCTCATAGATTATTAAACAAGAAGGACATACCTTGGTGTACCTGGTTTTGTTTTCTTCTGCTAATCTTTCTTTTTCCTGTTTTCTTAGTTCTTTATTAAATACTCTCAGTTCCTTTTCTTTTCTGAGAATGTTTTCTTTATTTACTCTTATGCAATTACTACACCTAATCTTTTTCTTACTCCTAAGTACGCTTGCATTACGATGAAACTCATCATGACAAACTAAGCATTTAATTCTAAACGGTTTATCAATTTGCACATACTCACCTGCATATTGATAGTCCTTGAATTTATCATTAAACTTTCTTTCGAATTCTTTTTCTCTTTCTGAAATACTTTCACCCTTAATCATTTCTCTAGTTGCTTTCGAGCCGCAAGATACACAACAGTAACGTTGCTTAGTGTCATTAGTTTCAAAAGCTTTTCCACAATGACCACATATTCTTTTATGTTTACCTTCCTTTGTTTTCATTATCCATCACTACCACATCTCCTCATTCGCTTTACTTGTTACGACTCTGATCTTCTTGCTCACCTTGACTTCCTTCTTGCTCCCTCTGTCCGGATGCTCACCGTTATGACATGGGTTGCAAAGACTTTCAAGGTTGTCGATATCTAAAGCTATGCTCAGGTCTGCTTTATATTCAATGATGTGATGCACCATGTCTGCAGGTGTGATCCGTTTCTTTCTCAAACATTCCTGGCAAAGATAGTTGTCTCTTGCTAATACAACAGCGCGGCACTTCTTCCAAGCAGATGAGTTATAGAACTTCTTAGCTTCTTTATCACGCTTGTATTTATTGTAGTGAGCTTGCTTACCCATGAATTATCACGATCATAATAGACCCTAGACCTCCCCTACTATCTAAATAATGATGGCTTTTGAGTGAAGCCTAACCTATAATTAGTCTGATAATCTACTACTTAAGGAGACAACAATGTATATCTGGAATATTAACAAACTCGTCATGGCATTACAGGAAGGAACGATTTCTGACAAACAAAAGAAAAGTTACCATATTGTTTTTTGGGTATTAGTTGCGATTACGGTGCTTCCACTTCCTGTAGTTTATAACCCTGCAATTATGAATAGATATGATGTTATTGATTTAATTTTATATATTTTTATCAATGCGATTGCAATCTATTTGTTAATCGGTATTTATAAAAAGAGAAATAGAAAAGACTTAGGTTTCTTCTTACCCTTTGTTGGCTTAATGATTCCACTGTTTTTACGGAACATCTTATGGTCCATACTTTTAACTATCATTGGTTATACTTACATTTTCTTATTTGCCCCTTATCAGCCATTTGAGGAAACTAATATAATCGATGTAATTATCACGGCTATAGTCGAAATTGCCATGAACATTATGTTTGTTCATTACTTTAAAAAGATATATAACTAAGCACCTGCACCTTATTATACAATCTGGTATCAAAATCTATTTATGAAGGTGATCAGCATTGACTGAAGAAAAATACAACGGCTATGATACATCCATTGTTTACGACTATAAAGGCCAACCTGATATTAAGAGTGGTCGATGTGATAATTGTGATAAAGCCCAGTTTAAAAGTTCCGTTAAAGACTATATCTATATTCGTGAGTGTCGTAATTGTGGCATGAAGAAAAGTATCTGACCCTTTGATGGGTCGTTTTTTATTTACCCCTCACTCTCCCAAACATCATCATGCCCACCCTTCTTTCACCAAAATAAAAAGCACCCGATTATTCGGATGCCATAAATACATATTTGTTTAAGGAATTAATACTGGTTCAGCTATTATCGAACTTGAATGGTCGCCATCGACAGAATTAAACTCGAAGCGTAAAAATTTCACACCTTTTACATCAATCTGAAGTTGTTTAGGATCTTCCATTTTATCTAATACGCCGCTTTCGAAAAGCACCTGATCATCTCCAAGGACAGTGATTGTACCTTTTCCTTCAAATGTATTCCCTAATCCATATTTGAAATTAAGGGCAGAATACTTTCCATCCAATTTATATCGAGCCCAAACTGTAAGATCACTAGTTGTTTCTGCACCTATCCCCCTTGAAAAAAGTTTATCATTTATAGAGAATGAACCACTAGGCCACTTATTGAGATGTACACTCCAAAAATTATTATCAGACTCATCATAAAGTTTTAAATTTGTAAGACCAATAACACCATTACTAGGCATTATGCCTAAAAATAAATTTTTACTATTTCTATCAAACTTTATTTTAGTATCGTCATACGTAGTTAATAAAGGGACTAAATTTTCAACTTCAACATAATCATTATTTCCCATACTGATAAACTGAGATGAACCTGAAGAAACTCCATCTTTATATATCTTTCCAGTACTTACCACCGGGACTTTTGCTTTTAATGTTGTTATTTCCTTGTCCTTGTTGCTTATTGTTTTCTTCTGAGTATCATTTGTTGCTTTCAAAGATTTTATTTCTTTATCTTTGTTACTTATTGTTTTCTTCTGAGTATCATTTGTTGACTTCAGAGATTTTATTTCCTTGTCCTTGTTGCTTATTGTTTTCTTCTGAGTATCATTTGTTGCTTTCAAAGATTTTATTTCTTTATCTTTGTTACTTATTGTTTTCTTTTGAGTATTAATGGTTGCTTCTAAAGTCTTAACCTTTTTCTGTAATGTTTCGTTAGATGTAGCTGCCTCTACATTTGAACTTGGTACTATAAAACCAAATAACAATGCCAATAAGGTAGTATAAATATAAATCTTCTTTTTCACCTTTTTACCCCCTACTAAAGTCTCAATCACCTCATATATTATAGTAACATTTTCCTGTTATTACAATATTTTTTTGTTATTCATAAAAAAAGTACCCTCAAAGGATACTCTTAAATTAATTCATAGTTTATTATTTTAAATTCATTTATAACAATAGTTATCGATTTCCTTTTAATAAAACAACAGTTCAGAGGGTTTTCTTTATATATTTTCTTTAAAGATTTTCTTTAGGATTTCTGCTCTAATGAAGGGAAAAATTTCAGAGTACTGCGATTCGAGTACTCTAGCGTACTGCAATCCGAGTACTCTGGCGTACTGCAATTCGAGTACGCTAACCACCGTACTGCAATCCGAGTACGAAACACTCGTTTGTATAATTATTGGCACATCAAAACAGCTAACGGTGCATAGACAGAAACACTTATCAGGTGTCCCCTTTGTACGACTCCCATCCAGCTAGGCCGTTATATTAAAAATAAAAAGCACCCAATTGAATGAGTGCTTTAGCATTTTATTTATTTTGGCATTTGCCTTTTACAAATTTGAATCATTTCTTTGTCCAAAACAGTTTCATTTAACAATATCCATGGAGTTTTTATATTCCTAGACCTCTCTATGGCCATACCCTTATATTCCTCTTCATGTTTAGCTATTGATATTTCCCATGACCATGTTTCAGTCTTTGTTCCCATATTACCCATAGGCCGTACATCATCAATCTCAACTAAGTATTGACTAATGATATTAAATTTTCGCACTAACTCCATGCTTACCACCTCCTTCTGCCTACACATTCGACAAAAAGAGATAATTACCTGCAAAAAGGCACCTCGAAAAATGGTATTAAAAAAGCCTATCCAATGGTTAGACGCTTAAGATATATATTCAACAAAAGACGGAATGCGTAACAAACCATTCTTAGTATAATTTCTGAACTTCACCCTACATTTTATCTTTGGATCCAAGTAGATGAATTTATTGTTTTCATCTACAATTAAATCCTGATAATGGTTATAGAACTGCTTTCTTGCTGCAGGAGTGACAAACTCCATTATACCAGCTGGCTTTATCCGATTATTTTCCTCAATCCCTAGAAGCAAACCAAATTCATCTTTTCGTAAACCGGTTATGAATGCCTCAGTGTATTGATAATTAATAACCTTTAGCCAATCATGCGATCGTTTATTAATTTGGTACTGTGAATTTGCTTTCTTCTGGACGATTCCTTCAAGCTCTTGCTCTTTTACTAGCTCAAAATAAGCCGGCCCATTTCCATAAGTCCATTTAACCTTACAAATTAAATTGGAATCTTCCACTATTTCTTCAAGCAGCTCTTTTCTCTTGTGCAGAGGTAAATGAGTTACCTTTTGGCCATTATGATAAATTACGTCAAATACGCAATACTGTATTTCGTGTTCAGATTTCTTGGATTGAAACCTTTCCATCACTGCTTCAAAATCAGGCTTACCTTGTTGATCAGTCACGATTATTTCACCATCAAGAATAGTTCCATTTGGAATATCCAACTGGAGCAGTTCGGGGAATTTCGTTGTGACCTCATTTTTGTGGCGAGTATACAATTTAATCTGATCATCAAACTTAGAAAGAATTAACCGAATTCCATCAAGCTTTAGTTCAGTAATGAAATCATTGTCCTCGAAGGGTTGCTCTGTTTTGTGCAATAGCATTGGAGAAATAAACAAAGTTACCACCTCAAGATAATTGTAGCACTAATATCACAATATTCTTTGAGGTAGATAATGTAAAAAAACACCCTCGAAAGGATGCCAATAAATCATGTATGGTCTACCAGTTAAAATCTTTGATATGTTTTCTAAATTGAATTTCTGATTTTTCTAATGATCTTAAATATATTTAAAATCGACTTTGTAAAAAAGATTATTCCACCATACAAAGAGCCTAATTGTAACAGTAATAAAACTTCGTCAGATCTGACAGCTTTAAGTGTAAAACCCACCGCCGAAAATATTGCTGAGAAAACATGAAACCCTAATCCGAAATAAATGGAATTGTAGTAATTGTCCATATAACCAGCTTTTTCTAAATTGGATACTCCTTGTTTATCTACAAATCCAACCATAATACCCAGGTTAGTAAATAAAAACCCAGCAAAAATGGAGTTTATAGTCAATAGATCAAGGTGATAAGATCTAGTTATTTTATTGAAATCAAAGAAATTATACCTATACAACAAATAAAAGCTTATCATGAAGCAAATTAGTACTACAATATTCCATTTGTTCCTTCTAAAGTAGTTCTTTTTCATTTAATCACTCATTTACTACATATTCTTGAATTTCCTCTTTATTATTTTCATATGTTTTCTTAAGCTTTTTTTCTATTTCGGACTCAATATTTGTTGAATCTTTATCAAACTCAAATTTCTCTCGTTTAGTCATTATTGATCCAACAATATTATATGTTTGCATGTATTCAGAAGTGTCTTTTGCACTTACTTTAATTTTTTCAGTTTTTTTCATTATTTTCTTTAAAAATTGTTCAAGTTTGTTGGGATCTTCTATTGCAGATTTGTTTCTTTCTGCAACTAGCTTAACTTCAAATTGTACGCTCTTTTGATTTTGCAACATTTCAAAATCCTTTTCAGATAACCCTAATGCATCAATATTGATTTTTTCAGTAGATGGCACAGCAACTTTATAAGAAATTGAGCCAATGGTATCTTTCTTTTTCAAAATAGGAATAGCATCTTCAATCATTATACTGGAGACTTCTCCAAACAAGCTCTGGGTACTTCCATAAACATTATCTATAAGAGAGCTTAAAACAGAGATTGATGGAGCTGATTGCTCCTTCAAATACGATATTAAGTAATTAGATCTATCGATTAGTAAATAAGTGAATACTTCTAAATCCTGTGTATTCGTTTTTGAGATCTTAGAAGATTCCAAAGTTTCTCTATCTCTAAGCTGAAAAGAAATCATATCTTTATATCGCCCAATTTTACCGAAAATATACGTGTCG
Organism: Bacillus sp. ISL-78; assembly: GCF_018613455.1. NCBI lineage: Bacteria > Bacillati > Bacillota > Bacilli > Caryophanales > Bacillaceae > Bacillus > Bacillus sp. ISL-78. The sequence goes on from NZ_JAGGQC010000002.1 coordinate 240,507, forward strand.
TCTGAGTTAATAATTTCAAAAGTATACTGAGCATCATCACTTTTGATTAAGTAACTGTTATTCTTTAGCTTATTTTTTAATATATCATTAAATAACTGATTTATTATTACATTTGGTTGGTACCGTTTTGTCATTTTTCCTGCACTGATTTTTGTACCTTATGATAATTGTCTTTTGAATACATTTAACTTATGAAAATAAACAGTTTTAAAAGTTGACATTAGGTGAACTCCTCCATTTATACTATTTCATTTTAACTATTCGACAATTGTAAAATTTAACCTCTATTTTTATTATTAAATCTAAATTGTCGCTTATGAGAAAGTGAAATAATTAAAAAAATTCATCCCTATATCACCAATATTGGCTTTTCTTAATTTCTTGATAATATAAATTTACCACGTATTTCTCCTAACAACACACATTGTACCCTCAAATTATCATTAGTTTTTTCTAATGTTTTCCCTAATTCCCTCGTACTTTATTTGCTTATATTTTTACTAGATTTTATAATTCAATTACACATATTGTGAGAGGAAGGTTACCCATGCCAATCTATGAGTATGAGAAGAATGGGAAAACTGCCTACTATTATGCCTTTGAAGTAAAGGATACAACAGGCAAACGTAAAACGATTAAGAAGCGTGGATTTACTGGAAAGAAAGAAGCAAGAGATGCAGAAGCTGCTGCCAGAACGGAATGGTTAAAAGGCAGCTATATAGATCCCTCTAAGATTACCTTCGGTGAATACATTCAAGAGTGGTTGGAAAATAAACAGGATATTTCCCCTGAAACAAGGCACACAAACAACGGACACCTATCCAATCATATTATTCCTGAGCTTGGGCACATTCCTTTACAAAAGGTCAGTGTTATTCATATTGAGCGCCTTATCAAGGCTTTACAGGATAAAGAACTTGCTGATGGTACTGTCCGTAAAATATACAATCTGATTCATACATGTTTTAAAACCGCAGTAAAAAAAGAATTAATCATCAAGAATCCATTTGATCTTTTAGATAAAGGATCCAAACCTCGGACCAGTAAGCCTAAAATTGATTACTGGACAACAGAAGAGGTTAAACAGTTTCTTGGTAAGATAGATGGCCGATACCGAATATTGTTTATCCTGGCGATCTATACAGGCATGCGACGCGGTGAGCTCCTGGGCTTACGTTGGAAGGATATCAACTTTGAAACTTCACAAATAAGGATTAGCCAATCGTTAAAGGCTAGACAAGGTCTAATTAAAGGAGTTAAGACGGATTCTGGGTTTAGGTCCATCACGGTCGCTCCTACCGTCATCAATGAACTTAAAAAACATAGGACAATGATTCTTAAAGAGAAGTTGGTTTGTGAGGATTATGAAGACCACGATTTAGTGGTTTGCCAAATAGATGGCCGGCCAAGAAGTTTAGGAACCTTCGACAGGGATTGGAAAAGGGTATTGGAGAGAACGGAAATGAGGAAGATCCGTTTTCATGATTTACGGCATACATGTGCTTCCTTGTTATTCAGTGCCAATGTTCACCCTAAGATTGTCCAGGAGCAATTAGGACATTCCTCTATCAAAATCACGTTAGATACCTATTCTCACATGATGCCAAACATGCAAGCTGATGCAGCTAAAGTACTTGAAAAAATGCTGAACAATTACTCTTAAATCCTTTCTAGTGTTGCATAGTTATGTATGATTCCCTACCAAATTCCCTACCAAATTAATAATACAGACAAACAAAAACCGCCACAAACCCTATTATATAAAGGTTTAGGCGGTTTATTTATTTTATATAATATCTTACGACCCCGAAGGACTAAATTAATATGAATCTTTGAATATTTTATCACCATAAAGTGAAGATGTAAAATTTCTAACCTTAAATGGTTCAATTGTTACAGGAACTTCCTATCTTTATGTAAAAATGGTCCCCATTAACCCCAATGTGCTTCAAATAGGTTAACCAGGCTAAATATGTGGAATAGGGTTAGAGGTTCACAATACAAATAAGGAGGAAGATCATGCTTATTTCCATCATTAACTTGATATTCTACCTGTTCGTCGTCACGATGAATTTTCTAGCCAATTTCCTGCCATTGAACGACCAAACATCAGGAGAGAGTTCCGATAAACTGGATGTCCTTTTCACTCCTGCAGGTTATGTATTTTCCATATGGGGCTTGATCTATTTCCTGCTTGCCATCTGGGTCTTCAGGCAGTTTTTAAGTAAATATCAAAACAGCCCTGCTTATAAGGCATCCTTCCCTTGGTTCGCTTTAAGCTGTATCCTGAATGGAGCTTGGCTTTTAGCTTGGCACTATGAACACTTTTTGTTATCCGTATTCATCATCATTGCTCTTTTTGCTACTTTAATGGTCATTTATACAAGCATAAAAAAAGTGGAACACACTACTTTCGACCTATTTCCATTCTCCGTTTATACAGGCTGGGTAAGTGTTGCAACGATCGCTGACATTTCTTATTACCTCACCTATATCAAATGGGACGGTTTTGGGGTTTCCGGATTTACCTGGACGATTGTCCTGCTGATTGCAGCAACAATCCTGGCTTTTGTCTTTGCAGGTAAAAACCGGGATTGGTTCTATCCTCTCGTATTCGTTTGGGCGTTCATAGGCATCGGGATACGAAATAGCGACGCCTATCCGGTAATCACAGACATTTCTTATATCCTGGCTGCCATCACTTTTATCGTATCCATCACCATCTTCATTAAAAATAGAAAGAATTAAATAAGGATATGGTACCCTATAATGCTTGCTGAAGATCTTGCCATACATCCTGCCAAGCTTCAAGGCCAACTGAGAGACGGACCAGTTGGTTACTGATGCCCATTTGTTCCCGTGAATCTTCAGGAACGGCAGAGTGCGTCATGGTAGCGGGATGCTGGATCAATGTTTCGGTATCCCCTAGACTTACAGCAATTTTGATAAGTTTCAATTTATTGAGGAATACCTGTGCATCCTGTTTTGTGCCATATAATTCGAAAGAGATAAGGCCGCCACCATGTTTCATCTGTTCTTGCATGATATAATGATCCGGTGAAGCAGCATCACCTGGATAATATACCTTTTTCACCTTTGGATGTTTCTTAAGTTCATGAAAGATTGCCATTGCATTGGCCGAATGACGGTCCATCCTGACGGGCAACGTCTTTAACCCCCGCAATAGTAGCCAGGCGTCGAATGGTGAAATGATTCCACCGATATCTTTCTGTGTAGTCCCGGCTACATGATTCATGAATTCCTTTTTACCGACGACAAGTCCCGCAACGACATCCCCATGCCCGCAAAGATATTTCGTTGCGCTATGAAGGACGATATCACAGCCATATTCAAGCGGTCTCTGCAGGTAGGGCGTCGAAAACGTATTATCGACTACGACCGTCACATTATATTCCTTCGCAACCCTTACCACCATCCGTAAGTCAATCATTTTCATAGTCGGATTGATCGGGGTTTCTACATAGATGCAGGTCGTTTCCGGACGGATCATTTTCCTAACCTGTTCTTCTGTATCCATTTCACAAAAATCATGAGTGATCCGGTATTTATTTTTCATTAGCTGCAGAAGGCCAAATGTACAACCATATAACCCCTGTGAGCAGAGGATGTGATCACCTGTTTTAGTTAAAGCAAAAAGGACTGCTGAAACGGCAGCCATGCCTGAACCGAAAGCAAGGCCAGCTTCCCCGCCTTCCAGAGCGGCAATCTTTTCTTCAAGCACTTGTACCGTTGGATTTCCAAGGCGAGAATAAATATATCCTTCTTCCATACCGGCAAAACGCCTCTCCCCTTGCTCGGCATTTTCGAAAGTGAATGTTGACGTCTGGAATAAAGGTGTTGCCAAGCTTCCCAAATGCTTCTTCGAGTCATATCCTTCATGGATGACCGCCGTTTCAAATTCTTTATACTTTCTTGTCATACCGTCTCCTCCTAACCTATATCTATTGCTATCATATGACAAAAACCCGTATAAAGGAAGCGTTTTCATTCATGACCATTACCCATAAATGAACACTGAATTTAGTAAAAATAATATGGTTTCTGTTCAGCAGGAATCTGCAAATTGAGAAACTCTTTTAAAAAAAGGGACAGCCGCCATGGCCGTCCCTTTTTGCGAATCATTCTTCGACTACGATGTTTCCACCATAGAAGGTTACTTTCGTTAGTGGAATCTCCAGTTCACGAGCCATTTTTTTCAACTCTCGCTCTTCTCTTTCCGTTACGATTGAAATGACCGTGCCATCTGCACCTGCACGCCCAGTTCTACCAGATCTATGGATATATTGTTCGATGTTGTCAGCCATATCAATATGGACTACTGCAGTAAGACCTTTAATATCAAGCCCCCTTGCCGCTACATCCGTTGCTATCAGCATCGGGGATTTTCCGGAACGAAGCTTGCGCAGTGCTTTCTCCCTGTCGACTTTATTGGATTCACCGTGAAGCACGCCCATTTCAATCCCTTTATAACTCAGCTTTTCATGTAAGACGCTAAGCTCCGCAATATCATTCAGGAAGGCAAGTGCCTTCACATCTTTAAGTCTTGTGATTTTCTCGAGAATCTTGGACTTTTCCCGTCTCTCAACAACAAAGTAAAGATGGTCCACCTTGGATTCCATTTTTTCATTTTTATCGACCTTAATCATTTCGGGTTCATTCATGAATCCCCTGGCCACTTTTTCCGTTTCCTCTGGCAGGGTTGCTGAAAACACCATGATTTGCCGATCTTTTAATGTTGTTTTGATAATATTATTGATCGTTCCCATATGCTCTGGAATGATCAATTGGTCACCTTCATCAAGTACTATCGTCTTAACTTCATGCATCTTCAGTTTCTTTTGGGCAATCAATTCGTAAATCCGCCCCGGTGTTCCAGCAATCACTTGTGGACGCTTCTTCAGTTTGTCCAACTGCCTTTTCACATTAGCACCGCCGATGAATGCTGCACCCGTAATGCCGCTTCCCTCTGACCAAATGCGAATTTCTTCATTGATCTGCATGACCAGTTCCCGTGATGATGCCAGAATCAAAGCCTGGGGCGATTTTTTTTCAGGATCAACCTTTTCCAGCAATGGCAGTAAATATGCCAATGTTTTTCCTGTACCTGTCGGTGATTCGGCCATGATATCCTTTCCCTCGACAATCACGGGGATCGCTTTCGTTTGTATCGGGGTAAGTTGTCCGAATCCGGACTTTTTCCAGGCTTCTTGTATATATGGTTTTCTATCGTTTATTAATGCAGGTAATTCGCTCATATCGTTCTCCTTTAATATAAAACTTTTCCTATCCTTCATAGTACCATTTATTCTTGTCCAGTAGCTAACGGAATACGAATTGTAACCGTCGTCCCTTTGTTTATCTCACTTTCAAAGTCCATTTCCCCCTGAAGGCGATGAACGATTTTCCGGCAAATTGCAAGCCCGATCCCTGACCCTTTTTCCTTCGTCGAGTAAAAAGGCTCACCAATACGTTCAAGGCGCTCGGGCCCCATTCCCATGCCATTATCACTCAAGCTGACTACAGCATGTCCATCGATGATTTGCAGCGATATATCAATTTCCCCATTATCTTCAATCGCCTCAATGCTATTCTTGACGATATTGATTACCAACTGTTTAAGTTCAATTGAATCAGCCATGATATAAATCGGTTCGGCGGTTTTAATCCTTAGCCCCATTTCGATATTATTCAAATTCGTTTCTGCTTTCATCAACGTGAATACCTGTTGTAAACTGTCGGCAAGATCGATCCTGCAGAATGCGACATCCTGTTTCTTCCCGAGAACCAAAAGTTCACTTGAGATAATATTGATTCGGTCAATTTCCTTCAACATGATATCAGAATGCAGCGGATTCACTTCCTGGGTCATATCCATTAACTGTACGAATCCTTTTAAAGATGTCAGCGGATTCCTTATCTCATGTGCGACGGCCGCAGCCAGATGTCCGATAACAGATAGCTTTTCAGACATGATCATCAATTCCTCTTCGCGCCGCAATTCGGTAATATCCCTAACGATTGCATATACTCCAAGCATTTCCGAGTGGACGATGATCGGCAAAAAAGTTACACGGATTATCCGTTGTTCATCACTGCTATTCTGAATGGTCGTTTCGAATTTCACAGCTTCCCCTTGAAGGGACTGTAGAAAGAATTCAGCTACTTTATCACTTTCATTCCAGTTGATAAGATGATTCGCATTCTTGCCTTTTAAATTGTCACTATGATGACCTAACAGTTTTTCCGCTTCCGGGTTTATCGAAACGACATTTCCTTCGAGATTCAGCTCAAGGACACAATCCGGGTTATGCTTGAACAGCGACCGATACTGTTCATCCTTCAGAATGAATTCCTGTTGGGACCTCAGCATCTTCCCCGTCCAATACCTGATTATGAAGTACAGGAAAAGTCCGGTTATGAATATGAACATCCACCCTTTGGAATGTTGAAACATTGCATATATCTGAACATCTGACCTTGCCTGCGTCATAGAGATGTAATCCGTAATGATAATCCATAAGACCCCAATGAATATATATATAAAAGCCACTTTACATGCAATTTTATGAGATTGGTTCATATTTTTTCCTTTGTATTGTTTTTTGGTTTATTATTCCCAAATCACTCAAAAAAAGCCCTCATGTTTTCAACATAAGGACTCTATCGATATTGTAACATATATATAGTAATCATTGTTTTATATCGTAAAAAAATCCAGCAGCATTACTACTGGATTTTCAATAAATCAAGAGAGGTCTTTAATGGCTTGATTGAATTCTTCTTCGATATCTTTTGTAGGCTTGGCCGTTAATAAACTGAAAACGACAACCGCTATTGAACCAGCGATGAAACCAGGAATGATTTCGTATATTTCAGCAAACTTATCGATCATATCCCAGACGATCACGGTTGCCGTACCGACAATCATCCCCGCCAAGGCTCCCCATTTCGTCATCCGTTTCCAGTACAGGCTTAACAAAATGACAGGACCGAATGCCGCTCCAAAACCAGCCCATGCATAACCAACCAATTTAAGAATCGTACCGCTTGGATTAAAAGCCAATAATAGGGCAATGGCAGATATCGCCAACACACCAAACCGACCTACCAGCACTAATTCCTTATCAGATGCGTTCGGCCGGATGAACTGCTTATAGAAATCATCTGTCAGAGCACTTGCCGATACTAACAGCTGTGATGCAATCGTACTCATGACCGCTGCTAAAATCGCAGCCAACAAGAAGCCTGTAATTAAAGATGGAAACAGTTCTTTAGCTAATATGATGAAGACGGACTCAGCATTCCTATCCCCTAATGGACTATTTGTCAGGTTAAAGTATGCTATCCCCACCAAACCGGTGAACATCGCTCCGACGATAGCAAAAATCATCCATCCCATACCGATTCGCCGTGCACTTTTCAATTCTTTAACAGATGAAACCGCCATGAATCGAACGATTATATGAGGCTGCCCAAAATAACCAAGCCCCCATGCCAGAAGAGATATGATGCCTATGGTTGATGTTCCATCAAAAACATGCAATAATTTCGGGTTAATCGATTTTATTTCATTGAAGGTAGGATCCCATCCCCCAATATTTACAATCGTGACAAATGGTACTAAAATCAAGGCAATGAACATGATTGTACCTTGTACGAAGTCCGTCCAGCTGACAGCCAGGAATCCGCCAAATAAAGTATAAAGGATAACAACGCTTGCCGTCAGCCAGATACCCCACCGGTAATCTAAATTGAAAGCCGTACGGAAAAGCTCACCGCCTGCCACCATGCCTGAAGAGGTATAAAAGGTGAAGAAAATTAAAATGACCGATGCTGATACCACTTTTAAGACCCGGGAGCCATCTTTAAATCGATTTCCCAAAAAGTCGGGAATCGTTATCGAATTGCCGGCAATTTCCGTATATGTCCGAAGTCTTGGTGCCACGAATAACCAGTTTAAATAAGAGCCTGCACACAGGCCGATGACAATCCAGCCAGCACTCAACCCGCTTATGTACATCGCACCAGGAAGCCCCATCAACAGCCAGCCACTCATATCGGAAGCCCCTGCACTCAATGCCGTTACAGCCGGGCCCAAATTCCGTCCGCCAAGCATGTAATCGGTTAAGTTAGCCGTTTTCCGATAGGCCAAATAACCAATTAAAAGCATACCTGCCATGTATATTGCAATTGATATTATAATTCCATATTCCAAAAATGAGTCCTCCTATTTATAGGTTAATTTTCATCTTGTAAGCTTATCAGAAAAAAAAACATATGTTAAGAAGTTCTTGCACCTTTCAACGATTTCACTTTCAATATAAGTAAGAAAATTCATTTTATTAGAATAAATCATTTAGGAGGAATACGCCATGCAATCCTATATCAATCAGCCGGATGGGGTCTTTCCCTCAGTTTGTTCTCTTGACTGCCCAGATCAATGCGGTTTACTGCTGCACAAAAAAGATGGGAAAATCATTAAAGTTCAAGGAGACCCCGATCATCCAGTCACAAAAGGGAATATTTGCAACAAAGTCCGCAACATGACTGCCCGCCTATATGATCCCAATCGCTTAAAACAGCCATTAAAGCGCATCGGTCCGAAAGGAAAAGGGAATTTCGTTCCAATCAGCTGGGAAGAGGCCATCGACACAATCACTTCCAAATGGAAAGACTTGATCGAAACGCATGGACCGGAAAGTATACTTCCTTACAGCTTTTACGGAAACATGGGCAACCTCAGCGCCGAGGGGATGGATCGCCGCTTTTTCCACAAACTCGGCGCAAGCATGCTCGAGCGTTCCATCTGTAATGCGGCAGGCTCAGTCGGATACAGCTATACAATGGGTGGTTCTTTCGGCATCGATCCAGAAGAAACGATTCATACGAAGCTATTCATCATGTGGGGCATTAACGCTGTGAGCACAAATATGCACCAAGTGACGCTTGCCCAGCAAGCCCGAAAAAACGGGGCCAAAGTAGTTGTCATTGACGTTCATAAAAACCAAACCGGCAAGTGGGCAGATTGGTTCATTCCGATTCTGCCTGGCACCGATAGTGCACTTGCCCTGGGATTAATGCATATTCTTTATGCCGAGAATCTAGTCGACCAGCCCTTTCTCGATGAATACACAGTGGGTGCTGCTGAATTGCGCGAACATGTCCGCCAATATGACCCTGCGACCGTCTCCGCGATAACTGGCGTTCCCATTGATGACTTATATGAACTTGCCAGGATGTATGGCACCACAAGCCCATCATTCGTTCGGATAGGCAATGGCCTGCAGCACCATGACAATGGAGGCATGGCGGTACGTACCATTGCCTGCCTGCCTGCCCTAACCGGCCAATGGATGGAAGAAGGCGGCGGAGCCATCAAAGGTAATTCAGGATATCTGGCCTTTAATATAAATGCCTTAAGACGTCCTGATTTATTGCATAATAAAGCTACCCGGACCATTAATATGAACCAAATCGGCCAAGCTCTTATGGAAAAAGAAAACCCGATTCGCTCCATGTTTGTATACGGCTCCAACCCAGCACTTGTCGCTCCAAATGCAAATAAGGTGCAGGAAGGTCTAATGCGGGAAGATCTATTCACAGTGGTCCATGATCTATTCTTAACCGAAACGGCCATATTTGCCGACCTCGTCCTTCCTGCCACGTCATCTTATGAAACGGAGGATTTTTATAATTCATATTGGCATAATTACGTCCAAATACAAAAACCAGTAGTCGAAAAATATGGCGAATCGAAATCGAATGTTGAATTGTTCAAACTGTTGGCTGCTGGGATGGGATTTGGGGAACAAGCATTTAGAGATTCAGAGGAAGATATGATACGGCAGGCTCTGGATTTTCCCGACAACCCGCATTTGGAAGGCATCACCTATGACTCCCTTTCAAGGAATCAATTTGTCAAAGCCAAAATGCAGCCGATGTTCCCAGGCAAACTCCCGACACCAAGCGGTAAAATCGAACTTTATTCCGAACGGATGAAGCGGGATGGATACGAGCCATTGCCCACATATACGCCAATCATAAAAGACAGCGATCTGCCATTTTTATTCATTCCGGCACCTAATCACAATTTCTTGAATTCAACCTTTTCAAATAATGCCAAACATATCTCCATGGAAAAGGAACCGAAACTGCACATGAATGCCGCTGATGCCAAAACAATGGGGATCGCCGCCGGAGATATGGTTAGAATCTGGAACGGTCGCGGTGAATGCTTGCTTACCGCTGCTCCCGGTGAAAATGTGTTACAAGGCGTTCTTGTCAGCCAAGGCTTGTGGCAGAATACGCCCGAAACAAAGCAACACATCAATTCCCTTACCCCAGATCGCCTCTCGGATATGGGTAATGGCGCCGTTTTCTTTTCAGGACGGGTTGATCTGGAAAAAGTCCAACAATAGTAAAGAAATGTTTAGCAATCTTTGAATATATCTGCGGCTTTCGGCTTTTTATCTCCGTTGCCGGATTATATATCTGCGATTCTCGAATTTTATCTGCGATTCCATATAAAAAGGCTGTTCCCAAGGAACAGCCTTTTTTCGTCAAGCTAATTACTCTTCATCAAACCAGCCTGTTGGCTGGATATCCAAGTTGTTATTGATTTGCTTCACTTCGGTGTAAGCTTCGTAACCGAAAGTTCCCAGTTCGCGTCCATTTCCACTTTGTTTGAACCCTCCCCAAGGAGCTTCGTTATAAGTCGGATGATATGAGTTTATCCATGTGATGCCGGCACGCACTTTTTTAATGACACGGTACGCTTTTGAGATATCATTCGTGAACACCGCTCCCGCTAAACCATATTTCGTATCATTGGCAAGTCGAAGAGCTTCCGCTTCATCCTTGAACTTTTGAACGACAAGCACCGGTCCAAAAATTTCTTCCTGCACAATCCGCATATCCGGTGTCGTATCAACAAAAATAGTAGGTTCGACAAAGTAACCTTTATCCATGCCTTCTTCTTTAATTCGATTTCCACCGACGATTAATTTGGCACCTTCTTCTTTTCCGATTTGGATATACGATAATATTTTGTTCATATGGGCTTCTGAAACGATAGGTCCCATCTGGCTATTTTCATCTGAACCTGAACCTACTTTGATTTTTTTCGCCTTCGCAGTAAGACTTGCAATGAACTGATCGTAAATGGACTCTTCCAATAGTAAACGGGAGCCTGCTGAGCACACTTGTCCTTGATTACAAAAAATCCCGTATAGAGCATAATCAACTGCAGTCTCAAAGTCAGAATCCGCAAATACGATATTAGGCGATTTGCCGCCGAGCTCCAATGTGACTTTCTTTAGGTTACCCAGCGAAGCCTCCATGATCTTACGTCCTGTTGCCGTGCCTCCTGTAAAGGCTACTTTATCGATTTCCTCATGCTCTGCAATGGCTTGCCCTACAACTGGCCCAGCTCCTAACACCAGATTCGCGACACCTTTTGGCAATCCTACCTCATCCATGATTTCAAATAGTTTGACCGCCGTCACCGGAGTGATCTCAGATGGTTTGAACACAACGGAGTTTCCTGCTGCAAGCGCCGGAGCAAGTTTCCAGGCTGACATCATTAGCGGGAAATTCCAAGGAACGATCTGCCCGCATACACCGATCGGTTCCCTTACGACCATCGCTTGCTGGCCGTCAGGAACTTCAAAAGTCTGACCTGTCGGTTTTGTGGCCAATCCTGCATAATATCTAAAACATGCTGCCGAATCAGCTATATCAAAACGAGCCTCACGCAATGGTTTTCCATTATCCAATGTTTCCAACGCAGCTAGTTCTTCAGCTTTTTCTTCTATTTTGTCGGCTATTTTGAATAAAATGCGAGCTCTTTCGACGGCAGGAGTTCCCCACCAACCACCTTCATAGAAAGCAAATTTTGCTGCCTCGACCGCTGCATCCACATCTTCCTGTGTTCCTTCCGCTGCTTTGGCAATAACTTCCCCCGTGGCCGGATTCAATACATCCCTCTTCTCACCCGAAGTCGAATTCACCCATTCCCCATTGATGAACATCTTTAAGTCCAATGCTCCCGTTCCTTCTTTTTTCGTATTATTTTGCAAAGTTTCCTGCATGTAATTTCCTCCTCTTTTTTAAGTTATCTACCTATATATAAATATGAGCAAGATTCATGCCAGTTTGAAATTTTAGGTAACTCACGTTTTTTTGCCCTTTCCTGCCTTATTTAAATTCAGTCGTGAATTACCTATTCATTTTTGCATAACTCATAGGCAAAACTCTTCCAAGTTTCATAGAAAAAAGAGATGAGCTGCTGCTCACCTCTTTTCTGATCAATTCCGATTAATGATGACCAATTTCATTTCCGTCATCTCTTCAATGGCATATTTCAACCCTTCGCGCCCAGTCCCGCTTTTTTTGACTCCGCCATATGGCATGTTGTCAACACGGTAAGTTGGGATATCATTAATGATAACACCGCCGACTTCCAATTTTTCTGCGGCAGAAAGAGCTAGATTGATATTTTCTGTGTAAATCCCGGCCTGCAATCCGAATTCGGAATCATTGACAAAGTCAATTGCTTCCTCAACGGAAGAAACTTTATTGATCAAAACAATTGGAGCGAAGACCTCCTGGCAAGATACCTTAAGCATTGCATCCACTTCCAGCAACACAGTGGGATGCAGGATATTTCCTTCAGATTTACCTCCTGCTGCAACTATCGCACCGTGTTGTTTAGCTTCACCGATCCAATCCAGGCTTCGCTGTACATCCCCGGCGCTGATCAATGCTGATATATCAACAGATGGGTCCAAAGAATCTCCCAGTTTCAAGCCATTCGTTGCTTCCGTGAATTTTTTGACGAACTCATCATACACCTCTTCATGAACATAAGCTCGCTGTAAGGAAATGCAGACCTGCCCTTGAAAAGCGAATGCTGCCGATACACAGCGTTGGATGATTTTATCGATATCGATCCCTTTATCCACGATGACAGCCGCATTCGAACCTAGTTCAAGACTCACTTTCTTTAACCCTGCCTTATTACGGATCCCGATTCCTACAGCCGGACTTCCAGTGAATGAGATGCTCTTCACCCGTGAATCGGTGACTAATTTATCACCGATTACCGAACCGCTTCCGGTAACTAAATTAAAAGCACCTGCCGGCAAATCCGTTTCGGCCAATAATTCAGCAAGAAATAGTGAAGATAGCGGTGTCTGGCTCGCAGGTTTCAAGACGAGTGTATTTCCGGCAGCAATGGCCGGGCCCACTTTATGGGCAACCAGGTTCATCGGAAAATTAAATGGCGTAATCGCACCCACAACGCCTAGAGGTTCACGGACCGTATATCCTATCCTTCCTTCTCCGTCAGCTGTGGCATCCATCGTCAATGTTTCTCCATGAATCCTTTTTGCTTCCTCTGCTGCAAATTTATATGTGGCAATCGTCCGGGATACTTCAACCATTGCCGTTTTAATAGGTTTCGCTGCCTCTTTTGCAATAATTTCAGCTGCCTCATCTTTGCGGCTTTCCAAAAGGCCCGCAAGCTTTTCAAGTATGGCAGCGCGTTTATGACTAGGTAAAGCTGCCATCGTTTTTCTAGCTTGATAGGCTGATTCTATGGCCAACTCGACATCTTCAAGGCTTGCCGAGGGAATCTCCGCTAGAACTTCCCCGCTATAAGGGGACTTTAGTGTCGTGAACTTCTCAGCTTCTTGCCATTTACCATTAATGTATAATTTCTTTTTCAGCGTTTCCGTCATGACCATCACTTTCACCTCTTATAAAATTTCTTTTTCGACTGCAGTAAATGTCTCATCAAGGATTTCAATCATTCTTTCAACTTCTGCTTTAGTAATGATTAAAGGCGGTGCGAATACGAGTGTATCTTGATCAAACGTAACTGAACGGCAAATCAAACCATTCTTCGCAGCTTCAGCAACAAGTCTTGGAGCAAGCTGTGTCTCAAAGCCTTTACCTGTTTGTTTGTCCTTTACGATGGAGATGCCTCCAATTAGTCCAAGTGCCCTCACATCACCAACAATCGGATGTTTGCTTTGAAGCTTCTTAAAGCCGGCAAGCAACTCTTCACCACGCTGTTTCGAGTTTTCTATAAGGTTTTCACGTTCAATTATTTCAATATTTTTCAAAGCAACCGCACATGCCATCGGATGGCCACTGTATGTGTAGCCGTGTAAAAGCGTGCCTTTTGAAAGAGCAATGAAGTCCTGATGCATCTTATCATTCAGGACGACCCCGCCTAACTGTGCATATCCGCTCGTTACACCTTTTGCAAAGCACATCATATCAGGCACAACACCAAAGTGTTCAATCCCAAAATAAGTCCCTGTTCTTCCGAAACCTGTAATGACTTCATCCGTCACCATTAAAATACCGTATTCATCACAAATTTCCCTTACTTCCTTAAAATAGCCTTCAGGAGGAAGGTTCACGCCACCGGCCCCTTGAATCGGTTCAGCGATAAATGCCGCAACCGTTTCCGGTCCTTCCTGTTCTATGACCTTACGCAACTCCTCAATGGAGGAACCGTCCACATGGTAAAAATCAGGTGCGATTGAATTCGTGAAATCCCGGAACGGCTTCAGGCCAGTCGCACTTGTAGCTCCCATTGCCACTCCATGATAGGATTTCGAGCGGGAAATGATTTTTTGACGATTAGGCTGCCCTTTCAAAAGCCAGTAATGACGAGCAAGTTTGATTGCCGTATCATTCGACTCCGATCCACCTGAAGTGAAGAAAACTGCATTCAAATCCCCAGGCGCGATGGATGCGATTTTGGCAGCCAAACGAATTGCCGGCTCATTGCTGAAAGTGGCGAAACTTGAGGTGAAAGCTAATTTGGCCATTTGTTCCTTCGCGACTTCAGCCATCTCTTCTTGTCCATGTCCAATATTCACATTCCAAAGTGAAGCCATGCCATCAATGACAGTCCTGCCCGTGACATCCGTAAGATATATTCCCTTCCCTTCCTTAAAGATGAAACTTGGACCATCTGCCTGCTGCTGTTCGATTGCCGTGGTCGGATGAATAAAATGCTTTTTATCCAAATCGATTAATTCCTGAATACTCGTAGTCTCTTTAATCATGTAAAAAACACCCTTCTCATGTAATGGATTTTTTCAAGCTAGTTTATTTTTATATTTATAGATGTAGCAAGATTCATGCCAAATTATATGAGGCTTAAATTAAAGGTATTCAAGTTAAAATGATTCATATATAAATCAATAGGAGCACATGCTGATTCACATATAAATCATTTGATTCACATGCGAATCGATAAACTCCCATTCATTAGATTAACTACTGAATGACAAGCATTTTTTCGAATCCGCTCTTTATTTCTAATTGATGTTACAAAACCTGACACACAATGTTGAATTTTCGGAAGATTTGTAATATTATCATGTTAATATTTTTTCATTCCTTTTGAGCCGCTATGTTAATCTAAACGAAAGAAGTTGATATATATGCAGGTAGGATTTGAACTGTACCAAAAACAATCCTTGAAGTTGTCAATGACCCCTGAATTACAGCAATCGATCAATATCCTTCAATATTCCACCCATGAACTGATAGATTTCCTGGACCGACAGGCTTACGAAAATCCCGTTCTCGAAATTAGCTTTAAAGAACCCCTCACATCACTTGGTATTCGTACAAATACAATAAATTCTCAGTTACGTGGTTCTTCCTCTAAAAGTAAAAGTTTCAACGGAGACAATGATTACAACCCTATCAACAATTATTCAGTCAATACAGCAACTCTGGAAAGCCATTTACTGGAACAAATGAGTTTACTAAGTTCATTGAATGCATTTGAAAAGAAGATTCTCCAATTTTTGATTGGAAACTTAAATGAATATGGGTTTCTGGAATTGGATGTCCATTGGACTGCTTCGCATTTTTCCATACCCGTGGAAGAAATCGAAAATATGATTCAAGTATTGCAATCCCTTGACCCAATTGGAGTCGGGGCTAAAGATCTGACCGAATGTTTACTCATTCAGCTGCGTGAGCATGAGAATCATAATGAATTGGCGTATAAGATCGTTAAAAATCACTTAGCGGATTTAGCAGAAAAACGCTACAGGAAAATTGCCGCCCTTCACCAAGTGACCGTTCAGGAAGTACAAGAGGCATCGGATTTCATCCGTACGTTAAACCCGCGTCCTGTCAGTCACTTTTCCGATGATATGACTCATTACATCGTTCCGGACGTTTACGTGGAAAAAGATAAAGAAGGTTTTCTGATAACGGTCAACGATAGCTGCACACCTAACCTTTCCATCAATCCTTACTACAAGAACCATGTCGCCATCAATTCTGTTAATCCAGCTAAAGATTATATAAAAGGGCATATAAATGATGCCCAATTACTGTTAAAAGGGCTCGAACAAAGGCAAATGACGCTTTACAAAGTGACTGCTTCAATCGTGGAGGAGCAGCATGAGTTTTTCATGAAGGGAATTACGGGATTAAAACCGATGACACTGAAGGACATTTCGGAAAAACTTCAACTTCATGAATCAACGATCAGCCGGGCGACGAGCAATAAATATATCCAGACGCCGCATGGCCTCTTTAAACTAAGGAACTTCTTTACTAGAGGGTTACACCGCGTGAACAGCCCAGCAACCGAATCAACGACCACCATCAAAGAAAAAATAAAGGTCCTGATTGCCGAGGAAGATAAAATAAAGCCTTTTTCAGATCAGAAACTTTGTCAAATATTCGAAAATGAAGGGACGAAGATCTCTCGCCGCACTATTGCAAAATACCGTGAAGACCTCGGTATACCGGGATCTTCCAAACGGCGCAGATTTTAAAATCAAACCGAATTTTTAAAAAGACTCTTACAAAGGAGTATCTATTGTAAGAGTCTTCTATATTTTCCACCCCTGAAACAGGGGCTTAATAAACAGTTTTGGAATCATAATATATCGATTTATTTATTCCCCCATTTATCCTCGAAAATAAGTTCATCCATCAGCCTTCTTTTTTCCCAATTAGCAAGTTCAAGAATGGGTTTATCCGGATATTGATCCGTATAGCCAATCGACAGGAGTGCAACTGGTTCTATATGCGGCGGAATCTCCAAAATATCACGAATATCATTTTTCTTATAAAAGCTTACCCATCCCATTGCCAATCCTTCCGCATAGGCAGCCAGCCACATATTTTGAATGGCGCAGGCAGTGGATAGGATATCAGTTTCCGGAATGGAGTTCCTCCCTAAAACATGGGAGCCTCCCCGTGTCGGGTCACAAGTAACACAAATGGTATATGGCGCTTCTTTTAACCCCTCCACTTTCAAACTAAGAAACTTATTTTCTTTACCTCCTTCATAATGAATAGCGAGGGCCCTTCTTTCTTTATCCGCTGCCCATGCCAAACTGTCTTTGGTTTCCTGAGACGAAATCACGATGAAACTCCAAGGTTGCATGAATCCTACAGACGGCGCATGATGTGCAGCATCCAAAATTCTGCGGAGTATATCCTTTGAAATGGGCTTTGGCAAAAAACTCCTGATATCCCTACGGTTATAAATGGCTTTATATACGGCAGCTTGTTCTTCATTAGTAAACATAGTTTCCCCCCTGTTTCCGGCTCCCCAGAAATTCATCTAAACATACAATATATTTTATAAGTAAACCCTTACAAATATCCTTTGACTCAGCTCGTTCCGTCCACAACAAGATTCGCTCTTTCTTGAGGCCTTTGCATACCCACATAGAGATCTTCATGAACCATCCAATTATCCTCCCACAATTGACGCGCATCTCCACCATCCCGCTCAAGGCCGCGTTTCAAACGCTGATCACGGGGACATTCCACCCAAATCGTGAAATCATGATACCCTGCCAATTCTTTACGGATAGAATACGTTCCTTCTATAATGACAAGGCCCTCAGCAGGAACTTCATGCCATTCAGCCATAGTGTCCGTTTCCCAATCATACCTTTGATATCTTGATTCTTTCCCCTTTGTAAGCGGTTTTAGGATTTGGTTACAAACCCGTTCCCAATCATAATCCGCCCCGATAGGCTTTTGGGATGGAGGCAGTTGAACCCTATCCGATGAAGGCAAATAAAAATCATCCATATGAACGGCTACGCTACCTGGACATTCTGCTTGGATACGGGCAGCGAGTGTACTTTTTCCAGATCCGCCCCGCCCATCTATGGCCAATATATAGAGTGAGCGTTTTTTGGAAATTTCGTGAATTTCAGCTATAAGACTGCTGATCGTATACTGTCCATTAAGTGTTGGAAAGTTCATAAGCATTCCCCCTATACTACTTATTTCTATTAATCCTCCCTTAAACTCCTTCCTTCAGGGGATAATTTTAAAAAATAAGAAGAAGGTGCTCGCATTGAATAAAATCCAATTTGCCCCCAGCTTCATGTCTGATCAAAGACACAGAGAAGGAAAAAGGCCCCTTTCCCTCTACTTCATGGAGAAATTGTCTACGATCAAGCGGCTAGGACTTTCCATGTAATGGACTTGAAAACTTCTTGTTATAGACATATATATCGGAGAAAGGCCTTCGAAGGTTTGAATGCCGACTTGATGCAATGTTAATAATGACCATCGATTTGAATAAGCCATTCGGATCTGCGTTGGAACTTTATCGAGTCAGCAAATAAAATGGCTTAGCGGCATTATGCTGCCAATTCGGACTTGCTGAATAAAATGATTTGGCTGATACCGACCTCTTTCTCGCAGTTCCTGAACTTCAACTTAGCTTTCCATGGATATTAATGGCCGCTTCCCAAAAGGTTTTCCTGTTCTGCGAGCATTACGGCTATCTTATCCTGGATTGCCGTAATTCCTTTTTCTTCCACAAAATTATTCAAGATAATTGAAAATATGATCTTTTCCCCTCTTTTGGTCGTCACATAACCTGATAAGGAGCTCGTACCTGAAATTGTCCCTGTTTTCGCGCGGACATTCCCGGCTGCAAGTGTCCCTTTCATCCTCTTTCTAAGCGTACCGCCCACCATCCGATTTTCGTTGCCTGCAATCGGTAAAGCATTCAAGTAAGCAGGAAACCACGTTTTTTCCTGAATGGCATACAACAGCTTCGTTATTTCATTCGCTGGAATCATATTGACTTGGGAAATTCCAGACCCATCACGCATCATGATCGTTTGCATATCGAGACCCATACTCTTCAGCTGATTTCGAGCAACCTTCAAACCATCCTTCCAGCTGCCCTCCCCATCTGCCTCTTTGCCCATTTCCTTCACCAAAACCTCGGCATGGCTGTTATTGCTCAATTTCATGAAAGGAATAAGCAGTTGTGAAAGCGGCATGGACTGATGAGTGGCAATCATGTCCGCTCCTACTGGCGTTTTCCCTTTTTTCCTTTTTCCCAACACTTTAATTCCATGTTTCTTCATTGATTTTTCAAATAGGCTCAAGGCATATTCTGTGGGATCTACCACCGAGATCCACTCTTTGGTCACCCCGGCATCTTCCGGAATGGTCCCGGTCACCGTAATGACTTGTGTGCCATGTGACCGTTCGATTTCAATTTTATTATTAGCATCTGCCGATACAGTTTTCGTTTTGTTGATGACCTTCACGTGATCGGTTTCAGGCTCCAGCTTTACCGTTGCCCTCTTTCCAGCCTTTTCCCCAGGAGCTAACTCCACGATGATGGTACCGGTATCGTAATCTTCATTCGGGGAAGCTGTTAAAGCCGAAACGGCTGCACCGTAATATTCCTGTTCATCGCCCCAAACTAAGTCTTGGGAATAACGAACATCATCATACCAAGAATCGTCCCCTATAAGATCCCCGTGAACGAACTTAACGTGCCTTTGCTTCAGTGAAGCTGCCAGCTCATCAAAATCCTTCTCCAATAATGTGGGATCTCCTTTTCCCTTCAGGTATACATTGCCCTGCAGAACCTGGCCAACCTGCACTCCTTTTATGTATAGTTCCGTTTGAAAAGCATGATCTTCCCCTAAAGTTTCCAACGCAGCTGCTGCTGTCAAAAGCTTAAGATTCGAAGCAGGCCGCAATCTTGTTTGCGATCCCCGTTCATAAATCATTTCCCCCGTTTCAGCTGAACGGATGGAAATTCCCGTCAACGCCCCAGCCAATCCTGGCGATTGCTCCAATAATCGTTGAATTTCCTGCCCTAGGTTTCCATCATCATTCGCAGCCTGCATCGACTCTCCATTAAAAAAACAAATCAAAAACAGGAAGAATATAAAACTCAACTTCCTTTTATACGTCAAACCTATCACTCCCACTCTAGAAACTCACCACTTCTATCTTGTCCATTTTTCGGTCATATAAAAAGAAAAGATCCACTGGAAAACTCCTTATTTATACATACTCGAGAAACTGCAGGATTATTCGCCTGCCACTCCATGGCATGGGCTACATGATTTCTATACATATACCTATCATAGGGAACTTTTTTGCAAGATAATCCGTATAAGTATAAAGACATAGTAAGGAGTGAATATATGTATTCCAAGATACAGCCACCAACGAAGAAAATATCCAAAGAATCAGTGAAGGTGTGGCGGATGACTGAAGCCATTACCAACCTCATTATCCTCGCCGTCCTTGGCATCCTATTATTTGTTGATGATTATTTCACTTGGAAAGAATGGATTGGATGGATTTTAAACGGACTTATCGCATTATCTTTTTTCCATGCTATCTGGTCCATCTTCATTGAACCGATACTTTTGCAAAAGTATTGGCGTTACGACGTGAACGAAGAATTCATTCAAACAAAACGTGGAGCCTGGAGTGAAACGCATGAACTAATACCGATGACGAAGGTTCAATCCGTCAAATTGAACCAAGGACCGTTTTTGCGAAAATACAACCTTTATTCCCTAAGCATCGGAACAATGGGCGACTCTCATGAGATACCGGCGATCCCTGAGAAAGAGGCGTATGAATTACGAGATAAAATTGCCCATTTCGCAAAAATTAAGGAAGTGGATTAATGATGGAAGAACACGCAAAACGATTACACCCTATCAAGATCCCTTTCGAATTTTGGAAATTGCTGAAAGGAAATGTATTTTTCATAATCATGCTTTATGTCCTGAATTTCGGTTCTGAAAAGATGTATATGAAAGTACTTCAAATTGGCTTTCTAGTTTATTTGGTTTGGAAAGTCATTTCTGTCATCCTTAAATGGTATACATACAAATACCAAATCAAAGAAGGTACCATATACATCACTTCAGGGCTTGTCTCGAAATCGTATCGAACCGTCCCACTTCATAAGGTTCAGAATGTCCAGCAACGCACGACGTTATTTCATAAGATTTTCAGATTGACCTCTTTAACATTCGAAACGGGGATGACTGGTGATCAGGGTAGCGTACCTTTCGAGATGATTTCCCGAAAAGAGGCTGAACGGCTTGAGGGGGAATATGCTTCAAAACAGGAATTGCCGGTAATTGATATTCTCGAAGAACGAATTGCTGAGGATATGGAACCAGCCATTGAAAAAACGATCCATTTCACTCCAAGCAAACATGATGTGCTGAAAGCTTCCTTTACATCACTCAGTTTCCTGGTCCTTATCCCGATACTGGCTACGTTATATAATACACTCGATGATTTTATCGATTTGGAGAACGCCGAAGGGTTTCTTGCCAAGTTATTGGATACATGGTGGCTCATTACCATCATTATTGCAGGCCTCATATGTGTTGCCGTTGCCTTCGGAATCGTTTCCACATTCGTTAAATATGGAAAATATGAAATTTCATCCGATCACGAGCATATATATATCAAGAAAGGTGTACTGGACGAATCCGCTTTTTCCATTCGGAAAGAAAAAGTACAAGCAGTCGAAATCACCCAATCAATCATTAAAAGAGTGCTGGGGTTGGCAGAAGTGAAACTGATCAGTGCAGGAAGCACCGGTGATGAAGAGCTGGAAACGAACACCCTCTATCCTTTTTTATCAATTGAACGGGCATATGGGATGGTAGAAGAGATTTTACCCGCTTACAAAGTGGAACGATCAATGAGGTCACTATCGAAACAGGCCTTCAAAATCCGAATGATGCGGCCTAGCCTTTTCTGGATTCTCACAACATTGGCGATTTATTATTTCAAACCCTCCCTATGGTATATCTCGCTGATTTTACTCGTCCTCATTTATACATTGAGAATAATGGATTACAAAAATAGCCGTTACTTGTTAAATGATGAGTTCATTCAGTTCAAATCCGGAAGTTTGGAAACATCACTATTCATTACCAAAAGAAGCAAGGTCATTCAAATTGAGGTGGAACGTTCGAAGCTGCAAAAGCTTTTCGGACTTGCCACAATTGAAACGATCAACCGCTCCAAGCCTGTACACCATACAAAGCTCCAAGATGTATCCGTTGAATATGCAGACGAGTTTTACACATGGTATATGGACAGGACAAAAAATATCCAATTCGAATAGTAATCAATGAATGAAAGAGTTGACCATGGCAGTCAGCTCTTTTTTTATCCACTATATTCCACTCCCTTCCCACCTTTGCACTTCACGACAAAATTAATATTGGAATTTTCTAACTTGTCACTTCAAAAAAGCGAAAGCAGACCGAAATATCAAATAGAAGTCAAAATTAACTAGAAGTATATAAGGAGAATTTTACAGATGAAAAGACTGACAGACTGGTATTTTAATTCGCTAAAAAAACAAATATTGATTCCTTTTTTGGCTTTGATCATGATAAGCGGGATGGCCATCTCTTACATGAGCTATAAAAATAGTATCGAGTTGACGACCAAGGAACTTACCGGAACCACGGAAGAGCAAACCAAGTCAATGAACGATTCCTTCGAAATCTTCTTTCATAAAACGGAAAATCAATTGGATAGGATCAGTAAGTATCCTATCATGAGTACTTATGATAAGAACCCCGAATCCATAATGGATGAGTTTTCCCATACACAGTCAAGCAGTTCTGAAATAAATGGTTTATACCTTGGCACCGAGAAAGATGGAAAAACATTAATATTCCCTAAAGCGGATTTGCCGGCTGACTTCGATCCTAGACAAAGGGATTGGTATCAATCCGCATTGAAACAAAAAAACAAGACCATTTGGACGGAACCTTATACCGATCAGGCTACGAATGAACTTGTTATTACGGCAGCAAAAGCCATATATGATGGTCGAGATGAATTAATAGGCGTGCTAGGTGTCGACATCTCGATCGATACATTGATCACGATGGTCAATCAAACGAAATTCGGCGAAACGGGCTATACGGTATTGTTGGATCAGAAAGGGTCATTCGTTACACATCCAGACAAGGAAAAAGTTCAACAGGATATATCAAAGGAAAATATATTCAAAAAAATGAAAGGTGAATCCGGATCAATGATCGAGGAATTTGAAGGGCAAAGCCGGATCGTCGGATACGCCACAAATCCTACCACCGGATGGAGAATAGCAGGGGTAATGGAGGAAAATGAAGTGAAAGTCCGGGCAAGCCCGATGATAATCGATAATGTCATTACACTGTTGATTGTCTTTACCATCACTGCACTATCTGCCATCTTCATCACCCGTTCTTTAACGAACCCCATTAAAAAGCTGCAGGAATCCATACGGAAAATGGCTGACGGCGATTTCACCTCCTGGAAACCCATTTCCAGAAAAGATGAGATAGGCCAACTTGCAGAAGACACCAGCTTAATGACCAGGAATATGAGTCATATGTTAGGGGTTGTCAACAACCTTTCCGATAAAGTATCGGATTCCTCCATGACGCTAGTGGCCAGTGCCGATGAAAATTCAGCGGCAGCTAACGAAGTGGCCATGACGATGGAACAAATAGCAGCCGGTGCCATAGACCAAATCGAAGTCGGGCAGAATAACGAAATGGCCGTAAAGTTATTGGCTGACAAAATCAATGATCTGGAGGCTCAAACGGGAAAAATGGCCACGGAATCCGAAAATATGTTCAAGGCTTCCGAAAACGGAATCACCCAAGTGCAAAGCCTGAAACAACAATTCAATGAAACGTCCCAAATATCCAATAAGATGAGTACGGCAGTCAAATCATTGGATGCTCGGTCCAATGATATTAGTGCAATCGTAAAGACCATAAGCGGGATTGCCGGACAAACGAATTTACTCGCCCTGAATGCTGCCATCGAAGCAGCGAGGGCTGGTGAACACGGAAAAGGGTTTGCAGTTGTTGCCGATGAAGTGAAGAAATTGGCCGAACAAACGGAAAAATCACTGAAAGAAATCTCTGAAATCATTCAAGCCATGCAAAACGATACTACCAATACCGTTCATTTGATTGATCAAGTCAATCAAAAAATCCATCTTCAGGATACTTCTGTAACGGATACGGAAAATGCTTTCAGTCACATTGCATCCATCATCGCGAACACATTCAGCAATTTTGACGAAATAAAAAAGATGATGAACGATATGGTAAACGAAGTCACACGGATGGCGGGCAATGCAGAAAAATTAAATTCAATCAGTCAGGAAACTGCGGCAGGAACTGAAGAAGTATCAGCTTCCGTAGAACAAACGAATGCTTCCATGGAACAATTAAATGCCCTGGCTAGTGAATTGGATACCCTCTCCCAGGAAATGCACAAAGAAATAAAGAAATTCACTTACTAATCAAAAAAAAGGACGGCCCCTAAAGGGACCCGTCCTTTTTAAAATTAGTCTTATAGAGTTCTTCTGCCATTCGTCAGCGTTGCATCGGTTTCAGTTATTCCCGAGTAAGAAGAACTGGATTTTCTCGCATCCGAATCGACTAACACAAGCAATTTGCCGCTCTTTACATCCGCTTCATAACGATTCGCTTCGTCTTCAGGTATGCCCATTCCGATTAATGTACCGGCCAACCCTCCTGTACCAGCGCCTACAGCCGCTCCGGCTAATGTTGCAGCAAGCGGTCCAGCAGCCAGTACCGGCCCGATTCCCGGAATCGCCAACGCACCCACACCTGCCAATAATCCGGCAGCACCGCCCAAAATGCCTCCAGTCGCGGCACCAGCTGCGAGCCCCTCTTCAACTTTTGTACCCGTTTCTTCATTCACTGCATTTAATTCTTCTTTATCTTTAGCTACCACTGAAATTTCTTCACGATCATATCCTTGGGCCTGTAATGACTCAACAGCCTTTATGGCTTCTTCTCCAGTTTCATATACACCAATTATACGTTTATCCATATCTATCATCCTCCTTAAAGAATGTAAATTGTCGCTCCCTCTTTACATACCCCAGAGGATGAAAATGCTAAACGTTATTTAACAGGAAAATATTTTCGAGTTAACCCTTACTCAGAAAGGGTATATATAATCATAGTATGCATATTTTTAGGAGGTTTTATATTTGCTCATCGAGTTACTTAAAGATTTAGTATCTATCGACAGTTCATCGAAAGAAGGAGCTAACCAAGCGGTTGATTACTGTGCGGACTGGCTTAAAGATCAAGGACTTACCGTGAATGTGATCGTAAATAACGGTTATAAGATGCTTGTAAGCGAGATTGGCAGCGGCGATAAAACCCTAATTTGGAATGGACATGTCGATGTTGTCAGCGGAACGCCGGATCAATTTTTCCCTGAGGTTCATGAAGGAAACTTATATGGACGCGGGACAGCCGATATGAAAGCTGGAGTTGCAGGGATGATGTGTGCATTTACCGAACTGAAAGATAAGGACCTAGGTTTGAAAATCCAGCTTCAGATCGTATCGGATGAAGAGATAGGCGGGTTGAACTGTTCCGGATATTTAGCGAAACATGGTTATAGAGGGGACTTTGTGATTTGTGCTGAACCGACGCAATTGGGAATCGGGCTCCAGGCAAAGGGCGCCCTTCGTCTCGATATTGAAGTATCCGGTAAATCCGCACACGGAAGCCGTCCATGGGAAGGCGTGAATGCAATTGAAAAGGCCTATGATCTTTATCAAAAAATAAAGGAACTTCCTTTCACCCGGGATCATACTCCCCTTTACTCCTCCCCTTCACTTAACCTAGCAAAAATAAAAGGCGGCGAGGTCTATAATAAGGTACCGGATGCCTGTTTGCTAAGTCTTGATATTCGCTATCTTCCTACGCAAACAATGGAAGATATCATTGCTCAGATCGAAAGTGTGACAGGAAATAATGTTCACCTTAATATGTACAGTAAACCTGTAAAAACCGAAGAATCAGACCCATTCATCACCTTGCTCCGACCGATTATCGAAAGAAACACCAAGCAAGATGCTGTCATTTTCGGACAACATGGCTCCGCAGATACCGTCTTTTTTGCGGCATATGATATCCCAGCGATTGAATTCGGACCAAAAGGCGAGAACTGGCATGGAGATAGGGAATGCGTCAATCTTGAATCGGTAGCAGTCTACCAAAAAATGCTGGTCGATTTCGCTTCTGAATTTGTTTTACATTAATCCAAAACATGAAAAAAGCCGGCATCACATAGATGTCGGCTTTTTCCATGTTCCGAATATCTTCTCCCACTAAAATAAACAGCATTCAATCCCTCTATTATTACGTTGTTTTTTTACAAAATATACAGGACTTTAAAACTAGCGATTAGAACTCCATATTTTACCTCATTAAACAGGATACGCCATAATATCAGCACCATTTAACAAAAGTACGCTTATACTGACATAATAAATAATATATTTACATTTAACCGATGAGTACTTTTGACCTAGTTTATATTACATTTATTTATCAAGGGAAACCTTTTTGTAACACAATTACTATTCCACCGAAACATTATTGTCATAAAGACCTGTTATTCTAAGTCTACGATTTAAAACAAAGGAGACTATTCATTTTGAAAAAAATACTACTTCCACTATTCACTGCTTTCTTTTTGGTATTTAGTTTTTCCGGAGTTTCATCGGCTGCTACTACTACATACAAAGTTAAAAGCGGCGACACACTATGGGGTATCGCCAATAAACATAATATAACAGTCAATCAACTCAAAAGTTGGAACAACCTGAAAAAAGATAACATCCATCCAAAACAAGTTTTAAAGGTAAAGAAAACTTCAACCTCTGCTAAACCTAAAGCTAAAGCAAAAACATCATCATCATCCAAGAAATATAAAACGATCACGGTGAAGGCAACAGCTTACACTGCGAACTGCAAAGGCTGCAGCGGTATTACAGCATCTGGTCTTAACTTAAAGAAAAACCCTAACGCAAAAGCCATCTCGGTCGACCCTAAGGTCATTCCACTAGGAACAAAAGTTCATGTAGAAGGATACGGGGATGCCATTGCGGCAGATAAAGGCGGCGCAATCAAAGGGAATAAAATTGACGTCTTCTACTCTTCTCACTCAAAAGCTATCAATTGGGGCAGAAAAACCGTTAAAGTAAAAATCTATAAATAATGATAAGCACCAGCCTGAAACCTTTCAGGCTGGTCTTTTGTTTTTCCCATTCTTATAAACATCTAAACAACCAGTTGTCCTTAAAACGGAAATATTTACTGAAATTTCAGTCAATGTTATGATTAGTACATCTTAATCAAAAGAGAGGTGTGCGCTTTGAATATTGTCATTATAGGGGCCGGGGCACTGGGCTCCTACTTTGGGGGCAGGTTGCAGCAGGCCGGACAGGATGTTCAATACCTTGTCCGAAAAAACCGCGCCAAACAATTGAAGGAAAACGGGATCAGCATAACTAGCCCACATGGAAACTACCAATTCACCGACCTCCGTATCACAGAGAATGTAAGTGGCATCGAAAAGGTCGACCTCGTGATTCTCGCCGTAAAAGGCCAGCATCTGCAGGGCACCCTTACAGATTTAAAGATCCTTGTTGAAAAGGGTGCGAAGGTCCTCCCGCTTTTGAATGGATTGGAGCATATATCCATTTTACAGGAGGCGCTGGGCGAAGAAGCTGTCTTAGGAGGAAGCGCCTTCATCATCGCCACCCTTGATGAAAAAGGGCATGTCATTCATTCCAATGAAAATCACGATTTAATCTATGGCCCGCTTCATCCGTCACAAAAAAAGATTTGTGATGAATTCGAACAGGCAGCCGGATCAGCTATCATGAAGGCAGGCAGAACGGAAAACATATTGATCAGGATGTGGATCAAATATATGTTCATCACCGCTTTTTCCGGTGTGACAACGGCATCCAACCTCCCTATCGGCACGATACGGAGATACCCGGAAACCAATGGATTGCTAGAAAAGGTCCTTGTTGAAATGAAGGAGCTTGCAAATGCTTATGACGTCGGGATCACTGTGGAGAATATTGCTCAAGCGTTGGAAAACATGGCAGGCTTACCTGACGAATCCACCTCTTCCATGCACCAGGACCGCCGGAAAGGCCTAACCCTCGAAGTGGAACACTTACAGGGCGGTGCACTGCGCCTTGCCGACAAGGCCGGTTTAAAACTTCCTGTGATCGGGACTCTATATGCACTCATAAAACCATTTGAAAATTAATTTTCGCCAATACCGGTGCTCCACCGGTATTTTTTTTGCAGCTTAGTAATCTATCTATATCCTCTTCTTCCTTCAGTTATTCAAAATCCCCAAGACCAAAAAGAACAAAAAGAAAACAATATCACCAAAAGAATATTCTGATTCTTTCTTCTGTTACACTATTATCAAGTTAAGAAAGCGCTATCATATAACAAAGGAGAATGCCCCTTGAAAATATTAAAAAATTTAACAGTTCAGGTCATCATCGGTATCATTCTAGGTATAACAGTCGGTTTCTTCTTCCCTGCTTTCGGTGAACAACTGAAGATATTAGCTGATTTATTTATTAAAATGATTAAAATGGTCATCGCACCAATCATCTTCTTAACCGTCGTGATCGGAATTGGCGGTATGGGTGATATGAAAAAGGTTGGCCGCATCGGCGGAAAGGCCCTGCTTTATTTTGAAATCGTTACCACTTTCGCACTTGCCATCGGAATCATCGTGGTCAATCTGCTGGGACCCGGTAAAGGCTTTAACATCGATTCAGTCGAGGGTGGAGATGTATCACAATATACGACAGCCGCTTCCGAAACGGAACATGGCGCCGTTGCTTTCATTTCTAATATCATTCCTGATAATGCCGTTGCCGCACTGGCTGGCGGAGACTTACTCCCTATTCTATTCTTTGCCGTATTATTCGGATTATCAATGGCGGCAATGGGACCGAGAGTGCAGCCAGTCGTTTCTTTCTTTCAGCATATTGCCGACATTTTCTTCGGCATCGTCGGTATGATCATGAAAGTTTCTCCATTGGCCGCATTTGGAGCAATGGCCTATACAATCGGTAAGTTTGGCCTTGGTTCTTTAACCTCGTTAGGACAATTAATGGGCAGTGTTTATATCACAATGGCACTTTTCATCGTTCTTATCCTTGGCTCGATTGCAAAAATGTATGGCTTTAATATTTTCAAGTTCATTGCCTATATAAAAGAAGAGATCCTCTTAGTTTTAGGAACTTCTTCATCGGAATCCGCCCTGCCAAGCGTGATGAAAAAGCTCGAAAAATACGGTTGCTCAAAATCGGTAGTCGGTTTGGTTGTCCCAACCGGTTATTCTTTCAACCTTGATGGCACATCCATCTACTTATCCATGGCAGCGATTTTCATCGCCCAAGCCTACGGTGTCGATTTAAGCATCTGGCAGGAGTTGACCCTTCTAGGAATCTTGATGTTAACATCCAAAGGTGCTGCCGGTGTAACGGGATCCGGTTTCATCACACTTGCTGCAACATTAGCTGCCTTCCCAATGATCCCAGTTGAGGGAATGGCATTACTGCTTGGTGTCGACCGCTTCATGTCAGAAGCACGTGCCATCACCAATCTAATCGGTAACAGTGTCGCTACAGTGGTCATTTCTAAATCAGAAGGTGAATTCAATCCTAACCAAGCCATCTCAGGTGATATGAGTGAAGTGGCTGTTTCATCGGAAAAATAATTGAACCTTGAATGAAGAGGTGTGCAACTTGCACCTCTTTTTTGTGTATTCCTCCCTTCGAAAGCCATTTTTCTATAATTAGCCAATCAAATAAATTTCAGAATCACATAAAAGTGTTTATACTTTTATGTAACAGGTAAAAGTATAAAGTTAGAAGTTTAGTAGTTTGATGGATTTAACCAAATTAGGAGGTTTTATCATGAAGGATTACGGATTATTTATTAACGGTGAGTGGTCGGATTTTGGATTGGATAAAATTGAAGTGAGAAACCCGGCAACGGATGAAGTAGTTGCCACCGTTCCTAAAGGCGGTGCAACTGAAGCGGCGAAGGCTGCAGATGCCGCATATGAAGCCTTTACGGGCTGGGCTGCACTCTCAGTCTACGAACGCGCTGAACTAATTTGGAAATGGCATCGATTGATTGATGATCATAAAGAAGAACTGGCAAAAATCATGACTGAAGAGCAAGGAAAGCCCCTTAAAGAAGCTCTTGGTGAAATGACATATGCCAATGGCTTTTTATCTTGGTTTGCTGAAGAAGGTAAAAGGGTGTACGGCGAAACGATTCCTGCTTCCGTGTCCAATAAACGGCTTTTCGTGACTAAACAGCCTGTCGGAGTTGTAGCTGTCATTACGCCTTGGAACTTTCCTGCAGCCATGATTACAAGAAAAGTGGCACCAGCGCTTGCCGTCGGCTGCACAGTCGTCATTAAACCGGCAAACCTGACTCCCATAACAGCTTTAAAAATGGCTGAATTAGCTGAAAAGGCTGGCATTCCAAAAGGAGTCATCAACGTGGTGACAGGAAAATCCTCAGAAATCGGCGAAACTTGGCTTCAAGATACGCGGGTTCGTAAATTGACGTTTACCGGTTCTACAGAAGTCGGCAAAACCCTGATGAGGGGCTCAGCGGACACGGTAAAAAAAATCTCGCTTGAACTCGGAGGTCACGCACCTGCAATCGTTCTTGAGGATGCCGACCTTAATAAAGCGGTTGACGGCATCATCAGTTCAAAATTCCGTAACGCAGGACAAACATGCGTCTGTTCAAATCGCATTTATGTTCACGAAGCCATTCAAGAGGCCTTCATCGAAAAGCTCGTTGCCAAGGTCAAGGAACTAAAGGTTGGAAATGGACTGGAAGATGGCGTCGATATCGGTCCGCTAATCGATCAAAATGCAGTGGATAAGGTTCAAAAACAAATTGATGAAGCAATCAGCAGCGGCGCTAAGCTCGAAGCTGGCGGTAAATCAATAAGCGGCCTTTTTCTTGAACCGACCGTATTGTCCAACATTGATGACAGCATGCTCTGCATGAAGGAAGAAACATTTGGTCCACTAGCTCCAATTGCCTCCTTTAAGACTGATGAAGAGGCAATCAAAAGGGCAAATGACTCCATCTTTGGTTTGGCAGCTTACGTCTTCACTGAAAATATCACCAAAGGCATCAAATTCACCGAGGCACTTGAATTCGGTATTGTAGGCTTGAACGACGGACTTCCTTCCGTTCCGCAAGCTCCATTCGGCGGATTCAAGCAAAGCGGGCTCGGACGTGAAGGCGGACACCAAGGCATCGAAGAATTCCTGGAAGTGAAATATATTTCCTTAGGTTTGTGACCTATTCACCACACTAAGAAAACGTGCCCGACTCAATAGAGTCGGGCACGTTTTTTCATTCCAATATATCCTCTTCAAGCTTTTCCTCTTTTCGGATCCTGATGAATTTTACGATATTCAATACAATCGTTTTAACAACAGAGTATGTCGGAACCGCCAAAATCATGCCGATGATACCGGCAATGTTTCCGGCGACGAGCAATAGGATGATGATGGTAAGCGGATGTGTGTTCAATTTTTTCCCGATGACTAACGGTGAAATGAAATTACCATCAAGTTGCTGGATGACCGTTACCACCAGAATGACCAATAGCGCTTCGGTCGGTGAATGAATCAATGCCACAATGACCGCAGGAGCCGCTCCTATAAACGGGCCTACATATGGAATGATATTGGTCACAGCACCGATCAGCGCGAATAAGAACGCATAAGGCAAACCAATGATCAAATACCCGATGAACGTTCCGATCCCGACAAACATGCAAACAAGCATTTGCCCTTGTATGTATGTAGTAAGCGTCCCGCCAGTTTCCTGAAGTACTGTTAAAGCTGGTTTTCTATAGCGAACCGGTACGAATTTCATAATGGCGGCTGGTAGCTTATCTCCATCCTTCAACATATAAAACAGGATGAAAGGAACCGTTACGACCACTAAAGTGATATTCGTCACTACGCTGAAAACGGAAGTTAAACTGTTCGTTATATTACTAGGTAAATTAGTCAAATATTTCTGAAGCGAGTCGCCTACTTCTTTCAGGGGAACATAGTCTTGTTCCATCGTCCACAAAAACCATTTTGACTCCGCTGAATCTTCAATGAACTTCCTTGTTTGATTGAAATAGTCCGGAAGGTTATTGATTAAATCCGTAACCTGTTTGGACAGTGACGGGCCAACGAGACCGACAAGCAAACTAATCAATCCCAGGAAAAATACATATAGCAATAATATCGACAATCCCCTAGGCACTCTTCTTTTAACCAGGAAATCAACAGTGGGATTGAACAAAAAGTAGAGAAAACCCGCAATCAAGATTGGAAAGAACAATGTAGTTGTAAAAATGACTATTGGTTCAAAAAGAAATGAAATCTTTGTACCAACATAAAAAAGTAAAGACAATAGTAATAACTCTAACGTCCAAAAATGTAATTTTGTCTTGAACAAATTATCTCCTCCACTATAAGCAATTCTATATAACTCCCTATTTCTAAGGAATCTAAAAATTCTATGTATGATAATCTTTCATTGTTAGCAGTTTACCATATTTCTATAACTTGGATGAATAATTATATACAAAAATAAAAGAAAAAATCCTAAAGATACAGTTCCCCATCTTTTTGATGGTTAAGCATCTTTTTACACTTTAAATCTTTTATTTGTCGCAGGAAAAAGAACCAATAGGAAACACCATACAAATTACTTAGGAGAAATAACTATTTACCTTTCAATATTTCATTGATGTGACGAAAGATTCATTGGTTTTCACCTATACCGGACACGGACCAAATAAAAAACCCCGCTGTATTGGCGGGGTTTTGATTCTTATTTTTGATCTTGAAGAACCGCTTCAAGCATCGTACCGTTTTTAGCTAGGTTCGTATGCCATGAAAATGCTTTTTCAAGTATGTGCGGAGTTTGATGCCCGCCCGTTTGCGCAACAGCTTCAGTGAAGTATGCACGTAGCTGTGGACGGTAGTCAGGATGAGCACAGTTTTCTATGATTAACTCTACGCGCTCTTTTGGTGCCAAGCCACGTAAATCAGCGATCCCTTGCTCTGTCACTAATACATCCACATCATGTTCAGTATGATCCACATGAGAAACGAAAGGAACGATACTGGAAATTTTGCCGCCTTTTGCATATGATTTCGTTACGAAAATGCCTAGACGTGAATTACGGGCAAAATCTCCTGATCCGCCAATTCCATTCATCATTCTTGTCCCCGAAACATGTGTCGAGTTTACGTTACCATAGATATCACATTCTAACGCTGTATTGATTGAAATCAAGCCCAAACGACGGATGATTTCAGGATGATTAGATATTTCTTGTGGACGAAGAACTAGTTTATCACGGTATTTTTCAAGCTCACCGTAAACTTGTTTCCCTTTTTCTTCAGCTAATGTAATCGAACACCCTGAAGCGAATTTAACCTTTCCAGCATCGATCAGATCAAATACCGCATCTTGCAGCACTTCTGAATAAACTTCCAAATCTTTGAATTCAGAATCAAGGAAGCCGGCGAATACTGCATTTGCGACTGAACCTACACCCGACTGAAGCGGAGCAAGGCTTTCAGTTAAACGGCCAGCCTTGATTTCTCCACGAAGGAAGTTAATGAGATGGTTGGCGATTGTTGCAGTTTCTTCATCCGGCGGCACGATTGTGGAAGGTGCATCAAGATCTGTAGAAACGACGATTCCCATTACTTTTTCAGGATCAACCGCAATGCCGATCGATCCAAGGCGATCACTTGCTTTAGTCATAGGAATCGGTTCACGTTCGCCTTGTTTAGCCGGAGTATATATATCATGCATCCCTTCCAGTCCTTCTGGATGGGATACGTTCAATTCAATGATCACATGTTTAGCTTCTTGAACGAATATGGCTGAGTTGCCTACAGAAGTTGTCGGGATGATCAATCCATCTTCTGTAATCGCCAATGCTTCGATGATTGCAAAATCGATTGGTCCGACAATGCCTTGACGAACTTGTTCAGCTGTATGAGACAAATGCTGATCTACATAAGTTACTTCATCAGCATTTATTTTATTGCGAATGCCTTTATCCGCTTGGAACGGCAAACGTTTATTTATGATACCTGCTTCCGCCATATGTTGGTCGACTTCCGGTCCTAATGAGGCACCAGTATAAACGTCAACTTTGAATTTTTCAGTTTTAGCTCTTTCAACTAGAGCCATCGGAATAACTTTAGCATCACCAGCACGGGTAAATCCACTCATACCGAGTTTCATCCCATTTTTAATCCATGAAGCTGCTTCTTCCGCTGTAACTACTTTCCCCTTAAATTGTTCATTGCGAATTTTTTTGAAAACGCTTTCGTTCATACAAAAGACCCCCATTTTTCGCTTTTCTTACACTTAATTTTACCAATCCTGTGTAATCGTCACATTCATTTTCGAATGAAAAGCCTTAAATTGGGCATAAACCAGCATTTCTTTCACACAAAGGAGAATCACTAAAACCCCAAAGCCCGCCTGAATTGACTTGCATATGTTTGACTGACCTGGATTTTGGAGTTGTCTTTCATTATCAATAAAAATGTAGAATGGAAATCAGGAAGGATTTCTTGTATATAGTTGATATTGACGATGTACGAACGGTGCACACGAATGAATAAATCACCAGGTAAAATGAATTCCAATTCACTTAAATTCATTTTATGAAATCCACTCACACGTTCGGACTGAATTTTAGTTTTCCTATTTTGAGCTTCCAAATACATAATTTCATCATATGGAAGCGGTATCCAGCGATCATCCGTTTTAATGGTCAGGAATGATGTCGGTAAAATCAAGGGCTTTGACGGCAAGATGGCCGTTACCGCCCCTAAAGGGTTGCCCTCGTCCATGATAGGAACACTCAGCCCATAGTAAGGTACGCCAAATACATTACTTTCAACTTGCACCCCTATTTTTTTACGGACGCTCAGCGCTTTATATGTCGCCGTATTTTCACTGATTAAATCACCTGGTTTTATTCTTAAGTCCACTTGTTTGCTCGGTTGATAATAAATGTATTTTTCAGAATCAGCCACAGAAATTGAAGCATCCTTCGGTACAAACTCCCTGATGATATTTAAAACGGATTCGACCGTAAATTGATCCATTTCCTTTCACCTCTTAAAAGAACATATTAATAATTCCCCTATTATTAAGCAGGGCATTCATGAAGTAATTCATAGTTTTTTGATAAACTTACATTTTTTTGAATTTGCTTTTCAGAAAATTAAAGAAAAATTGAAGTAACTAAGCGAAAAGCGGCGAAAAAAGCAAAAAAATCGTATTTAAATTTATATCCTTATTCATTATAGTTGGAATGCTCCCCGATTTCCATGGGGGATTCAAGAAAAAAATTTCCTTAATATACAAACATTTAAATGTCACGATCCAGCTGGACAACAAACAAAAAAAGCCGCTCTCCCCTAGGATAACGGCTGAAAGGTTATTTTTTTGAACGGGAATTTTGAAACGGGGATTTTAATCGGAGTGATAAAATCTCTTCTAAATTTTTCAGTGGCAATTCCAATAAAAAGGGTCGGTCATCAGGTTGATATATATCCTCTGAAATGAGCGTATTAACGATCTTCTGTTTTTTTGCATTAACAATTCGGACCAGTCTCCCCATTTTCAGCTCCCTTTCTTTCATCTTCTGTACCCAACTGAATCGATCATTGCATCAGATGTCATTCTTTAACGCATCATGACCTTCTTTACCGGTACGGATATTCACAACATTCGCCAATTGATATATGAAGATTTTACCGTCACCAGGTTTACCGGTACTCAAGAATTTCCTTGCTACATCCACAACATCCTGAACTGGCACTTCACACACGACGATTTCGATTTTCATTCGATCATGCAATGAAATTTCACGATTTCTCCCTCTATATGTTTCCACATAACTTTTCTGAAGACCCGTTCCTTTTACTTCCGATACTGTCATTCCGCTTACCCCTATTTTCGCAAGTTCCGCTTTGAATTGTTCAAATTGGATAGGACGGGTAATGATTTCTATTTTCGTTAAAATCTCGGACATATGCGCCCCCCCTTTTAGATTGATTCGTGATAAGCTTTTTCTCCATGAAGTGTAAGATCAAGCCCCATTGACTCATCCTCTTCACTGACACGCAACGGTACGAAAAGGTTAATGGCTTTAGCAACGATATAAGTGACCACGGCAACGAAGATATAGGTCGCAATGATCGCTACAAGCTGCTTCCACAACAAGTTGAAATCTCCATAGAATAAACCATTTGCCCCGCTTTCGTTTACGGAAGTTGTCGCGAACAAGCCTGTAGCGATGCCACCCCATGTCCCGCCGATACCATGTAATCCGAAAGCATCAAGCGCATCGTCGTAACCCAGTTTATTCTTCAGGAAGAATACACCCCAAAAACAAACGGCACCGCCGATGACACCGATGATGATTGATGATGCGGGCGTTACGAATCCGCAAGCGGGTGTAATGGCCACCAAGCCAGAAATGGCACCGGATACTGCACCCAGCAATGTTGCCTTTTTATTAGCCATATACTCGACGATCAACCATCCAATGATGCCAGCAGCTGCTGCAACAGCTGTATTAACGAATACATTCATCGCCACCTCATTGATTGTCAGTGCGCTTCCGACGTTGAAGCCGTACCAACCGAACCAAATTAATGATCCTCCAAGAAATGTTAAAGGAAGATTATGCGGTGCACTGTCCCCCGACTCTTTCCTTTTACCTAACATGATTGCTAATACCAAACCTGCAACCCCTGAAGATATATGAACAACGTTGCCACCAGCAAAGTCAAGTGTACCCAGTTCCGCTAACCAGCCTCCACCCCATACCCAGTGTGCAACGGGAGCATATACGAATAAAGACCATAGGATCGTAAAAATCAGGAATGCTGAAAACCTCATCCGCTCGGCAATGCCACCAGCAATGATCGAAACTGTTAAAACGGCAAAAGTCATTTGGAATAACATGAACAAACTATGGGGAATCGTTTCGCTGTAAGGCCCAGGTGCAAAGCCCACATCCTTTAAACCAACCCAGTCCAGCCCCCCCAGAAGTGAATTACCAGGTGAAAATGATAATGAATACCCAATGAGCACCCAAAGAATGGAAATGACAGCCAGAGGCATATAACTATGCATTGCCGTATTCAGGACATTTTTACTTTTTACCATCCCTCCATAAAATAGGGCAATCCCTGGAGTCATTAGCCAAACCATCATCGTCGCCAAAAACATGAATACCGAATCTGCCATTTGCATACTGTTTTTTCCCCCTTGTTTTTGTATATGTTATGTTTATTAACAATATTATGTTATATTTTTTATCATATACTCAATTTTCTAATTATTCAACTTATTTTTTTGTGTTTTTTCATAAAATTGTTAGGTAATATAACATCAATAAGAATAAAGGACCGGAAAATGTGATGTTTTTGGTTTTGAAATTGCTTTTCTACATTTTCACGACTCCATGTCTATTACATTTAACCCTCCGCTTAGGTCCCACTTCGGAAAAAACAATAAAAAAAGGGCCCTCCTATTGAGGACCCTTCAATAAATATTCATTAACAGCAACGGGACACTTTGCCACCCTTTGCGTTATACCGTTCATCCTGGGCTTCGCAGAAAAATTCTTTCCTGGTTTTCACAGGATCTTCAGGATGATGCATTCTCATATGTGCCACATACGTATCATAACTTGGCACGCCGACGAGCAAACTGACGAATTGCTTTCTGTAGCTTAGAATTGTAATTATTCTTTTTAACATTGCTTTCCCTCCCTTATGACGACCTTGATACATAAGGCGTTTCATGTAAATCTATTTTCTGGTTCTTCAAGACTTTTATCCATAGCCTAATGGCAGAAATCAAGACCGTGATCACCACGATCATGAAGATGGCACATAGGGCGGCATCCACATAATCATTGACGATAACCCGCTTCATCTCGGCTAGGTTGGCTGCCGGAGCAAGGACTTCCCCATTATCATAAGCCGCTTTAAATTTATCCTTATGTGCTAAAAAGCCAATTGCCGGGTTTTCGTGGAACAGCTTTTGCCACCCTGCCGTCATGGTCACTATCAACAAGAATGTAGTGGGCACAAGAGTGACCCATGTGTACGCTTTTTTGCCCATTTTGAAAAGAACCGTCGTTCCAAGCAGCAATGCAATGGCGGAAAGCATCTGATTCGCGATTCCAAATAATGGCCAAAGGGTATTGATTCCGCCAAGAGGATCAATGACCCCTTGATAAAGGAAGTACCCCCAACCGATTACACAAATGGCAGTCGCAATTATATTGGGCAGCCATTTATTCGTTTCGGCAAATGGTTTGTAAAAGGTGCCGATGACATCCTGTATCATAAAACGACCCACCCTGGTTCCTGCATCAATGGTGGTCAATATGAACAATGCCTCGAACAGGATCGCGAAATGATACCAGAATGCCATCAGGGACGCCCCTCCAATCACTTGCGAGAAGATATGGGCCATGCCGATTGCAAAGGTTGGAGCTCCTCCGGTACGGGATATAATGGTCTCTTCCCCAACATCGTCTGCAAGGCCGGTAATCATCTCAGGTGTCACAAGGAAACCCCAATCGGATATCGTAGCAGCCACTTGCGCTGGTTCCGTTCCCACAACGGCCCCCGGACTGTTAATGGCAAAATAGATACCTGGCGTCAATACACAGGCGGCAATCATCGCCATGATGGCTACGAAGGATTCAGTCAACATCGCCCCGTATCCGATTGGACGTGCATGCGATTCGCGTTCAATCATTTTAGGAGTTGTACCTGAGGAAACGAGTGCATGGAATCCCGATACCGCTCCACAAGCGATCGTAATGAATAGGAACGGGAAT
This sequence comes from Bacillus sp. ISL-78, assembly GCF_018613455.1. NCBI lineage: Bacteria > Bacillati > Bacillota > Bacilli > Caryophanales > Bacillaceae > Bacillus > Bacillus sp. ISL-78. The sequence goes on from NZ_JAGGQC010000002.1 coordinate 279,684, forward strand.
AAATTTCCGGAAAATACAGGTCCTGTTCCATCGATGAATTGAGTGACAGCTGGCATTTCAAGGCTCGGCATGACAATAAAGATACCAAGTGCAAGTCCGATGATCGTACCGATTTTCAAGAATGTACTTAAATAATCACGCGGTGCCAATAACATCCATACAGGCAAAACGGAGGCAACGAAACCATAGACAATCAACATGATGGCAATCGTTTCCCCGGTGAAAGTGAACATTGGCGCCAATGTTGCGCTCTCGGCTACAAAGCGGCCGAAATATAACGCGAGCATCAAAAGTATGATTCCGATAATCGACCCTTCACCAACCCGTCCCGGCCTTATATAACGCATGTAAATGCCCATCAGGACTGCAATCGGTATGGTCGAGGCAATCGTGAACATTCCCCACGGACTGCCCACCAGCGCTTTTACGACAACCAGGGCAAGTACCGCCAATAAAATGATCATGATACCGAGGATACCGATCATCGCTATCAAGCCTGTAATCGGTCCAATCTCCTCTTTGATCATCTCTCCCAAAGATTTGCCGTTACGGCGCATCGAACCGAAAAGAATGATGAAATCCTGTACGGCACCAGCCAAAACAACTCCGACTACAAGCCATAGCGTCCCTGGCAAATATCCCATCTGCGCTGCAAGGATGGGGCCTACGAGAGGTCCAGCTCCGGCAATTGCTGCAAAGTGGTGACCAAACAAAACCCATTTGTTTGTAGGTACATAATCTTTCCCATCATTATTCGCTTCCGATGGAGTCTGGCGATTGTCATCTAGCTCAAACACTTTCCGTGCAATGAATTTACTATAAAAGCGGTATGCAATTGAATAAACACAGAGTGCCGCAGTAACAATCCACATGGCATTGATGCTTTCCCCCCGGTTTAGCGCGACGAAACCAAAACTCACCGCACCCAATGCAGATATGATCCCCCAAAGAATAACAGACTTAAGCGCTTTCAATTTTTCCATCTCCTCTCTATCGATCTAGTGTATAACTATAAAAAACCTTCATTCATAAGGGGCCAGGGCTGTATTTCTCTCCGTGCCCATTAAATTTAAAGAATTTTATATATATTCTGAATTATATGTTACCATAAGGTTTTTTAGCAATAGCAATTTAGTCAATCTGTAAAGTATTTTCCATTATTTTGTCGATAATTCCCTCCTTTCCCATTTTGGTGGAATCAATGATTTCCATGCTTTATAAAAATCGTATTGTGTGAACGCGTTTTTAGAAGGTTCATCATTAAATGAACGGGATGCAATCCCCAAGTTTATGATGCTCATTATGGGACCAACACAAAAAAATGCGCGCCGGATGGCACACATTCTTTCTTTATCCTATCTGATTTCCCCTTAATGAGCTGCGATTTAGATCGTAATAAAAACCCCTCTGCCGCAACAATTCATCATGGGATCCTTTTTCAATGATCCTTCCTTCATCAAGTACGAGGATTTGATCACTTTGCTGAATTGTATTCAATCTGTGGGCAATGACAAAACTTGTCCTTCCCTCCATCAAGCGGTGTAATGCTTCCTGGATTTTAAGCTCGGTTATCGTATCTATGCTACTTGTCGCTTCATCCAAAATCAATAATACGGGATCCGCTAAAATAGCCCTGGCAATCGATAATAGCTGGCGCTGCCCCTGACTTATTCCACTGCCATCTTGATTCAAGATGGTATCGTATCGATCTGGCAGTTTCATGATAAAGGAATGGGCATTGGCAAGCTTGGCTGCATTCACCACTTCTTCATCTTCTGCCTCCAGCCGGCCGTAGCGGATATTTTCACGAATCGTACCTTGAAACAAGAAGGAATCCTGTAAAACGAAGCCCATATGCTTACGGAGACTGGACCTCGTCACCTGTTGGATATCCTGGCCGTCAATCAATATCCGGCCGCTGTTCGGCTCGTAAAAACGGGCAAGAAGATTAATGATCGTGGTCTTACCTGCCCCCGTGGGACCTACAAGCGCGACAGTCTCCCCCTTCTTTGCTTGGAAACTAACATCATATATCGTTTGCCCCTCATCATTATACGAAAAGGAAACACCCTCAAAGTCCACCTCACCGCGGACTTCACGAAGTTCAGAAGCCTGTTTCTCATCCACTTCTTCTTCTTTTTCATCAAGTATGGCGAAAACCCGTTCAGCACCGGCAACAGCTGAGAGGAGTGTATTGAATTGGTTAGCCAGGTCATTGAGCGGACGGGTGAATTGCCTTGAGTACTCGGTGAAGATGACAATGACCCCGATGGAAACAGTACCTATGCCACTCAGCGCCAAAAACCCGCCGACAGCGGCTATTACCGTGAAACTTAAGTTGTTCAGTAAATTCATCAGTTTTGGAATCAGCCCTGAGTATGATTGTGATAGGAATCCGGCTTTCTTTAAATTTTCACTCCGGATGATAAAATCACGGATCACTTTATCTTCCTGTGAAAAAGCCTTTACGATCCGTTGTCCGGAAATCGTTTCTTCTATAAACCCATTCAGTTCTCCAAGGTTCTTCTGCTGTGCTTTAAACAGCTTTCCCGTCCTGTTCGTTATCCACCTAAGACCGAAGAACATGAGAGGAACGATGAATAAGGTTAAAACAGTTAATAAAGGGCTCAAATACAGCATGACTCCGACCGTCCCGATAAGTGTCAGCACACTTGAAAAGATCTGGATGACGGAGCTATTCAAAGTGGAACTGACATTTTCAATATCATTCGTGACCCTACTCATCAACTCCCCGTGCTGACGCCGATCAAAAAAGGGAATGGACAACTGGTGAAGCTTTTTGAATAGTTGATTACGCATCGCATAAACCGTATCCTGTGCAATTCCGATCATCCAATAATTCTGAAGCCACATGGATAGGGAATAAAATATGTAGACTCCGAGAAGCCCTAAAAGAAGGCTGATCAGCCCCCCACTATCTCTTGTGACAATATAATCATCAATGGCCATCCCAACAAGAAAGGGGCCAAGCAATCCCAAAACCGAGCTTATCAGTACCATGAAAAGGACACATAATAGCAGGCTTTTATTCGTTGCCAAGTAGGGAATGATCCTTTTTACCGTATTCCAGGAGTTGACCGGTTTAGACTTTGCCTTATCGGGAGATATTCTTCGACTCAAGCGAAATCCCCTCCTCCCCAAACTGTGAGCGAACGATTTTTCGATAAAGATCGCTTGTTTGCATCAAATCCTGATGTTTCCCCAGCGCAAGGACTTGACCGCTTTCAAGCAACAAGATTTTGTCTGCCTCCATGGCTGTACTGATTTTTTGTGTAATGATGAGCGTTGTGCATGTATAGTCCTTTAAAGCGGCAAGCAATTTACTTTCCGTCTTCAAATCCAGCGCACTTGTACTATCATCCAGAAGGAGAATCTTCGGTTTGCGCACCAATGCTCTTGCAATCGATAAGCGCTGTTTTTGCCCTCCAGACAGATTCACTCCTTTTTGCCCTAACTGGGTTTCATATTGCTTCGGAAGTTTCATTACGGTCTCATGGACCTGGGCATGCATGGCCGCAGCCATGATTTCCTCCATCGAGGCACCCTCTTTTCCCCAAGCGACATTATTTTTTATGGTCCCCGAAAAAAGCAGGGCCTCTTGCGGTACATAGCCGATCCTGTTCCGCAGCGAATTCAAGGGAATATCTTTCAGGTCTTGGCCATCAATTTGAATGGAGCCGCTTTCAACTTCATATAATCTCGGAATCAGCTGAAACAGAGATGTCTTCCCTGATCCTGTCGCTCCTATGATGGCAAGCGATTCTCCCGGATCGATGGAGAAGGTCAGGTTTTTCAATATCGGGGTTTCGGTTCCAGGATAGCGGAAAGATACATCCAGAAACTTAATGCCTCCCCCATTGACGGCCCCACTCTTGCTTTCCGCCTTACCTTCATCAATATCTATCGGGGTTTCAAATATTTCCGTCACACGTTCCGCTGATGCCTTTGCACGGGAAATGACCATGATCAGCCATGAAAAAACGGAAAGGGATGCCGCAATCCTCGTGGCATAGTTGACAATCGCCACAACTTCCCCTACCTGTATATCTCCCGTCGTTATAAATTCACTTCCAAGCCAGAGAATGATCAGAATCGCCACATTCATGACAAGCATCAGCACAGGCATCGTCGTTTCAATTAAACGAAGGGAAGACACAGTCTTTCTTTTCAACTCTTCATTCGCATCGTCAAATCGGCCGATTTCATGCTCCTTACGAAGAAAAGCTTTGATCAAGCGCATGCCTATCAGGTTTTCCCTCATGACACCATTGACATTATCGAGTTTTTTCTGGACGAGCTTAAACAGCTTAGCCGCCCGTTTCATAACCCACCCCAAGAAGAAAACAAGAACCGGAATTGAAATGACCAATACAAGGGATAATTTCAAATCGACCGAAATAGCCATTATCGCTCCGCCGATTACGATCAACGGCGCCCTTGCCATGATACGCAAGCCCATAAAAACCGTATTTTGAAGTTGGGTCACATCATTCGTCATCCTTGTAATCAACGAGGAAGTCGGGATATTATTCAAGTTCGCAAAAGAAAACGCCTGTATTTTACCAAAAAGGCTTGTCCTGACATCATGTCCAAAGCTTTGACTTACATGTGATGCCGTAAATGAATTAACGATCCCGCCAAGAAATGAAAAAACGGAAAGTCCAACCATGACACTTCCCCATTTAATCACCACCGATATATCTTTCTGCAAAATGCCATCATCAATGATTTTTGCTATAAATAGAGGTTGTAACAGCTCTACCCCGAGTTCCACAATCATTAAGGATAAAGCAAGAATGATCAAAAGCCAGTATGGCTTAAGAAATGAGGACAATTTTTTCATCTATGACACCTTCGATTCTCCGTATGTAAATAGCATCTTCTCATCCTCTCATTATACATTTTTATACAGATTTTTTAAAAGGTTTTAACTGTTTTAAAGCATTGGTAAATATCTTGAATTTTTTTTATAAATATCCTTGACAAATAACAGGAAATAAGCGAAAATTCTAATTGATAATGATTTTCAATTTCATTATCGATCTCTGAAATTTGATAAGCAAATACGATATTCTCTTATCGTACCCTTTTGATATTGTACATAGATACAATGTCGCCCCGGCTTCTCTGTGCCTAGTAAAATTATATGCTCATTAGCGAATGCAAGTCACTAGAATATTGCCCCCTCTTTATTCAAGTAATTTATTCACGTTGGAAGCATATTAGGCAGCCGGGGATTATTTTTTTTCAACTATTAAACTTACATATATGATTAAAGGAGCAGGATGATCATGAAACTAGAAAATATCATTAAAGAACGGCGCAGCATCAAACGATTTAAGGACATTCCTGTTCCTATTGATACCATCCAATCATTATTGGAAACTTCGACATGGGCACCGAACCATAAAATGACCCAGCCATGGCGCTTTGTCGTGGTGCATGGTGATAGCCGTTTAAAACTCGCAGAAGCAACACGTGCATTCATGGAAGGCAAAGAGAAGGACCCTGAAAAGAAAAAAGCAGCCGGACAGCGAGGATATAATAAACTCATAGGTGTACCGATGTTTGTCGCAGTGATCATGGAAGAGAATCCGAATCCCATGACACGCGAAGAAGATTATGCGGCTACAAGTGCCTTGATCCAGAATTTCAGCCTGCTTGCCTGGGAACAAGGAATCGGGATGATATGGGAAACATACGGCATGATACACAGCACGGAGTTTCGTGAAGCTTTGGGCGTGAAACCAGGCGAGAAGATCGTCGGCAGCCTTCACGTTGGCTATCCCGATATGATTCCTGCCCCGCGTCCAAGGACCGCGATCGATCGACTCCTGACCATTATGGACTAACATAAAAGGAAAGCCTCAAATCTTCCATTTGGAGGCAGACTGTAGACAAACTCGATGAAACCGGGTTTTCTACAGTTTTTTTATTGCTTTTTATTTCAACGTTGATTTCAGCTCCAGGCACTCGCTTTTCGCGGGCGGTCCGCCCTCGGCTTACGCCTGCGGTGCCTCCCTAGACGAGCTTTTCCCCCAGGAGTCTCCTGCCTCACACTCCACTCAACTTTGTTTTAACATATAGATAGAACTTATTCCCAACTTATTCCTACATTCTTTTTTTGTATTATATAGAAGTATTTAACTTGAAGTGATTAGGGTGCTTTCTAAACATGATTCTATTCAGCAAGACCAACTCGAAGTAATTACTTAAATCAATTGGTGCCAGTGAATCATTTGGCTCGTAAACTTGATGTGCCATTGACATCTCTTTCATTTATAATTTGGCGAGAGTTATGTATAAGGTTGGGCGCCCTTTTTATCCGTTTCAAGAGCGTCAACTCCGTCTCTGCTTTAGCCACTTGACATATTGGTTATTAAATTAAAACAGACGCTCTGAACCCCACAGCGCGTCTGCTTAGCTTGGAATGATTATCCCCACGGTCATTGCCACTACCTTAAAGAACCAGATGAAAAAAACCAGCGTATGTATAGTGATTAAAAGATTAATCACAAAAACCCCCCTTCTATAAGGAGGGCCCTAAACGCTCATACTCAAAAGAACTCGTGATATAATGCCTGAATTGCCGTCTCTTCGTTGTGCCCTTTCACACCGAACATCATGCTTACCTCCGAAGAGCCCTGGTTGATCATCTCAATATTCACCTTTGCTTCGGCCAAGGCTTTTGACGCTCTTGCCGTTGTACCGACATTATGGCGCATTCCTTCCCCTACAACCATGATCAAGGCAAGATCATGCTCCACATTCACTTCATCGGCATGAAGCTCTTTCTTGATTCGGGAAATGATTTTCTTCTCGGCATCCCCTTTCATCTGGTCCTGCCTTAGAATAAGCGTCACATCATCGATGCCTGATGGAATATGCTCATATGAAACTCCATAATCCTCGAGGATGTGCAGCAGTTTCCGGCCAAAACCAACTTCCCGGTTCATCAAATATTTGCTAATGTAAATACTGCAAAATCCTTTATCACTTGCAATCCCAATAACCGGCCCGTTCGTATTATCCCGTGTATTCACAATGCGGGTCCCTTGTGCCGCCGGATTGTTCGTATTCTGGATATGGACAGGTATTCCCGCGCGGAATGCAGGAATCAGCGCCTCATCATGAAATACCGAGAATCCTGCATAAGAAAGCTCACGCATCTCACGATAGGTTAGTTCCCGGATTCCCTTCGGGTTGGAAACCACATTTGGATTCACCGCATAAACGGCATCCACGTCCGTAAAGTTCTCATATAAATCAGCTTTGACCCCATTCGCAAGAATCGAACCTGTAATATCGGAACCGCTTCTTGAGAAGGTTAACACGTCACCATCTAATGTATATCCGAAGAATCCTGGGAATACAACGATTCCTGGCTCATCACGCAGAGCATATAACCGATCATAAGACTCTGGCAGCACCCTGGTAAATCCGCCTTCATCCGTTACGATCAAGCCTGCCTTCTTCGGATTGATATACTGTGCCTCCACTCCAAGGCTTTGGAAATAACCTGCGACCAACTTCGCATTATTATCCTCGCCACCGGCCTTCAAGGCATCCAGATAGCGCTTCGGGTCAGTTTGGTCTGCATGCAGCAGTGCCATTAAATTTTCATGAATCCCTGTGATGACACTCCCGGATATATCCAACTCTTCAGCAATGCTCGCATAGCGGGATACAACATCTTCTATCAAATGCTCTCCGTTATCCCCGCGCAACTGCTGTTCCGCGGCTTCAATCAATAAATCCGTCACCTTTATATCATCGGAATTGCGTTTTCCCGGAGCGGAAACGACCACAATCTTCCTCTCTGGATCAGAAACAACAATTTCGAATACCTTCCTCAACTGTTCACCTGACGCAAGTGAACTTCCACCAAACTTTGCAACTTTCATCTCGACATCCCCTATTTTCGTAAATATTCTGTCAAAATTAACTCTCCCTATTATTACGCTTTTTCTCGAAACAATCAAGTGGGAATTCCATTATAGGAGGACATTTGTACTTTTAAAAAGGACAGAACGACAGAACCATCGATCGAAATTAGCTAAAAACTAAAAAAAAGACAACGGGCATATGCCCATTGTCTTTTTTTTAGTTTTTAGCGATTATCCACGGTTTCTGGGTATAAGTCATGGTTCATCAAGCGGTAATTCGCCATTTCCTCATACTTCGTACCTGGTTTCCCATAATTCGTGTAAGGGTCGATGGAAATTCCGCCCCTAGGTGTAAACTTGCCCCAGACTTCAATATATTTAGGGTCCATCAATTCGATTAAATCATTCATGATGATGTTCATGCAGTCTTCATGGAAATCACCATGATTGCGGAAGCTGAATAAATAAAGTTTCAAAGACTTGCTTTCCACCATTTTCACACTGGGAATATAGCTGATATAAATGGTAGCAAAATCCGGCTGGCCCGTGATCGGACATAGACTAGTGAATTCCGGGCAATTGAATTTGACGAAATAATCCCGGTTCGGATGCTTGTTATCGAATGACTCAAGGATTTCAGGAGCATAGTCGAATGTATATTTTGTTCCTTGATTTCCAAGCAGTGTGATATCTTTTTTTAATTCTTCTTCTTTTCTTCCAGACATGAAAAGTCCTCCTAATCCCACATATCAGGGAGATTCATAAAATGGGCCTCTATATAACAAAAACCATATCTCCTCAAAGATATGGTTGATTCGCGAAAAATATCAAAGCCATAGTTTTTTTAAGAGGGTGATGCTATGAACCTCTCCCGTTTATCGGAAAATATTTTAAAATTGTCATAGTAAATATAGTAAAAAATATCTAATCTGTCAATCATACATTTTAAATTTGGTTTGATTCTTAAGGGCATTCAGCTTAAAATGTAGAAGAAGTTTATCCTACATGAAGGAAGAGATTAAGTCAATGTGGATTTTTGCAGCCCTCATCACGAGTTTATGTTTCGGAATCAATAACAGCATTTTTAAATGGAGCAGCGGAAAAGGGTATTCCAAGATACATATCCAATTTTTCTTTTATTTTTCAGCTTTTATTTTGTCCATCGTTTATGGTGTATTTATGGATGGTTTGCAGCTGAACTGGCTGTCCATCATGCTTGGTGCAGCAATTGGTGTACTGAACGCCAATGGTAACATCCAGATGGCAAGCGCCTTTGAAAAAGGTCCGGCAAGCTTGACATCTCCATTAATCGCAGCGAATGCCATATTCCCCATTCTCTGTGCAGCTTTAATTTTTCACGAACATATTTCTTCCTTGCAGTGGAGTGGAATCGCCTGCATGTTTATCGCTACATTAGTCATCCAATATACCCCTAATGCAAAAGGTAATCATCAATATTTCCCATGGATGATGCACACATTACTCTCCATCTTATCTTTTGGTGTGCTCGGCATTCTTATGACGACATCAACACGTCTTCATTTAAACTCCCTTGATATCCTTGTATCAATGTATGGAGGCGGAATGCTTTATCTTCTTTCGGCTCTAGCCTTTAAAAAAGAAAAAATCAAGCTAAAGGAAGTCAAAATCGGTTCCTTAGTAGGCTTTTTAAGCATGATAGGCTATGGATGTTATTTCTTTGCCTTGAACACCGGCATCGCAAGCATCATTTTCCCTGTCGTCAGCCTGAACTGTTTGGTTGTCGTATTCGCTGGATGTTATATATTCAAGGAAAAACTAAAAACCTATCAAATTGCCGGTGTTCTTGCAGCATTAATCGGTATTATTTTAACTAAAATATGAATATAGTTCGTTTAATAAAAATAACCTGGCTGTCATGTATGCTAGCCAGGTCGTTTTTTATTAAACCGGAAAATGGAGTAGGTCAAAAAAAAGTGTTGACACCTCCTTAAAAATATCAGATAATTTTGAATATTAACTTTCTCAATTTTACTGCTTTTGAAATGTTTGATTATCCTTCTGCCACGGGTATAAAAGAAATAGGTACAACCACCTCATTTAATTCTGAATCAGGAAAGGAAAGATGCATAATGGTAAAAGTTACAGTAACAGTTGATTTCCAAGGAAAATCTTATCAAACTAATGTCCTTACTAAACCGGGTACTGATCATGAAGTAATTTTACAACAAGCCCTTCATCAAGTTGAAAAACAATGGAAAGCATAAAAAAGCAGGCATCGCAATAGATACCTGCTTTTTTATTACCATAAATACTATCCAAAATACTTTCCATATGCACGATTAACGACCCTCTTGCAGCAATTCCCTCCTACTTTAAAACACTTTTTAATTGTTTTTTCAAAAGACACTACAATCAAGATGTCAATTTGTGTACTAGAATTTTTTTAAATATAAAAGTACATTAAAAACCTGTCTCAGTTTGTAGACAAAAGGTTCTATAATAAAGTTAATTGGAACGGAGGGTACGAGAACCCTGCGGGAAAAGCGAGTGCCTGGAGTGAAAATTAACGGTTGTCAAAAGTCTTAGACGGTCCCTTAAGAGACCGTCTTTTTCTATTAAACTAAACTTCTTATTAATGGCATGGAACGTTCTTGGAGGCTATCGGAAAACAGACTATAAGAAATGAGCTTCTTCTTGTACTGTTTAACTACATCCACGCGGTCGCTGTAAATATATACAAATAACCTAACATCCTTTTTGCCTCTTTTAGTATCAATGACCAATGGAGTACAGCTGTTCTCTGGATGTAAAAACAAATGCTCGTTTCCTGGGAATATATGATTTTTCTTCAAAAACCTAGCGTTATTAAAATAATTAATAACTTGAATTTTTTCTTCACCTTCCAAACGTTTTCCGTCAAAGGTTACGATCGCATTCCCGCCACTAATTTCTGCGTGTATTTTAAATTTGCTGATAATCCAATTAACTGCATCGGTTGGAAGACAGGAAACCAATATTTTTAACAAACTTAAGATAATTGTCAAAATCAAAACCGGCAAAGTCAATTCATCATCTCCGCTACATTTATAAATTAATTCTTACATAACTTATTATACCAAAAGGGGCTGACCGTTTTTCTTAGTAGATGTGTCCGTTCTATTAACGTTTCACTTTAGTAAACATTGCACTTAAACGCACGGGCGCGCTTCAAAAAAGAGTAAATATAATGTTGCGAAATGGTTATACTAAACAATATGGTTTCGGCCACATCCTTGTTAACAAACTTCCATGAATGAAATGGATAGACCGGTTTAAAAATCAAAAAAACTGGGCGTCATCAAGACACCCAGTTTTTCCGGAATCGATTATTGATATCCCCAAATCATTGTTAGCATTGTACCGAAAATTGTAACCAATGCAACGAACAATCCGTAATAAACGTTTGTATAAATCGATGCTTTATCTTCAGACTCTCCTGCATGCATGAACATAACAAATTGAAGTGCTGCTTGCATGAAAGCTGTAACAAGTAAGATGATCACACCCATTTTCAGTGAGAGATCAAACATAATAACTGATAGTGCGACCAAAGTCAGGACTAGCGAAAAAGCAAATCCCATAACTTGGCCCCGTGGGAATAATTCTTTCATATTACATCATTCCTTTCAGGTAGACGAAACTGAAGATGAAAATCCAGACAACGTCCAAGAAATGCCAGTAAAGTGAAAAGATGAAAGCCTTGTTTGTTGTCTGTGGAGTCATACCGCGTTTTTTAATCTGCATGATGATGAAGGTTCCCCAGAATAAACCAAGTGTAACGTGAGCTCCATGCGTACCTAGTAGTGTGAACAAACTAGATAAGAAAGCACTTGTTTGAATCGTTGCTCCTTCATGTACATACTCCACGAATTCATAAATTTCGACTCCTAAAAAGCCTAAACCAAGAATAAGGGTGATAATGAAGAAACCAATCGTCGCTTTCTGCCTGCCAAGTCTCATCGCATTGATTCCAAGACCTATGGTAAAACTACTGGTTAAAAGAAAGATTGTTTGAAACATCAGGGTTGGGACTTTAAAAAGATGTTCCCCTGTTGGACCATTTCCAGTACCACCAACCAATACAAAATAAGTGGCGAACAGTGTAGCGAAAAGAGCTATTTCTGCTCCTAGGAAAATCCAGAACCCAAAAATCTTTAAGCGATTTTCTTCCGTGCTATATTCAAGTGGCAGCGAGTTATCTATTTTCATTACTTAGCACCTCGCAATTTATTTTCAGTTTCTTCGATCTCTTCAACTGAGATATAACGTCCGTGATCTTTTTCGAATGAACGGTGAATCATACAAGCAAAGATACCGATCGTTGCAATGATCGCAATGATCCACATGCTGAATACCAATGCAAAGCCCCAAACGAAGAAGATACAGCTCATGATAAACGGCACGCCACTGTTATTTGGCATATGAATCTTTTCTACTTTACCGCCAAATAATTTAAAGCCTTTTTTCTTTGCATCCCAGAATGCTTCTGTAGAAGCAACTGTTGGCACAACTGCAAAGTTATATTCAGGGATTGGTGTATGTGTAGCCCACTCTAGAGAACGTGCATCCCATGGATCGTTTGAGATATTTCTTGATGCATAACGAGTACTCCAATAGATATTGTACACAATAAGTGCAAAACCTATTGCTAAACCAATCGCTCCAACGAAAGAGAGCATATTCAATGGACCATATCCTGTTGATTCAGAGTACGTATACATACGACGTGCCTGCCCATCTAAACCAGTGATGAACATCGGGAAGAAGGTTACATTAAAGCCGACTATAATGAACCAGAACGACCATTTCCCAATTTTTTCGCTCAACATGAAACCGAACATTTTTGGCCACCAGTACGTGAAACCGGCAAGTACGGCAAATACAGTACCAGGGATTAAAACGTAGTGGAAGTGAGCTACTAAGAACATTGTATTATGGTATTGGTAGTCAGCACTTGCCATGGCAAGCATTACCCCTGTTACCCCACCGAGCGTGAAAATCGGAATGAAAGCTAAAGAGTATAGCATTGGAACGGTAAATACGATTTTACCTTTCCAAAGTGTGAACAACCAGTTGAAAATCTTAACACCAGTCGGGACGGCAATTGCCATCGTGGTAATCGAGAAGATACCATTAACCATTGCGCCGTGACCCATTGTATAGAAATGGTGAGCCCATACAATGAAAGATAGAGTAGAAATAGCTACCATGGAGATAACCATCGAATTATACCCGTACAGGTTACGACGTGCAAATGTCGAAATGATTTCACTGTAAATACCGAAAGCTGGAAGAATTACTATATAAACTTCAGGATGTCCCCAAACCCAGAACAAGTTCGCCCAAAGCATATCGCTACCGCCATTGGCCATCGTAAAGAATTGAGTTCCGAATAGACGATCCATTGTCATCAACGCAAGTGCCACTGTCAATACAGGGAACGCGAAAACGATAATGAAGTTTGTAATCAAGATAGACCATGTGAACATTGGCATTTTCATTAAGTTCAGGCCAGGTGCTCTCATTTTCAAGATGGTTACGATAAAGTTGATACCAGTCATTAATGTACCAATACCTGCGATTTGAAGTGAAATCGCGTAATAGTTCGAACCGACTGATTCACTGAAATCGTTACTTGCCAGCGGGAAGTAAGATGTCCAGCCTGCATCAGGAGAACCACCGACTACGAAAGAGATGTTAAATAGCATTGCCCCCATGAAGAATAACCAGAAGCTTACTGCGTTCAGGCGTGGGAATGCTACGTCACGCGCTCCAATTTGTAATGGTGTAACAATGTTCATTAACCCAATGATAAATGGCATAGCCATGAAGAGGATCATGACGACCCCGTGTGTTGTAAATACCTCATTATAATGCTGTCCATCCAAAAGACCGTTATCTGGAATAGCCGTTTGAGCACGCATCATAAGAGCATCGACGCCACCGCGGAAAAGCATAAGCAGTGCTGCCAAGATGTACATGATACCAATACGTTTATGGTCAACCGTTGTTAACCACTCACGCCATAAGTAACCCCATTTTTTAAAATAGGTAATTCCGACAACAACCGCAATCATGGTTAAACCAATGGCAACCATGGATGCATATATCGCAGGACTTGGATGAGGTACGGCAAATCGATCAAAGTAATCCATACTTTTGTGACTCCTTTCAGGAAAATATTCCTTATCTTGTAAACCTAGTTGTTTTCTTATCTTGTAAACCTAGTTGTTTTATTGAACGAAATTAATTCTTAGTGATTCATGTTGCTGTGTTCTGAATGATCCTCGTGTGAATCCTTGGAATCATGTTCTTCAGTATCAGAAGATCCGTGGTCATGACCAGCATTTTCCCCTTCAGGAGCTGGTGAAAACTCTAAGTGAGTTCCAGTGTATGTGGATTGTCCCACATGACCAGGTTTTAATAATTCATTGAATTTTTCCTCAGTAATCGGTTTAGCAGTAGCTTTAATTTCATCTACCCACTTATCGTAATCTTTTGCTGACATTGCATTAACGTTAAACGTTTGCTGAGCAAAACCTGAACCACTGAAGTTTGAATTTCGACCCATATACTCACCTGGTACATCAGCTGCTAAGTGCAACGTATTAACCATGTCCGACATCGCGTATTTTTGTCCTCCAAGTTGCGGAATCCAGAAACTTGAAATTGGACCGAATGAGTAAAGTTTAAATTCGATTGGTCGGTTAGTCGGTATAAACAGATAGTTGACCGTTTCGATATCTTCTTCCGGATAACTAAAATGCCACTTCCAGTTGGAAGATGAAGCGTAAATAACTAAAGGTTCTTGATCTCCGTATCCTTTAGGTGTTGCCTCAACTTCATTTGTTGTTTTAACAGTAACAACGGATAGGAAAGCGACGATTATAATTGGGATCGCAACCCAAATTATTTCAAGAACCTTACTTCCTTCAATATGAGGCGGTTCATAATCATCACGTTGTTTGGAAGCACGATATTTCATTATCATGAAGATATACAGTACCATAACGACAAGGACGACAAAGGCCATTGTCCATATCGAAATCATAATAACATCTGCTTGTGTTGCAGCTACTGGCCCTTTAGGGTCCAAGACCATTAATGGGTTATCGCAACCGGTTAGCACAGTGGCAATAGTAAAAAGTATAGTTAATAGAGCCCATTTTATTTTCATAGTACTACCCCTTTCTTACATAATAAAATTCCAATTGGTAATTATTCGGACAAAGTGTTACCATGTTCACAAACCCCGACATACCAATATTAATCCCAAGTCTAAAAAAAGACAATACAAAGTGACATCTGTCACATAAAGTTCATTAAAGAGCAGTAAGAAGATGGTAAATGAACTGAAATGTTCGAAAAACTTCAGCAAATGAAATATAATAATTGTTTAACAACATACCTATGGAAATTCACTTATCAGTACAGGATTTCATATATTACTGATCAACTATCCGTTTATTACTACTCTAATATAATGAAATGAAAATTCCTCATTATACTCTCCGTGTATATTGCCTTAACCCCACTCAAGAATATGAATGAAATTACCTATCCTGTCAAGTAGGTATTTATCGTTGGAGAACATGATTTAAAACGGATTTTTTATACCCGGCCATGGAAGTTGGTAAATGATAGCCGCATTGGATACGATGTTGAATCCTTGCCTCAAATCTCTTTGGATCCAACACTGGTCAATATTATATATATATAAGGAAACAACGAGTGTGTAATTGGGCTCTTTCCCCTCGCAATACTTATTGCTTTGTCAGTATTCCTAAACAGCCGTTTAGAGTAGTCAATGGGTGAAATAATTCAGGGGTCGGTCACTTGTTGCAGGGTCATGTTATCATTCAGCAGGACAGGACTTAACCATTACAGGAAGAGGACAGTTAGTGGTTCATTCAACTCCGCCTTTAGAACCCACGACTTCCGTATTGCATCTTAAAGTAAAAGTACAAAAAAAAAACACAAAAAAAGGACTTTGGGAAAAATGTCCTTTTCTCGTGGATATAGTTAAAAATGTAATGTTAGAACTTCCTGCGTTCGGGCAGTTCAGTTTGGATATCCAAGCACATCGTATGTATTCCGTTTATGAAAGGGTTCTTTATTTTTGATACTTAACGAGTGCCGTGTATTGTATTAAAATTTAATCGTTACAAATGGTATGAAAGCGCATTCGATAGTTAAAGTCAAATTGGCTCCCTGATAAATGAATCAGCTAGTTTTGTTCAAGCATGTTAGTGAATCTGATGATAGCCAGTTCATTACGTTATATTCCTGGTTTTAGTTACTGAATTCCGTACTTCTTTTTGTATGAGTTTTAGCCTTTGATTTCATTTTGATGATTTTAGTCGTTTCGGGTTCAATTCTTTCACCTTTATGTGTATTCATTACCATTTCTTCTGTCAGGACAAAAAATATACCAACTAGAAAAATGGCAGCTGCGCTTAATGTGATGGCGATTCCAACAACGGTAAATATATAATCCTTATTGTAATCGCTTACAAAAAAGCTTAAAGCAAAAATAATAAATCCGATTACACACCCTGTGCCCGATACCCATTTCACTGCATCTAACATCTTCTGATTAGCTTCCATAATTTCATCCCCTTTCTTTCTATTTTATGACATTTCACAAATTTGTCAAATCTTTTCTATTTTTTAACATATTAACGATGAATACTTTGACAAATAGAAGCCACTACCATTCACTTTTAGGTATTCAAGACTATATAAAAGAATTGTAAAACAGTGCAAATACACTATCTATTTTTCCGATATTAACCTTTTGTATACTATTAAAAACTTCTAAATAAAAGGCCCCTGATGAATGATCAGGGGCCTTACCTCTTTCTATGGTTTTTGCAAGGTTATCGTTACCGTTTTCTCTTCAGTGCCTCGGTATACTTTAATTTTTACTTTATCGCCGATTTTCTTATCTGTATATAAGTATTTCCTTAATGCTGCGGAAGTACTTATTTTCGTTCCATCAATCTCAACAATGATATCCTGTTGCTTAAGCCCTCCATTCGCCGCAGCCGACCCCGCTTCAATACTCGTCACCATTACACCGGACTTTACGGCTTCAGGAACATTTTGAATGTAATATTGCGGCAGTTCTTCCATACTGGCCAAGCTGACTCCTAAATATGGACGTGTGATTTTTCCATTTTCAATCAGTTCCGTAACAATCGGAATCACATCATTACTTGGTATGGCAAACCCTAAGCCTTCCACACCGTTTTCGGAAATCTTCAGACTGTTTATGCCGATCACTTCCCCAGCGGTGTTGATCAATGCACCGCCACTATTGCCAGGGTTGATCGCTGCATCGGTTTGAAGGACATCAAGTGCCCACTCCCCGTCCGAGGTATCGACTGAAATGGTGCGTCCGTTGGCACTGACGATTCCTTGTGTAACCGATCTTGAAAAATCAAGTCCAAGTGGGTTGCCAATTGCCAATACTTCTTCACCTGGACGCATGCTATCAGAATTCCCGAATTTAATTCCCTCTGGTGCTTTCGAGGCATCAATTGTCAAAACTGCTAAATCCGTCAAAGCGTCTGCCCCGACAACAGCTGCCGTTGCCTTTTGTCCGTCATACAATGAAATTTCGACTTCCTTAGCTCCTTCAATAACATGATTGTTCGTGATGATATAGGCTTTCCCATTAGCTTTTTTATAAATGACCCCAGAGCCAGTTCCGCTTTCAACCGTTTCGCTCTCCGTGCTTTGCCGCTGGTACGGGTTCTGGCTTTGCATCTCCTGTAAATTCACGACCCCTACAATCGATTTGGATGCTGATTCGACCATCTCTGCCCTATCATTTGAATCCGTACTTGTCGATAACTTTTCCGCCGTGACATTTTTATCCTTTTCAACACTGTCCGTTTGCTGTACACCTGCCGTTTCGGTTGACTCATTCACTGAACTTTTCCCTTGATCTATAAAGTCTCCGCCAAATAGAAATACAGATGATGTAACCATAGAAGCAACCGTTCCGGAAACAAGGCTAGTTATCCAGAGAGACTTACCCTTTTTCCGCTCTGCCTTGATTCTGACTTGCTCCTCACCATTATAATTCTCCATCTTTATCCCTCCTATGATTGTCCTTTACTTGCCACAATCATAAACAGGAATTATTAAAAAATCCTTAAGAAAATAAAGAATTCGGCTATCCTATACCAAAAATCATAAAATTTTATCGAATTCTGTATGTTGCCGCACAACAAAATAAAAAGGCCACACAGGGGCCTCCCATTCGACCATTCAGTTATCCTTACATGACTTCATAAACTTCTTTGGTCTCCTTATTCACGCCATACCAGCCCCAAGTGGTTTTGTGTCCGCTTTTCTGACTAGGTTCATCTACCTCGAAAACATGAAAAATATAATCTCCCTTTTCGGCATCATGATCATATTCGATTTGCAATTGCGAAAAGTTTTTCATATCGACGTAATCCCTCACAAGCTTCTCCGCCTGAGATTTACTTAATGCACGATCCGAATCCTTGCTTCCCTCTTTGCCTTTTGTATCCGTTGCCGCCTCATCTTCTGCTTTGGATCCTTCCTCGGTTGTTTCCTCCGTGGATTTCACATCATCATTTCCCACTACTGCTTCTATCGTGGCGGAGTCCGATACCGGGTGCATTTCCGCCGCCTTTGAAACCATTTGTTTACCTTCCCGGTATTTTGCTTTATATGCGGTTGCTTCTTCAAAATCTTTTTTGGCCGATTCAAAATCCTGTTCGTCGTATTTCTTCATTCCACTCGCCAGCAAACCTGAAAGATCCATTAACTCCCTTGATTTAAGTGTTTTTGCTTCTTTATAAGCTAATTCAAATGCCTCGTGGGCTTCTAAATAATTTTCCTCATTCAACTGACTTTTCCCTAAATCCATATTGGAATCATAATTCCTTGTTACGCAGCCTGAAGCAATCAACACAAAAAAAACAACCATGATTGACCTCTTCAATATCACCACTCCATTTACCATATTATTCTGTAAATCCATCTTAAACCATTTGATAAGGAGTCCGATACCTTTATTTCCTATCTTTTTCATTAAGGAAATGTTTACTTTCATGATTAACTTTTTACAAATAGTGGTACAGAATAGATAAATGCCGGAAAGGGTGATGAGCAGAATGATACAGGAAAAACAGACCTACCATGTCGATTTGGTCAGCGGTGACGTACTCGGACAAAAACTTGAAGAAAATCCGAGCTTCACGGTGCACGCAACTGATGAGGAACTTGCAGATTTGAAACAATGCTTGGAGGAACACCGAAAAGATGACCTGGAGGCATATGCCCGATCACATGTGCCCTACCTTCTCTATCATCATGACCGGGCAAATGATAAATACGATGCAGCCATGAAAAGGCTTTATGCCCTCATTTATAAATTAGGGGATGAAACGGCACGAAATCATATTGAAGAAATTGGCATATTGAAAGATAACAAATTCGAAGGAAATGAAGAAGTGCAAAAGTTCAAATAATAAAAAGGATCAGAACCTGAAATTCAAAGGTTCTGTTTCTTTTATGATCAATTTTACCAAAAGGTTTTCATTCCCTTGGGAATCACTATGCATTTTTAGAAGAGAGTATTTTTAATCTATATATTTATCCTTCAAATAATCCGAACCGATGCCGCCAATAACCATCAAAGCAAATGGTAAAAAATTCGATACAACTGGCATGCTTTTTAAAATGGTAATATCGGTGCCAGCAAATTTGTTAAGACCAAAAATAATCAATTTAGACACTAATAAAAATGCTCCTATTACTAACACGATATCAAAAAACATTTTCCTTTTTGGAAATGCTAACTGCTTACTTTCCCGTATTATTTTTTCTTTCAATTCCTCGTCACTCCTTAATAATTCATCTACCGTAATCTGAAATAAATCACTCAGATTAATGAGTACCTCAATACTTGGATAATTTTTTCCCGTTTCCCATTTGGATACAGATTGGCGACTCACATGAATCTTCTCTGCAAGATCATTTTGTGACCAATTTCTTTTTTCCCGTTCTTTTTTTAATCGTTCGCTAAAAATCATAATGAGTTCATCGCCTTTCCTACTCCTAGTATTTTGAGATGAATCGTGCAAAGTAAAGATAGTAATGAGCGCATTACTATGCAACCTATGAGTGACACCGAAGAAAACCTTGATATATCAAGGTTTTCCGTTTAATATTCCGGAACTGCTGTAGAAAGAAAAACCACAAAAAGTGCCAGTTGATTTCAGAAATTCGCTCCCTTTCCGCCGACTGTCTGCCAAGCCTCCTCGGCGCAAGCGCCTCCGGGGTCTCGGCTAGCCAGTTATTCGGCAGGAGTGTCGCAAATTTCTTCAATCTAATGAGGGTTTCATAAAACAATAAAACATCAACAAGTATAACCTCATTTAGTTTTAAAATCATGGTTCGGGATGTAGCCACTCTAGACACCTGTGTTGCTTACAGTTTTTTTAAAAAAACATTCCAGTTGAATTGGAACAGGTGTTCGAGACTCCTGCGGGAAAAGCGTGTCCAAGGAAGACTCCGCAGGCGCAAATGTCGCCGAGGGAACCGCCACGGAAAGCGAGTACCTGGAGTGGAAATAAACTTCAGAAACCTGATCCCTTTCCGCCGATTGTCTTCCAAGCGTCTTCGGGGTTTTAGTTAGCCAGTTAAGCAGCTACTCAATTCTATAATCTTTCTACTAAATAAGCCATCTTGCCATCACATAATTGACCTTAATTCAAAAAAAGCCTTGTATAGACAAGACTTTTAAACCTATTTTTTCCTGCCTGTTTAACCACACGAAGCATTTTTTTATTTCGCTCTTTGATCCTTTTTGCACTAATACTTTCACAATATAACAACTGGAAGTTATCAAAGGGTAGTAAGGTCTGATTAATATCATTACTCACTTTTAATATAACTTTACCTTTTCGTTATGTAGTTGTTTTGCACATAAAAAAGGGTTGCCTCGGCAACCTCCCTATAATGAAGGAACTGTCTCCAGCTCCCGGTATATATTCATTGCATTGACACGCAATCATAACGTTTCATTATTAAATGTTCCACTCTTTTAATTCGAGTCTCCGCACTTTATGTACAACGTGTGGATCATTTTCCGCTAAAGAGAGTGCTTCTTCAAATGTGTCTGCAATATAGACAACCAAGCCGCCTGAGCCATCCGCAAAAGGGCCTCTTGCAAAAACCTTCCCTCTACGATCAAGTTCGTTTAAATACTCGATATGATGTGGACGCACTTCTATATTTTTTTCAGCATCAATCATATGTAAAATTGCTGCATAATAAGCCATGCTCTTCCACTCCCTAATTTCGGTTCCATACAACCAGCTTCATTTCTGTCATTTCTTCAACTGCATATTTTAATCCTTCACGTCCAGTTCCACTTTCCTTCACACCACCGTACGGCATATTATCCACACGGAATGTCGGAATATCGTTGATCATGACTCCACCAACTTGTAAATTTTCCGCTGCATCCAGTGCTGTACCTACATCGTTCGTATAAATCCCTGCCTGCAGGCCATAAATTGAATCATTCACCAAATCAATAGCTTGTTCTACTGATTGAATCATGTTAATCAAAACGATTGGGGCGAATACTTCTTGACAAGATACCTTTGTGTGAGTATCTGCATCCAAGATGACGGTCGGATGAAGGATATTGCCTTCCGCTATTCCACCTGTTGCAATCTTGGCTCCACCTTGTTTCGCCTCATCAATCCAATTGAGGCTTCTTTCAACATCATTTGGGGAGATCAAAGCGGAAATATCCGTTTCTGGATCAAGCGGATCACCTAATTTTAATAGTTTGGTTGCTTCTATAAACTTTTCAACAAAGCTATCGTAGATTTCTTCATGAGCATAAACCCTTTGCAAAGAAATACATACTTGTCCCTGATTGGAAAATGCTCCCGTCACACAACGAGAAATGATCTTATCGATATCCACACCCCTGTCAATGATGACAGCTGCATTGGATCCCAGCTCCAGCGTCACTCGTTTCAATCCGGCTTTGTTGCGGATGCCAATCCCGACTCCTGGGCTGCCGGTAAAAGTAATCATACTTACTCTAGAATCAGTGACCAACTTGTCTCCAACCACTCTTCCTCCACCCGTGACCACATTTAATGCTCCTGCAGGCAATCCGGCTTCCTGTAATAATTCTCCGAGGAACAGAGAGGATAGAGGTGTTTGGCTTGCTGGCTTTAATACAATTGTATTCCCTGCGGCGATAGCAGGACCTACTTTATGAGCGACTAGATTCATGGGGAAATTGAAAGGTGTTATGGCTCCAATCACTCCAATCGGTTCACGTACAGTGTAACCGAGTCGGTTTTCGCCGCCTTGGGCGGCATCCAGCGAAAGCGTTTCTCCATGAATTCGTTTCGCTTCTTCAGCGGCAAACTTGTAGGTTTCAATTGTCCGCGCCACCTCGCCCTTAGCGGTTGTAACTGGCTTTGCTGATTCAATAGATATGATTTGGGCGGCTTCATCCGCGCGCTCCTCAAGAAGATGGGCCAATGTTTCCAGGATTTTCGCACGTTGATGGGCTGGCATTTTTGCCATCACCTTAGCTGCTTTTTGCGCCGCTTCAATAGCTTGGTCGGTTTCTTCGTCTGTGGCCAGGGGGATTTCAGCTATGACTTCTCCTGAATAAGGAGAACGAAGCGAACTATACTCCTTCCCCTCCACCCATTCCCCTTTAATTAGTAAATGTTTTTTTTCTACTTTATCTATGATTGTCATGTTTTCAGCCACCCTTCACTCTTTGTAAGTGCTTCATCTAAAGATTAGAGGCAATTTTTGAAACAGCCGATTCCATTCTTGGAAAATAATACTCTTCTAATTTTGTCGTTAAGCCACCGTGACCAAATTTACAGTGATTATTTTCACTCTCGGAACTTCGCTTAATAAATTCAAGAAAATACAATATACTATTGCGCCTTTCTAGAATGTTACTAATTCCTTGCTTATAAAACCAAGCATCGATGGTATTATAAACTCCTCTATTAATCCCATACTTTTCATTACAAACTTTAATAAAGGATAAATCAGTTAAGTTTATTATCTCTTCTACATCTAATAGCAATTTGTCCCCTCCTTGCTACTTAGCTCTGCTAATTGAAATGTACTCAATTCCAAAACGATTTATCAATTGGAGTTTTTTCATTTCCTAAATCTACTATCTTTTAGCTTAATTGGTGCTTTTGTTTAGTACTTTTCAGTGCCTTTTGCATAAAAATGATTTCTTCACCCAGCATTGAAATACGTTCCAAAACTTCCTCATCAACCAGTTCGTTTTGTGAATTGAAATGGTCATTATGAGCATAAACAGAGCCAGGTGCAACAAATGCACGGAAATAGCTGGCTATAGGTTTCAGCTGATTTTCAATGACTAAATAATGCTGGTAGGTTCCACCGGTAGCGACTAGCCCCATTACTTTATTACGGAAATCCTTCGGGGGTATTAAATCAAATAAGTTTTTAAGAGCTCCTGTAATTGACCCTTGGAATATTGGAGTTCCTATAATGTAAAAGTCTGCTGAGGTAACGATATCAATTACCTTTTTCGTATCTCCAGTGTATGTTGACGGATTACGGCCATCACAAAATTGAACATCATACTTTTTCAAATCAAGCAATTCGACTTCTATATCAGGATGGTTATTCTTAACTTCCTCTAAAACCTTTTCAATAACAACTTTCGTCTTAGTTCCTATTATCGTTCCTGAAATCCCCAGTAATTTCATTTCACTTTTCCTCCTTATTAAAACCCTACGATAAAAGCGTCTACCCAAAAATTTCTATTATCTCATTATGAACGGGTCAGGAATCGGCTCAGATGATGTATTGATCCAAACCACTTTATCTTGCAAATATTCATGAATCGCTTCATAACCGCCTTCTCTTCCATAACCGCTTAGGCCAGATCCGCCGATTGCAGCAATTGGTGAAATACTTCGATAGGTATTCACCCAAACGATTCCAGCACGTATAGCTTTCGCGACTCGATGAGCTTTTGCAATATCACTCACCCAAATTCCTGCTGCCAATCCGTAATCAGTACTGTTTGCTAATTGAATAACCTCTTCTTCATTTTTAAAAGGGATAACACTTAACACAGGGCCAAATATTTCTTCCTTTGTAATACGGGAATTATTATCGTGATGCTCGAAGATCGTGGGCTCAAAATACCAACCTTTCTCTAAATATTCAGGCTTTTTACCTCCACAAACAAGTTTTCCACCTTCATCTAACCCGATAGCCACGTATTTTTCGACTCGCTCCAATTGGGCCTGCGTAGCCAGCGGTCCCATTTCTGTTTCATCTTGAAAAGGATCACCAATCTTGATTTTCGATACTCGGTCTACAAGTTTTTGCATCACTTCATCGTAAATATCGACATGTAAAAATGCACGCGAACCTGCCACACAACTTTGTCCTGAAGCACCAAATATACCAGCTATGATACCCATCGCCGCATTATCCGGATTAGCATCCTCAAACACGATATTGGGTGATTTCCCTCCAAGTTCAAGTGATACCTGTGCAAAATTTTGAGCAGAATTACGAACAATATGCCGTGCTGATTCTGAACCTCCCGTAAATGCCACACGCCTTACAAGAGAATGGGAGGTGAGTGTATCGCCTACAGGAGTTCCAAAGCCGGTAACTACATTTACTACACCAGGCGGAAAACCAGCTTCTTCAACCAGTTTCACCAGTTCCAATAGAGAGGCCGAAGTCATTTCCGAAGGTTTAATGACTATGGTATTTCCTGCTATAAGTGCAGGTGCAAGCTTCAAGGTTGTTAAATAAAGAGGGGAATTCCAAGGAGTAATGGCGGCTACTACCCCCAGGGGCTCTTTGGATGTAAAAGCGAACATTTCTTTTTTATCAATTGGTAAGGTTTGACCATGGATTTTATCTGCTAGACCTGCATAGTAATAGAAAAATTCAGGTAAATATTTTACCTGACCACGCATTTCGCGTATTAATTTCCCATTATCCAGTGATTCGACTTTCGCAAGTTCTTCAGAGTGATCAGCAATCAGCTCTCCAAGCTTTCTAACCAGACGCCCCCGCTCCGTGAATGTCATATTGGTCCATCCTGAATGCAAGAATGCATTATGCGCAGATTGAACGGCACGATTTACATCTTCAGCATTCCCTTTAGCGACTTGACACCAAGCTTCTTCGGTTGCAGGGTTATAACTATCGAAATATTCACCACTTGATGATTCTACCCATTCCCCATTTATATACATCTGATATTTCTTCAGCTCTTTCACATCGAGTCACCCCTTTGCTTTTGTCTTTCAATAAACGACCTAATAGCTTCGTTCACTATTTTAGATCCTTCTATCGGCAGCATATGCCTCATATTTGGTACTATCATTAATTCTGAATCCACAATCTTTTCATGCATTTGTCTTGCCATTTCGGGATTTGAACCTACATCATGCTCCCCTGTTATAATTTGGGTCGGTATATTAATCTGGTGGATTTGCGGCCACAATTCTTCATCCGCAGTTGCAAAAAGTGTATAGGCCGCTAAATATGAAGCAGCATCGTTTGTCTGAAGTCTTTCTCGGATTTTACTGACGGTTTCTTCCTTTGAATTCAAGAATTCAATATTAAACCAGCGTTTAATGGCCGGTTCAATTGTTGCCAAAGGGCCCGTTATTTTCACTTCTTCCACTCTTTTTAAAACGGCTTTCCTCTGTTCCTTCGTCCGATTGGCCACTCCGTTCATAATTGTTAGCGTTTTCACTTTATCCGGATATTTTAATGCAAATGCCTGAGCGACCATACCACCCATGGAGAAACCAATAATATGGCTTCCTTTAATCCGTAAGTGATTCATTAGTTCTTCTATCTGCTCAACAAACTGTGAAAGGGAATAAGGACCCGGAGGATGCTCGGATCCTCCGTGCCCAACCATGTCATATGTGATAACACGGAAATGTTTCGACAATTCTTCAACTTGTTTTTCCCACATCGTAAGATCAAGACCAACACCATGAATAAAGATAAGCGATTGACCAATCCCTTTCTCTTCATAATGAAGCGAATCTTTTCCATGCAATGTAGTTGGCATTAAACCAGCCCCATTTCAACCATATCTTGATGCCTGTTTCCTGTTCTCGGATGAGGACGTCCTCCTGTAGAAGCCCCAATGGCAACAACGATCTCATCGGCCCTTGGTGCATCAGGTATAGAAGCTTCAAATGTAATGAAATGAGAGCGTTCAGACTCATCTGTCTTATGTACCATCGGTATGAGCACAGCAGATCCAGCGCCACCACGCTTATTTGTAAAGCTTAAGATGCTCGTTCCTTTCACGGCGTCCCTGAATTTGTTACCGAATTTCAAAGTATGGATAAAAGCTGATGCATGCTCAACCTCCCCATCAACTCCTACGACAGCTGCCTTGCCGAATGCTTCGACGTCATCGGCGGAATTAATGTGCTTAAATAGTTCAGCAACTAATAGTTCGCCAATTTGCGGTGCAAATTCATCAATTTCCGGTTTTAAATTTTCAACATACCCTCTGCCAGCCCATGGATTTTTGATAACCGCCATAGTTGTTATCATCTTGATGGGATTCTCTACTTTTTTACCGCCCTCAATACGTGTTTCTTCAATAGCTGTATACACTTTACGAATATCTAACATTTACATTACCCCCAATTTAGTTTTTGTGAATCTTGGCATTACTTCTTCCGTGAACAATTTTAAACTTTTCATCATTTTTTCATGTGGCAAACCATTATGGTTCACCCAAAGCAGTAAAGTTTCTAAATTCAGTTCTTCCTTCAATTCTTGAATTTTCTCAGTTACATAGTCAGGTGTACCAAACAATAAATTTCTTGGATGTAAGAATTCATAGTTCAATTCCTGTCCTTCTTTTACTGTTTCACCCGGATCCATAAGGTTGCTAAGCCCCCTCCAGTGACAAATCCAGCGATAGTTGTTCAATACTGCTTCTGCCGCATCTTGACGAGCCTGTTCCATCGTTTCCGCTACATATACATCACGTACTAAAGCTATACCCTGACCAAGTGGCACTTCATAGCCTTTGGATTTGGAAGCCCTTTCACGATACAGTTCAAAACGGCCTTTTAATTCTTTGACGGTCGGCATCCAAAACATTCCTTGTATATCGTTCTCCGCGGCCAATTCAATAGAACGCGGGGAATCAATTACTTGCCACAGCGGAAGTGATCGCTGGTAAGGTCTAGGCATAAGGGAAATTTTATCAATTTCGCCTTTTTCCATATCCATAAATTCCGGTGTTGATGGGCTCATAGGGTGACTCCACTTTAAACCTTTAGGAGGAAATTGATAGATGTCACCTTGATGTGAAAAGAAACGGTTTGACCAAGCCTTTTTTAAAATTTCCAATGTTTCCTCAAACAGTGCACGGTTTTGTTCTTGATTTGCCGGATCCGCCAAAGTGTTTAAATTAGCCGCTTCCCGTCCGTATAATCCACGTGCCAGACCAACTTCCACACGTCCTTTGCTTAACTGATCAAGCATTGCTATGTCTTCCGCCAAACGCAGCGGATGCCAGAAAGTGGCGACATTCGCAGCTTGTCCAATTCGAATGTTCTTTGTACGTGCAGCAATATCAGCCCCCATTAAGATCGGGTTAGAAATCAATTCATTTCCTTCATGACCAAAGTGGTGCTCAGTATACCAAATCGAATCATAACCATTTTCATCACAGTAAATAGCTTGCTCACGCGCTTCATCCAGCACTTTATAATACTCATCATGTCTTCCCTGTCCTGCAAGATTTGCAAAGATTCCAAATTTCATAGTACTCATTCCCCCTCATATCACTTTTTTTGACCAAGTTTCTTTGCTATGTCCATTTTAAGTTGCATTCCACTTGCTTTTACATGCTCTCGCATGGCCTTCTCCGCTTCCTCCCGATTGCCTTTCTCTATAGCTATCAAGATAGCCTGATGTTCCTTTAGTGATCTCTCACGGCGATTCGGATCTTCGATGGTTAAAAAGACATACTGTCTATAAGGTATTTGATTGAGCAGCAAGTTTAGCATGTAACTTAATTTAGAGTTATTGGCGCCTTCTTGGATGACTGAATGAAAGACATCATTAGCCTCGACATATAGCTTTTTATCCGAGGTTTGTATAGCAACCTCCATGTCAGACACCGCTTGCTTAAGGTTGTTTATGTCTTCTGCACTTCCGCTTTCTGCAAGCAACCCCGCTGCAAGTCCTTCCATTACTTCCTTTAAAGTAAATAACTCATCCAATTCCTTTTCAGTTGGTTTGGTCACACATGTTCCAACCCTTGGAATGATCTCGACTAACCCTTCTCTTTCTAGCTGTTTAAATGCTTCCCTGATAGGGGTTCTACTAACTTTGTAATATTCTGATAAAACAGTTTCCGATAATTTTTGTCCTGGTTCATAATCTCCAGTTACTATGGATTCGCGTATAGCGTTCGTAACCTGAGCCGTAATCCCCAACGTTAAGATAGCTGTAATGAAAAGCCCCTCCTTTTTAAAAGTTTGTACCATGTACCATGCAAGCTCTTGATAAGTGCAATTATAGGTCATGGAAAATAGACTGTCAATTCAAAAAATATAAAATTTTACTTTTTATTCGGAGATATGTTGTTCCACAACTTTCAAACTAAAGTTTAATATTTTCAATCATTCAGTCTAATAATCAATCTGATATATTGAAATTCACTAGATGAATGAACGAATCTTTTATGATAGTTCCCTTGAAAATTATTTTTTCTGAAAATATTGACATCTGTATACGCTTACAATTATAGTGATTCTATAAAATATGCTTGCATGGTACATGGTAGTATACCGAATTTGATAGGGGGTAAATTGATGAAAGTTGAAACTCGCAGTATAGAATATATTCCGGCAGACGAACGCCATGGCAAGGCCCGTGATTTATTTCCAATTTGGTTTGGGGCAAATATGCATATTACCACCCTTGTGACAGGGGCATTGCCCATTACATTAGGTCTTAATTTATTTTGGAGTCTGGCTGCAATAATTGTCGGTACCTTATTAGGTGCCATTTTCATGGCCTCCCATTCAGCTCAAGGACCTCAACTCGGAATTCCGCAAATGATCCAAAGCCGGGCTCAATTTGGTGTAATCGGAGCCATCTTCCCCTTGTTTCTCGTTATGTTTGTCTATTTAGGCTTCTTTGCCAGCAGCGGTTTGCTTGCAGCACAAACCTTAAGCAGCTTAACAAAGATCGACCAAACATGGAGCATAATACTTTTAAATGTACTTTGTTTCGTGGCCACCATTTATGGCTATAACTTAATTCATAAAATGCAAAAATTATTATCCTGGGCGTCTCTTTGTATTTATATTGTAGCTACATATATAGTCTTCCAATTGCAAGTTCCGGCAGGCAGTTGGGCCATTGAAAATTTGGATATACCAGTGTTTTTGCTGGCGGTGAGTATGGTTGCTACATGGCAATTGGCATATGCCCCTTACGTTGCAGACTATTCTCGGTATCTACCGATAACCACACCCACGGCCCATACATTTTGGTATAGTTACGCCGGCACAGTCATCGGGACTATATGGATGATGACATTAGGCGCAACCTTAACCATAGCGATTCCTAACTTCCTTGATCACTCTGGAGGCAACTTGGCCAGCCTGTTTGGAAATTTTGCTATAATCATGTTCTTTATAATCATCTTTGGACAGCTTGCAATAAATGTCTTTAACCTATATGGAGCATTCATGGCAACCATAACAACAATTGAACCGTTTATTAAATTAAAGGTCACACCGAAAGTACGAATAGGAATGATATTCTGTGTAACAGTAGCAGGTACCGTTTTGTGCTTACTAGGTCAGAGTAATTTCCTATCCTTTTTCTTAAATTTCATCTTTTTCATTAGTTATTTTTTAATTCCCTGGACATCCATCAACCTTGTTGATTATTATTTGCTGCGACATGGCCAGTACAATGTAAAAGATATTTTTGATGTGAACGGTCAATATGGCAAAATAAATTGGATTACTTGTATGGCATTTCTAGTATCAATCTTGGCGGAAATCCCTTTTATAAACACATCATTCTATGTAGGACCGATAGCCAGGGCCTTTGAAGGAGCAGATATCGCTTGGATTATTGGGTTAGTTGTCCCAGCTGTTTTGTATTACTTCCCAATGAGAAAAAAGTTGAATACCGCTGAAAATGCAATAAACAAACAAAAGATTGGTTCGTTAGAGAAAACAAACGCTTCCGAGAAGAATGTTAAGTAAGATAATAGAGAACCGTAAAATGAACTGCACCCAAATTGGAGGTGCAGTTTTTTTGACCAAATATACGATAAAAAGGCATGAGCCCGGTAGATTACCGGGTTCATGCCTTCAAGGCTGTTTAAATAAAGAGCCTAACTATTTAGGTTCACTTCAGTTCAAAGGTTCTGTTTAAGTGGATGTTGTTGTATACCTCTAGTTGTCTAAAAATCAAATAAAGGTCTTGTTGAATTACCCTGACTAGAAAGTAGTGTTATAGGGTCCAATCGATAAGCAATCCGGCTTGAGCTAATCCACCGCCGAAACCATATAATAAAACCTTCTCACCACCACGGAGCTTCCCTTCTTTTATCCCTATTTCCAAAGATAATGGAATTGTTGCTGAAGAAGTATTTCCATACTCCACTAAGCTATATAAAGTTCGTTCGATTGGAAAGCCGCTTCTTTCACATATTGACTCGATCATTCTTAAATTTGCACTATGCGGTACGAACCAATCAACATCATTCAATTGATATTCAGCATTTTTCATCACAGTTTGCATTCCTTTTGGAACGGTCGTGACAGCCCATTTATAAACCTCACGTCCATTTTGTACAAGGTCGCCGCTATCATTTAAGTCTTCACCATTTATGCGTGTCGATAGGTTTGTACTATATAAATGTTTTCCGCCTTCACCCTCCGAATATAAATGTGAAGAAAGAAAACTTGGCTGTTTTTCATCATATTCTACAAGGACTGCTCCTCCGCCATCTCCAAATAAAATACAAGTGGCTCGATCTTCATAGTCCATAAGTTTTGATAAAGTATCCGCTCCAATAACTAGGATTTTCTTATTTAAACCCGATGTTACTAATCCATTAGCTACATGCAGCCCATAAGTAAATCCTGCGCAGGCAGCGTTTAAATCAATAGCCCCAGTATTCTTAATACCTAGCTTTGCTTGGATTAAAGATGCTACACTTGGAGTGTTGAAATCAGGAGTAAAGGTACAGACAATGATCATATCAACATCTTCGACAGATTTATCATACCGTTCCATTAAATCCTTTACAGCTTTATAACCTATATCACTAGTAAACTCCTCTTCATGTGCAATTCTTCGTTCTTTAATACCGGTACGTTTAACAATCCATTCATCATTGGTTTCAACCATTTTTTCTAAGTCTTTATTTGTTAACCTTTTTTCAGGAACATACGAACCTATCGCAGTAATGCGTGCTTTGGATTTGAACATAGAATAGCCACCTCGTGTGTATGAATTGCATCATTTTATAACTTGATATTAACACCTGGTACTAATTATAAAGCAAAAAAAATCTTATGCAACTAACCGTTACATTTAAAAAAGAGAGGGGCGGGGCAAGCAACTTTAAAGTATAGCACCTGTTAGTTTAATACAATCTTTAGAGAGAATGCCAAAAGTCATCTTCAAGACATTTCCTCTAATAAAGTATTAAATTACTGAACTTGTCAAAAAAAATCCATACTCCTAGTTGATGCAAATCTTACTTATTTATGATGACGACAGATTTGATCTTGTCTTTCTAGGTTTTGTTCGAATGCATATGTAGTGCCCCATTCACACATTGTATTTAATACAGGTACAAATGATTGACCTAACTCAGTTAAACTGTATTCTACTTTTGGTGGTACTTCTTTATATACTTCTCTTCGGACAAGCCCATCTCTTTCCAGCTGCTTTAATTGGTCGGTTAAGACTTTCTGGGTAATGGCCGGTATTAGAATATAAAACTCTTTTGTCCTCATAGGTTTTTGACTCAGAAAAAAGAGGATTAAGCATTTCCACTTTCCTCCTACAGTATTCATGAAAATATTTATTCCCGTATTTAAACTCTTCATTCCCCATTCCTCCTGAATAGGCACATAAAGGTGGCTATGCCACTTTATTGTGCGTTATTTTCTTCTACATCATGGGTCCATTATACTCTGATTATAAAGCAAATATAACATTGGGAGTGAACACGATGAGTGTAAGAGAGACTTTAGAAAAAAGACGTTCCGTAAGGCAGTATGATCCCCAGTATAAAATTAGTCCAGAAACGTTGGCGACACTTATTGAAGGAGCCAGTAAATCCCCTAACGGAAACAATATTCAAGCAACACGATACCTGGTTATAGATGAACCATATTTAAAGAATTTGTTACTGCCCATCGCTTTTAATCAACAACAGGTAATTGAAGCCTCTGTTCTGATTGTTATACTAGGTGACTATCAAGCATTTGAAAAAGAAAATATCATGATGATACATGAGGATGAATTTCAAAAAGGTTATTTTGACGCATCAGTAAGAGATTATCTAACAAACGCGGCAATCAATTATTATCTAAATAAATCAAAAGAAGATTTAAAGGTTGAATTAATAAGAG
This sequence comes from Bacillus sp. ISL-78, assembly GCF_018613455.1. NCBI lineage: Bacteria > Bacillati > Bacillota > Bacilli > Caryophanales > Bacillaceae > Bacillus > Bacillus sp. ISL-78. Next base: position 312,331 of record NZ_JAGGQC010000002.1, read on the forward strand.
ACGCAAGCCTGGCGTCAATGTCGTTAGTTTTATTGGCGAACGAGGCGGGTCTTGAAACCATTACAATGTCCGGGTATGATTCCGAACAATTAAAGTCCGCCTTAAACATTTCCGATAGGTATTTAGATGTTATGCTTATTGCCATGGGGAAAGGAATGAAAGAAGGTCACAAAACAGTAAGACACGATGTTAACAAAGTCATTTATAAAAACAAAATATAGTGAGTATATTGGAAAGAGGGCTAAAAAGAACCCTCTTCCTCTTTCTTCTTAATCTTTCGTAAAACTTACCGCTGGTTACCAGCCTCTTAAATCCTCTACATACAGATGTATCACTTAGTCATATTAACGTAATGGATTCATTTTAGTGTTTTAGCTTGTAATAGGTTACCGCGGGCGTAAGGGCAAGAACTGTTCCTTTGACTATTCCATCGCATAATACGGAACGGACATCCATGATCATCCCATTTTGAAGGAATCCAACTAGGATTGCACCGCTGAAGGTTCTAAAGGCATTAGGTTTTCCCGCTCCTAAAACGGAGGAATCAATGAAGGCTGCCGCGACGGCATCAATAGACGGATCCCGAATTGATTTCCGATGTCATGACCCTTAATGCAAGGACAATTCCCCCGATTGTAGCAAATAGAGCTGGTAGCAGATACGTATTAACTGATATCCCCGAAAGTCTAGCCGCTTCCTTATTTCCCCGAATCTAAAAAGGAATCAATCACACCTCTTACAAATTCCCATTCCAGGCGTTTTTGTTTAAAGCCTTCTTCACACACTGATGTAAGATTTTACATCTTCCTCATATTGGAATTTACAGATCGTTTTTTTTAGTTATACCTGATTTAACACTCTCCTTTAGGTAAGTACCTATACTAAAAGTGCATACTTACGTACTTGCAGAGTGCACTTTATACTTAAAATAAATAATGGTTAAGGAGGAGAAATCTTTGAAAACTCTTGTTATCGTAGCACACCCCAGTCTAGAAACATCCGTCATAAATAAGCGATGGGTTGAATCGCTAAGGAAATATCCGGAAAAGTATACAGTACACGAATTGTATAAGGTTTACCCTGACGGAAACATTAATGCGGAAGAAGAACAGCAATTAATCGAATCGCATAGTAATCTTGTTTTACAGTTCCCTTTTTATTGGTTTAATTGTCCGCCTCTCCTAAAAAGATGGCTTGACGATGTTTTTACTTATGGTTGGGCTTATGGTTCAAATGGAGGGGATAAATTAAAGAATCGCAAAGCTGCTTTAGCTGTATCTGCCGGAATTAGCAAAGAGGATTATAGTGAAGAAGGAAGATATCGCTATACACTTGAACATTTATTATCTCCCTTTGAAACTACCTTCCTATACTGCAATGCAGATTATCGTTCATTCTTTGCGTTTTATGGTGCTGAAAATGAGCCATCCTTGAGCGAATTGAAAAAAAGCGCACAAGATTATTTGAATTTTGTCGATAACCTTTAATAGGCAGTTCATTAAAGAAGTATTTCCTTGTCAGGGAAATACTTCTTTTGATTTAACCAAATAGCTACACCTACTGCTGTTTAGTCTCCTGAACTGGCAAACTGTTTTTCTCTCCCCACTCGCACATCATATTTAACAATGGGATGAGAGATAGACCACGTTCAGATAATGAATATTCTACTTTTGGAGGTATTTGGGGAAATTCCTTGCGTATGATAAGGCCGTCTGCCTCCAACTCTTTTAACATGATGCTTAGCGTTTTAAAGGAAATGGTACCGATACTTCGCTTCAGCTGATTATGACGCATGACCTTATTTTCTGACAGCCAATACATTATGATCATTTTATATTTGCCGCCTATCAAGGACAGCGTATATCCAAAGCCAGTTTCATTTGGTTTCACACCTGCCGGAACACAGGTTTCGCGCATAAGTCTACACTCTCCTTTAGATAAGTATATGATATGAATGTTCATACTTTACAATAGATCATTATCAATCTTATTAAAAGGTAAATAAGGTTCCAATAAAAATTACATTGCGGTCAATCTTTATACTCCAAAATGAGGGTTCAAAAAGTGCTCCTGCCAACCTTTTTGCGTAATTAAAATGATGACGATCTTAACCCATCCCTTTTTAAAAAGGAAAAATCCTGTTGCATTACAACAGGATTTTTTCATATTTTTGGATTTCCGTAGAGTAACGTAACGAATTCTTTTTAATGTTTTTGCTTGTAATAGGTTACCGCGAGCGCAAGGGCCAGCACTGTTCCTTTGACGATATCCATCGCGTAATACGGAACGGACATCATGATCAGCCCATTTTGAAGGATTCCGATCAGGACTGCACCGATGAAGGTTCCAAAGGCATTCGGTTTTCCCGCTCCTAAAACGGAGGAACCAATGAAGGCTGCTGCAACGGCATCCATTAAATAGGGGGACCCTGAATTGATTTCCGATGTCATGACCCTTGAAGCAAGGACAATTCCGCCGATTGCAGCAAATAAAGCTGATATCAGATAGGCAAGGCTTTTGTATTTATTAACCGATATCCCGGAAAGTCTCGCCGCTTCCTTATTTCCCCCAATAATGTACATATAACGACCGTGCTTCGTATAAGTCAAAAAGATATGGGTCGCTATCACAATGACGGCCATGATCAGGATTATCCATGGTACTTGGCCAATTTTGGCGAAAAGCGGGCTGATCAGTCCTGTTGCGAATGTCCCGTCGGGCATGACCATATTTTGCGAAACCGTGGCCCCTTTTGTATAAGTAAGGGCAATTCCCTGAATAATGAACATGGTAGCCAATGTCATCAGCATGTCGGGAATTCTCAATTTAACGATCATGAATGAATTCAAAGCCCCTACGAAAAGTGAGGCACCGACCGCAGCTAATATGGCGATGAATGTATCCTGAGAAAACCAGACAAACATCGAGATGACGATGGCATTGGCCAATGATGCGACGGAGCCGACGGAAAGGTCGAAGCCATCCACGGTCAGTGATATCGTAATGCCGATCGCAATGATGGTCACGATTGAAATGGAACGCAGGATGTTTATCAGGTTAGACGTTTGGATGAAAGATGGATTGGATACGGCGAAAATTCCAATCAGAATGATAATCGTCAATATTGTGCCGTATTTATAGAAAAAGTCGAATAGCTCCACCTTTTTCTTAGCTTTCGCTGTCTGTGTAACAGGAATGGGTATGCTCATCCTATTTACCTCCTGTTGAGTAGAATAGTAGTTCTTCTTCATTCGTTTTGCTTGTTTCTAATTCGATGACAGTGCTCCCGTCATATAACACATAGGTCCGGTTGGTAATGCCAATGATTTCGGAAAGCTCGGAGGATGCATAAATGATCGCTTTTCCATTCCTTGCAAGCTTTGCAATCAATTCGAATATATCCTTCTTGGATCCGACATCGACCCCTTTCGTTGGTTCATCGAATATGTATACATCCGCATCTGCCATAAGCCATTTTCCAATGGCAACTTTTTGCTGGTTACCACCGGATAGGTTTTCGGCCTTTACTTCCCCTGAAGGAGTTTTAATGCCAATACTTGCGATCATTTCCTTCGCCTTTTCCTTTTCCGCCTTACGATCGACGAAACTGAATGTTTTGCAGAATTTGCCAAGACTGGCTGCAGTCAAGTTTGCCGAGACTGACTCCTGTACAAGGACCCCTTCTTTCCTGCGTTCCTCAGGTACAAGTGCCAGCCCGCTTTTTACTGCTTCATGCGGTGATTTCAGAGAAAGCTTTCGACCATTCAGGATGACTTCACCCGCTGTGATGGACGTATGACCGAAAAGGGTTTTACACAGCTCCGTTTTCCCAGCCCCGACCAACCCAGCCAAGCCGATTATCTCGCCTGCTTTAATATTCAGATTGACATTCTTAACCTTCTCGGCATCTGACAATCCGTTCACTTCCAGAATTACGTCTCCAATCGAAGCATTCACTTCAGGAAACTGTTCATCCATGGTTTTCCCAAGCATGTTCTCTACCACTTCGGCACGGGTTATGTCCTCGATTTTTCGACAAGTGACACGCTCCCCATTCCTCATGATCGTAATTTCCTCACAGATTTCAAAAATCTCAGGCAGACGATGTGAAATGAAAATGATTGCCACGCCTTTTTGCTTTAATTCATTTACAATTCGAAAAAGTTCCGTCGTCTCCGTATGACTTAACGGAGCAGTTGGCTCGTCGAGAATCAGGAATTTGCATTCTGTCGAAACGGCTCTTGCTATCAGGACCATCTGTTTTTCAGCCAAGGTCAGGTCTCTAACCAACTTTTTCGAAGGGACATGAATTTTCATATCTTCAAGAATAGAAGTGGCTTTGTTGTGCAGTTCTTTCCAATGTACCCTTTGTTTTTTTCCCATGTTTTGGACCATATCATTCAACATTACATTTTCCCCAACTGTTAAATAAGGGATGAGGGCGGTATCCACTTCCTGATGAACTATTTGAATGCCCTGTTCCTGAGCAGCTTTTGGCGAGCGGATATCCCGCTTCATCCCATCAATAAAAATGTCACCTGAATAATGAACATGGGCTCCCGATAAAACTTTCATTAACGTCGATTTCCCTGCTCCGTTTGCACCGACCAATGCGTGGGCTGTCCCTGATTGTACGGAAAAATCAACATCACTCAGCGCCTTCACCCCCGGAAATTCAATCGAAATCATCTTCATTTCTAGTTGCTTGCCCATGTCCATTCCCCCTTATGGAACAGACACTCCCTTCGCAGGGAAGAGAGTGTCTCTTTTTACTTTTTATAATGATCTTTCAATACCTTCATCCAATCTTCTTCAAATTCCGCCGATACACCCCATCCATCGACAATATCTGACAGGTTTGCCATGTTTACAGCTTCTTTTGAAGCTTGGATTTGCTTTTGCGAAATAAGTGATGCCTCCAAATCATATGTTTGCGGCGTTTCTTCACCCGCTAATTTTTTAGCCAATATCCTCATATTCACTGCACCGATCAACTTTGGATCGACTGCTGCCGTATAGGACCATGAGCTATCAGCCGATTGGATCTCCTGAAGATCTGCATTCGAAACATCAATTCCATATATCTTCACTTCATCGCGGCCCGCTTCTTTAATCGCCCGGGCTGCACCGATAGCAAAGGCATCCCATGTTGCGAAAATGGCATCCAATTTACCTTTAGGGTATTTATTCAGCATTGCGGCTACAGCATTTTGTGTCTGCACCGAAGTATCAGCGGATGCCACTCCGAACCTTTCGACTTCTTTAATCCCAGGATTTTCTTTTAATTTTTCCTGATAGACTGCATTTCTTCTTACCATTGGAGGAAAACCATCCACCCAAAGATAGGCAATTGCCGCTTCACCTTTCTGTTCTTTTATCAGCTTATCGAAAGCCAGTGTTGCCAGCGCTTCATCATCTTGTGAAGTTAATGTCACGCCCTCTATTTTAGATAGGTCGCTTATTGAATCGAATGTGACAACGCTTTTACCTGCATCAACCAACTTCTGAACGTCATTTACAGTTGCAGCATCATCACCATGTGAAATGATATAGCCGTCGTAATCTTCCTCCAAAGCCTGTGCTATCGCATCATGGAATTTGGCCGTATCACCATTGGCTGTGTACGTATCGACTTGAAACCCCAGTGCTTCTCCTTCTTCTTTCGCCCCCGCCAGGTATTGGGCAGTATGATCATCACCGCCAATTTTACGGATTACTTTGATTTTGGCTCCATCGCCATCAGCAAATCTCTCCGGGACATTTTCAAATGATACTTTTTCTTCTTTCTTCGATTCTGTGGAACTCTGCCCTGCAGAGCAACCCGTTAAAAGCAAAGCCGAAGCGATGGCAGAAATGAATATCCCTTTAATAGACCTTCTCATCTTGTTTCCCTCCATGTTTTCTGATTAGTCTTATCAGTTAAGTCGGTGTAAATCCCAAAATAAAAACCTCTCTAATATAGAGAGGTTTAATCGGCTGTTTTGCAGACTTGTCCCTCTCTTATCTGTCAAAACATTTCTGTTTTGCAGGATTTAGCACCAATTCCTAATGGAACGGTTGCTGGGCATCTTAGGGCCAGTCCCTCCGCCACTCTTGATAAGAGATATATTGTGTTACGTTTTCGTAATTATCACTTTATAGGGATATAGTCGTAAAGTCAATAGATTTTTGAATATTTGAAATGTTTCCTGTTATTTTTATTTTCTTTGAAGCTGGGCTAGACGCTTTTTCTCGATTTTTTCAAGCCTCTCCAACTGCCTTAATTTCACCTCGAACAACGTGATCGGATCACGGTAAACTTCCGGATTTTCTTTCATATGCTCCAATGCAGCCTGGTAGTCTTTTATTTCAGTCTGCGTCTGCTCTATCGTTTTTTGAAGTAAAGCAAATGAACTGCGATAGAAAAGTGAGATGTCCCGATCCAATGACTTTTCAAACAATCCAAATTGGGTGAGGAAACGTTCCGTGATCATTTCGGCAACATCCAGGTAATCTTCACTTTCCAGGTATTTCTTGTAACGATTGTACATATTGGCCTTATTTTGCGGTATCGCCCCAAATAGTTTCCCTGCTCCTTTAAGCAGCAATTGTGATGGAGTCCTGCGCAAAAGGATATTAACGTTTTCGATGCGGATACTGCTTGTCATCCGGTCGGCATCACGACGCCAGTCATCCAATACCCTGAAGTCACCTGCCAGTGTAATCCGTTCTTCTTTGTATAATTCATTGAATCCGGCACTCATCTCATCCATGAACTGCTGGCTTTGTGAGAACTCCATTTGGGAACTGGCAATCCAATCTTGAAGAGAACGGTAATATTGAGGCATGATCTTGTCAGAAATGAAGTTTTGAATCCGCTCATTCATTTCCTGGTTTAACTGTACATGGACCTGACTGAAATCACTGCTTTCCGTTAACGTTTTAGAGCAATCCCTCAGTAATTCAGGAATTTTTGAATAAAGCTGACTTTTCACTTCGTCCTTAAGCGAACGATACGACCTTATGATATTTTCACTTTTTTCTTTTTCCAGATCAGCCAGTTGATTGACCGCTCCATTCAGTTTGACTTCCATCTGCTCATTCCAAGAGATGGAATGCTCGCATTTCCGCTCATTGGCAACCCGTTTTTCTAATAGATAAGATAAGGTTTTACGAATGAATGCCAGGATTTTTTCAGATCTTCTTTCCTTCCAATTATCATCTTGATAATTCGATTGAAGGAAGGCTGAAAGGTCCTTCAATTGCTGCCTGCTGTCATAATGTTTGGAGAAAGCGAACACTTTCGCATTCGGGAAATATGCATTCACTTTATCCCATGTTTCATCTTCCATCCGGACTGCGACCTGATCACTGTATATCGTATCCATTTTATTTAATAGGAAATGGATCGGCAGTTTAGGTGCCATCATTTGAATTTCCAATAACAGATCCCTTTCGCTGCCGGTGAAAGGAGCCCGGGCGTCAAGAACGAACATCAGGCCATCACTGCCATGTAAATAGCCTTGGAAATCGGATTCCACGCTTTGTTCCCCATTGAACCCCGGTGTATCCAATAATCGCAAATGATTATTTCTTAGGTAGTCACTGATGATTTTCACATCGACTATAGTCCCGCGCTGACGGCGTGTTTCATCCAAATCAGTTAGCTCCTCGACAACTTTGCTATCTGTATCGGTAATTTCAAGGATTTCCAAATCATCCCCGTCTTTGACACTGACTAAGGAAGAATGGTCCTCAGCAGCAATGCTCTCTCCAACGATTGACTGAATAAAGGATGTCTTGCCATTTCCTGTACTTCCTGCAAGAAGGAGATTGAAATTGCTGGTATCTTTAAGCCCTTCCACCATCCATTTAAGCTTATTTCCAACCCTTAAATCATTATCTTCAGCCCACTGGATAATGGAATTGAACAGTTTCTCTCCCGCTTCCAGTCCTCCTCCCAATTTAGGCGATTTCGAAAGCAGGCTCTCTGCATCCTGAATGACCAGCGCATTGATCGTATCCGGGAAGATTTCATTCCAGGACAACGTGGATGCCGCCGCAAACAGCGAAAGCTCCCCGTCTGCGATTTTGAGCCAGTTTTCCAGCAACCTTGGCACGACAGGACTTAATTCTTTGATTAGATGCTTTCCTTCTAACAAACCTGCATATGCATCCCTGTAATAGACGGAAAGCTCATCCCATACATCTGCATGGTTCAATTCGATGGTATCTATCAAATTATTAATCACTCTTAACCATTCGAAATAAGCATCCGTATATTTATAATTTTTCCAAAGGGCAACCGTCATTTTCTCGAAACGTTCCTGGTCGAGTGTGTATAGCGAACCAAGGACAGTTGAGAAATAATCCGGCTCCATCGATTGGGCAACACCCTGCTGGATATACGTTTTCAGCACATCGAACCAGCCCATTGACTCTGTACGGATACTTTCATTCGCCGCTAATACCACCGCACTGTTCCAATCCTTTTGTTCTTCAAAAAAGGCGCGTGCGATTTCAGTGACATTCGGGTAGTCTGGTTGAAACTCGACTGCTTCTTTCACGACTTTGGAAGCCAAATCATTTCTCGATTCCACTATGTACAGGGAAAACAGCTGCAAAAGAACTTCTGTTTTCAAGACAGCTTCATCCGTATCGACGGATTTATAGATATCCTCTGCGGTTGAATACATTTCCAATTCAAAATACGCATCAGCGATGTTTTTCTTCGCCCATGAACCAAGTTCCCCTTCTATGTTTTCCCATTTAAAAATGGCTGCTTCATAGTCATGGTGCTGAAAATATACCTCTCCTTGAGCAAATCTAATTGCGGTTAAATCGGATCTTTCCTTTTTTTGTTCCACGAGGAACATTTCACCCAAAGCTTGAATGGGGTGCTTCCTTGTATCCTCTAGCATCGTTTCATAATATTTTTTTCCGATCAGACGTTCGTCCATCTTTATTCCCCCGATATATTTCATATTTTCAATTAAAGGATAATCACTGATTCTATAAGACTCATAGCAGACCTAATATTAATTTATAGGTTCCTTTAGTTAAAAAATCATTTACAAAACCTTAAAATGTTATTTTAGCAAAACAATATGGTAACAACATGTCACCACTCTTACAATTTTAAAACAGAAACAACTGGAACTGTAATGTTTTTAATAAACCGATACAGAGATGTCATTTCCATTTTCGAGAAAATATGTTTTTCTAGTTTTACCACATATCAGCTAGAAGTGAGCGAACCATTCTCCATCCCGCTAAATGACCAGTAGCCCAGCCCTTCAACTTACCTATAAACGGTAAAAAACAAAATCACTCTGGCTCGTCCATTACTTAATCCCCATTTGTGCATTCATATAAAAAAGCAGTACCCTCATTCATGAAAGGTAACTGCTCAATGATAAGCTCCGAACAGTACTTGTCCTTTGACGAATTAGGATTATACCCCTGTACGCTTACGTTGGTTATTCGGCTTTTTGGTCAACTGGCTTTTAAGCTGTTTCGTTTTCTTCACAACGCCTGTTTCCAGTTTATCTTTACTTGATCCTGCTTGCTTTTGAGCCAGTTTTTGTTTGACTGCATCCGCCAGGCTTAATTTTTTATTTTCAGACATGTTGTTGTCTCCTTTAGTGTTCTGCCTTCTATTATAATATAGTTGCGATTAGAAAGATAATAGGGAGTAATATCCTATTCTTCTTCAAAAAACACTCTTGATAAAGTTGGTTTCGCCAAATGGGGACTAATTTCCTGCTCCTATGAAAGGATTAATGATAAATTATGTTGACTTCGTAATCAGAATTTGCTAAATTATCTTTATATTATAAAATCTATGAAGAGAAAGAGTAAGATGAGAACCCTGTTCCACAGAGAGTCGACATGTGGTGGAAGTCGATGTCCAAGGCCTATCCGAAAATCATCTCTGAGATGCAAAGCTGAAAATGCAGTAGGCTTTGACGGGTTTCCGCCGTTACAATGGATCACGTATGAATTCGTACGTTGACTGAGTGCCGCAGCTTCTTTGAAGTGCGGAATATGGGTGGTAACGCGAGCACAAACTCGTCCCTGATTTTTCAGGGGCGAGTTTTTTATTTGCACGAAACACTTTAATTAGCCTTTTTCAGGCCAGTCGGCGGGAGTTATCATTTTAAAAAAAGGAGAAATCACCATGAAAAAAACAGACACATTATTTATCGGCCTTATGCTTTTCTCAATGTTTTTCGGAGCCGGGAATCTCATATTCCCTCCATTTTTAGGAGCATCTTCTGGAAATTCTTTCTGGCCAGCCATCGCCGGTTTTGTCGCCACCGGAGTCGGCCTGCCAATTTTGGTGCTTCTTGCAGTCTCACTTGTTAAAGGCGGGGCACAAACCATCGGTGCCCGAGTACATCCCCTATTCAGCACGTTGTTCATGGTCGTAATCTATTTAAGCATCGGGCCGTTTCTGGCCATTCCGCGGAATGCGAATGTTGCCTATGAAATGGGCTTCAAGCCGTATCTTGGCGACTCAATGGATCAACCACTATTTCTATTCATGTTCACAACCGTATTTTTCATCATCGTTTATGCCATTTCATTGAATCCGGAAAAAATGGAAACCTTCATGGGTCGCTGGATCACGCCCGTTCTACTTTTGTCCATGGTCATTCTCTGTGTTGTTGGGTTCGTAAAGCTTGATGCACCTTTCCAAGCTCCAACCGAAGCATATGCTGCTGGAGCCTTTTCAAAAGGGTTCATCGAAGGCTACAACACGATGGATGCTCTAGCTGCATTGGCCTTTGGGATCGTCATCCTTACTTCAATCCAGCAAAGGGGGATTTCCGAACGAAAACAATTGACGAGATATACAGTCAAAGCGGGTCTCATCGCTGGTGTTTTGCTTTCTTTAGTTTATATCTCCTTAGGTATAATGGGAGCACGCATGGCGGCCGGTGGGTCATTCGAAAACGGAACGGATATCCTCACTGTCGCTTCCACCCTTTTACTAGGAACTGGCGGGAAGGTCCTTCTTGGCATCATTTTCACTTTGGCATGCTTCACCACCGTCGTCGGGTTGACGACTGCTTGCGGACAGTATTTCTCGAAACTTTTCCCCAAGCTGAAATATAAAACCGTCATTCTGATTGTAACAATCGTCGGTTTCATCCTTTCAAATATGGGTCTGAATCAAATTCTGAAAGTATCGGTACCATTCCTTGTGATGGCTTATCCGCTAACGATCGTCCTGATTGTCCTGACATTCTTCAGCCGTCATTTCAAAAACCCGAAGAAGGTTTATCGCAGTGCAATGATTTTCACTGGAGTTTTCGCCTTGTTGGATGGGCTGAATGCTTTTGGCTTACAATTAGGACCCGTGCAAACCTTGACTGATGTCCTTCCCCTTTCCGCTTACGGCATGGAGTGGATCATCCCTGCTCTCGTCGGTACGGCCCTTGGCGTTCTGCTCAGTCAAATCGGACAAACAGCTCCAGCTGAGGAGTTGGAAATCGAAACACTATTATAATGAAATAAGCAGGTGATTTTACAGATCATCTGCTTATTTTGTGTACGCATGCACTGCTTTATTTTGGAAATCGGCAACCACTTTTTGTTATGATGGGTTCAAAGGAGATGATAAGTAATATGTCTAAACAAACCCGTATCGGTAAAACAGATCTGTATGTAAATCCGATTGGCCTTGGCACGAATGCAATTGGCGGACATAACCTTTTCCCTAATCTAAGTGAGGATACAGGAAGGGATGTTTTGAGAACGGCATTGGAAGAAGGAATCAACTTTTGGGATACAGCTTACATTTACGGTCCTGAACGTTCAGAAGAACTTATCGGTGAAATCCTTAAAGAGAGTCGCAAACGCGAGGACATAGTCCTTGCCACTAAAGGAGCACATAAATTTGTCGATGGCAGCATCGTCTTCGATAACTCTCCGGCTTTTCTGAAAGATGCCGTGGATTCGAGTCTAAAAAGGCTCCAAACAGACTACATCGACCTATTCTATATCCATTTCCCTGATGGTGATACCCCTAAAGATGAAGCAGTAGGTGCCTTAAAGGAATTGAAGGATGCAGGCAAAATCAAGTCAATCGGCGTCTCGAACTTTTCGTTCGAACAATTGAAGGAAGCGAATAAAGACGGCTATGTCGATGTCTTGCAATCCGAGTACAATCTATTCAAACGGGAGGCAGAACAAGACCTGCTGCCATATACAGCCGAAAATGATATTTCCTTCATTCCTTATTTCCCCCTTGCTTCCGGTTTGCTCGGCGGCAAATATAATCAGGAATCAACATTCGATGACGGCCGGGCAAAAAGTCCGCTTTTCCAAGGACAAGCCTTTGTAAGCAACCTGCAAAAAGTGGAAGAAGTACGGGCGATCGCCACCAGGAAGCATACCGATGTCGCCGATGTCGTATTAGCTTGGTATTTAACGAGGCACTCGATAGATGTACTGATTCCCGGAGCGAAAAAACCAGAACAGGTCACACGCAACCTACAAGCATTGGACGTCGAACTAACCATGGATGAAATCGCCGAAATCAGTGCCATTTTCGCTTAATATAGATGTGTGAAAAGGCTGTTCAGCTAAAGTTGAACGGCCTTTTTATCCTGTTCAGTGGTTCATCCAAATTTGACTGATAGGCCCCCTATTTTGCTTAGGTACCCCTATTTTGCTATATTTAGTGAATATTCCATAAATTCAGGGAGAGGCAGTCTGATGAATGAAAAAATCTATTGTTATTTTATTTCTTATCTTGGCAAATTTGTTCTGGGCCGGTAATTATATATTCGGAAAGTACGTTGTGACCGAACTTTCCCCGATCCAACTAACATTTGCGCGATGGCTAATCGCCGTTTTCTTATTGTTTCCTTTAGCGCAATGGATTGAAAAACCAGACTGGAAGAGTGTATGGAAAGCCTGGAAATTGTTATTAATCATGGGTGTGCTCGGAATCATCAGTTATAATTTTTTCCTTTATTGGGCTCTGACCTATACAACTTCCATGAATGCAGCTCTTGTCAATTCCATAAACCCTGCATTAATTGTTCTTTTTTCCGCTTTGCTGTTAAAGGAGAAAATTTCCTCCATCCATGCACTTGGACTTATCATATCTTTATTCGGCGTTTTATTGGTCTTAACAAAAGGACACCTTCTGGATATATTCCAGCTCAATTATAATAAAGGCGACCTATTGATGATCCTGGCGATTCTCGTTTGGACCTTCTATTCTATAATCGGTAAAAAACTGAAAAACATTCCGATCATCTCAGCCACTGCCGTTTCCGTGCTTCTCGGTTTGTTTCTCATTGCTCCATATGCCATTGGCTCGGGAATGAACCTTGATTTAAGCAGTAAAGCCCTCACCGGTCTCTTATATATCGGGATTTTCCCTTCTGTCGGCTCATTTATTTTCTGGAATATTTCCCTTCGCCATATCAATGCCGGCCAGGCTGGGATTTATCTAAATCTGATTGCAGTATTTACCGCCATTCTTAGCCTTATTTTGGGTCATGCGATTACGACCATCCAAACCCTCGGTGGCCTCCTTGTTTTCCTCGGCGTCTACCTGACAAGCAAAAAGAAAAAAGCAGATCCTTCAGCTGTCACTAAGAACATGTAAAGGGCATTCAGTGATACACATCAACGAACACTTTCTTCTCTTTTCCCCTTGTCTATGCACCTTGATTTACGTTATCCTTTAAAGAAGAAAATCTGAATGTAAAGGTGTGCTTTAGTTGAGGATCAATAAATTTATCAGTGAATCCGGAATTACCTCGCGACGAGGCGCAGACAAGTGGATAGCCGAGGGCCGTGTGACGATTAATGGCACTGTAGCTGAGCTCGGCAGTCAAGCTGAACCCGGCGATGATGTCCGGGTGGACGGCAAGCCGATAAAAGTCGAACAGCAAAATGTCTATATTGCACTGAATAAACCGATAGGGATTACAAGTACGACCGAAAAACACATAAAAGGGAACATCGTTGATTTTGTAAATCACCCGCTTCGCATTTTTCATATCGGACGTCTGGACAAAGACTCAAGCGGTCTGATCCTTCTTACAAATGATGGAGATATCGTTAATGAAATCCTTCGTGCAGAAAACAAACATGAAAAGGAATATATCGTAACCGTGGATAAGCCACTTACCGCTTCCTTCATCAAAGATATGTCATCCGGAGTAGAGATTTTGGATACGAAAACACTTCCTTGTAAAGTTGAGCAGTTGACCAAATACACATTTAACATCACGTTGATGCAAGGACTGAACAGACAAATTCGCCGTATGTGCTCCGCACTAGGTTATGAAGTCCGTGATTTACATCGAATCCGCATCATGAACATCCACCTGGACGGACTGGCGATCGGACAATGGCGCGACCTGACCGAGGATGAATTAACGGAACTATTTAAGGAATTGGATTATTCCCCTAGGAAACGATGATAATGAAGATGCCCCCAGAATTCCGGGGGCATCGCTTTTTTAATTTCAGGATTATTTTCAGCAATCATTTTGCTTTTATTCGTAGTTTTGCAGATTTACTCGCAACGCTATTACTCGTGAATTCCGCACTTTCATTCGTAAATTCCACAGATTTACTCGTGAGCTCCACTCATTTTATGATACTGAAAGGAATTGTTTTTGTTTCTGAAACTACTCTTTTCCTGTCAATTGCATCTATGGGCTTTATTCTTTTCATTCTCTTCTGCGAATGACCACTACCCTTTTCCTGTAAACTCTATAAAGCTAGTATGGCTAATCTCATGATGGGATAAGTCGCCGCCACCAATCACACCAATTTTAAGGTTTCCATGATTTCATAGATGGTTGCCCCGGCATTTAAGCAGTCTTCCATGTGATGCATTCATCGCATCCGCTGACTATGAAATGACCAATCCGATAAATGATGAACTTACCCAAACTGGCGTTTAAATACTCTACTGGCGAAGAAGTAAGCGATGACCATGATGCCGACACACCAGGCAAGCGCAATCCAGATATCGTTCCCAACAGACCCTTCATACAAAAGGGCACGAATCGCATTCACGATTGAAGTCACTGGCTGGTTCTCGGCGAACGCACGGACAATTTTAGGCATGGTCTCGGTGGGGACAAAGGCCGAACTGATAAACGGCAGGAAAATCAGCGGGTACGAGTAGGCTGTCGCCCCTTCCAAAGAGCCCGCTGTCAATCCAGGAATGACCGCCAGCCATGTCAGAGCCAGCGTAAACAATACGATTATCCCAACTACCGCTAGCCAATCCAGGATATCAGCGCTGGAACGGAAGCCCATCAAGAGTGCGACGAGGATAACCACGACGACAGTAAGCAAATTGGATACTAGCGAGGTCAACACGTGAGCCCACAATACTGACGAGCGCTTGATGGGCATGGTAATGAAACGCGCCATCAACCCGCTCTTTACATCCGTAAACAGTCGCACGGAAGTGTAAGCGACGCCGGATGCGATAGCCATCAGTAAGATTCCCGGCAATAAATAATTGACGTAGTTGTCGGTGCCTGCCTCTATGGCGCCGCCAAATACGTAGACAAACAGCAACATCATCATAATCGGCGTAATCGCCACCGTGATAATCGTATCCGGGCTGCGCATGATATTGCGCATTAAACGCCCTAGTAATACCCCTGTTTTGCTATTCATTTACATTTCCTCCTTTTTGCCGATGATTGCGAGGAAAATTTCCTCCAATGTCGGCTGCTTCTCGATGTACTCTACTTTCGCTGGCGGGAACATCTCCTTGAGTTCAGTAAGGGTCCCGGTCGAGATGATTTTTCCGCCATGCAGGATGGCGATACGGTCCGCCAGTTGTTCGGCTTCCTCCAGGTACTGTGTTGTCAGCAGAATTGTCGTGCCGCCGCCAGCTAGCTCCTTGACCGTATCCCAGACTTCAATCCGGGCTTCGGGGTCAAGCCCTGTCGTCGGTTCGTCGAGAAAAATGACTGCTGGCGTCCCGATCAGGCTCATGGCGATGTCAAGCCGGCGCTTCATCCCGCCCGAATATTTATCCGCCCGGCGGTTGGCCGCATCGGTCAGGCTGAATCTCGCAAGCAGATTGTCGGCGACTTGAGCGGGATTGGAAACTCCCCGCAACTTGGCGATCATCAGCAGGTTTTCCCGCCCGGTGAGCATGCCATCTAAAGCTGCAAACTGCCCTGTCAGGCTGATGCTCTGGCGAACATGATCCGGTTCATGCTGAACGTCAAAGCCGCAAATACCTACTTCGCCGCCATCGGACTTCATCAGCGTCGAGAGGATGTTGACCGTCGTCGTCTTGCCCGCTCCATTTGAGCCCAGCAGTGCGAAAATTTCGCCACGCCCCACCTCAAAATCCACCTCCTTTAAGACTTCATTGTCTTTAAATGACTTTTTTAACCCTTTTACAGAAATCACTGCATTGCTCATGCTTTTTCCTCCTTTTAATAGCGCAGTAATGCCGCATGTAAGATTCGTATTTATCCTTCCGAGCGCCTAGCGGAACTAAATTGCCTATAGTTCTCTATTTAGTCTGACTGATAATCTGTATAACTTACTACCGAGTTAAAATATAACTGAATAGCAAAGGTGGCATTTCACATTTGTAACCAGCTATTCAGTCGGAATTATTTATTGAATTTATTTTTTCCCAATCGCTTCATGATACTGTCATTCAAATCTTCACGATACTTGGCGAAATAGGTTCTAGCATTTGCCACTAGTTCGTCGGCAAAGGACGCTACGTCGTCTCCGGTGATTTCCAGCACTTGCCTGCCTTCCGCAGCACCGGCTTCGAACAACTCGATTAATTCATACTGCATGTGCAGCATATCCATCCCGTTGCCCGCTGAGAAATTCCACATATAGTTTTGAATTTTCTTAAATACAAATTGGTAGTCCTCTGGAAGAGCTTCAACCCGTGTCATCATCATTTTATACTCTTTTTTATCACCTATCATTTTTTTGAATAATTCCATCATGTTATTTTTCCTCCTTTTTAACAAGACACTGCAAAATTAGCGTACGGAATATCTTATGAAGCTAGATTGACTTTAAGACATTGATTTTCGATGATACAAAATCCCATTTTTTCCAAAATAATTCAAGTTCCTGGCGGCCAGCCTCATTAAGTGAGTAAAACTTGCGGGGCGGCCCCATATCTGACGGTTTCTTCTCTATGTTCACCAGTTTTTTCTTTTCTAATCGCACGAGGATGGTGTAGACCGTACCTTCCACGACTTCAGTAAATCCAAGCTCGTTCAGGCGGCGGGTAATCTCGTAGCCATAGGTTTCATGGCGGCTGATGATTTCCAGCACGCAGCCTTCCAGCGAACCCTTCAGCATTTCAGTTAAATTTTCCATGTTCAGAGCCTCCTCTATTTTGTGACTTATTTTTATAACGTGTTCCGAGAGGAATTTTTATACTGAATAGCTTTTGGGAATTCACGCTATTTAGTATTACTCATTACAACTAAACTGTAACACCGAGTAGCAGGGGTGTCAACTTTTTTTCTTAATAATATTTTGCAACTTCACTACTCGGTGATATTGGTATCTCGTGTTACTTACTACAAGGTATGCTGTAACACGCAGATGGTGACTGTCAAATTGATTTTTTTTAACCTGCTCTCTCCATTGGAAACATCCGATGTAAATTTTGCTGTGAGTTTCATGGTTTTACTCGTGAGATTTATGCATTTACTCGTGAGTTTCGCACTTTTACTCGTGAGTTTTGCACTTTTACTCGTGAATTATACTATTTTACTTGTGAATTTCACTTTTACTCGTGAATTATGCTGTTTTACTCGTGAGTTTTGCACTTTTACTCGTGAATTATACTATTTTACTCGTGAGTTTCGCACTTTTACTCGTGAATTATGCTGTTTTACTCGTAAGTTTCGCACTTTTACTCGTGAATTATGCTGTTTTACTCGTGAGTTTTGCACTTTTACTCGTGAATTCCACGCTTTTACTCATGAATTCCACTTTTTCACGAGTAAGAGCGAAAATAAAAAGCAACCTGCTTTAGGCTGCTCGTTATCGGCTCTAAATTATACCCACCATAAATCAGTTGGACTTTCGTTGATGAGTACAGTTTTCAGATTGGTTACGGCCCGTTGGAATCCTTCTTCAACTGACATCAGCGGATCTTCGTGTTCGATGCTGACGACGTAATCGTAACCGTATGTGCGAAGGGCGCTCATGATGTCGGACCACTCTTGCAGGCTGTGGCCGCATCCTACAGAGCGGAAGTTCCAGGCACGGCTCTGGATATTCCCATAAGGCTGCATATCGGTCAATCCGTACATATTGATGTTATCCTGATCCAGGTATGTGTCTTTTGCGTGGAAGTGGTAGATTGCTCCCGCTTTCCCTAGGATTTTGATGGCACCGACTGGTTCAATGCCCTGCCACCAAAGATGGCTTGGATCAAGGTTGGCGCCTATTGCATCAGATGTAGCTTCCCGCAGTTTTAACAAGGTGTAGGGGGTGTGGACGAGAAAGCCCCCATGCAGTTCAAGGCCGATTTTTATATTGTGTTCATCAGCAATGGCGGCCACTTTCTTCCAATAAGGGATCAATTTTTCTTCCCATTGCCATTTCAGCACATCTGTATACTCATTCGGCCATGGGGCTACGGGCCAGTTTGGATATTTAGCTCCTTCGTGATCACCCGCTGTACCAGAAAAGGTATTGACTACCGGTACGTTCAGTAAGGATGCAAGCTTGATTGTTTTGATCAGTGTTTCATCACTTTCTTTAGCGAAGGCTTCATCAGGAGAGATTGGATTGCCATGGCAGCTGAATGCACTGATCGTTAACCCTCTTGTTTGAACGGCTTCGAGGTATTTTTGGCGCTTTTCTTCACTCTGGAGCAGTTCATCGAGTGGACAATGGATATTCCCTGGATACCCGCCTGTACCGATTTCAACTGTTTTCAATCCGGAATCCGCGACATAATCAAGCATATCCTCGAATGATTTTTGAGCAAATAGCACTGTAAAGATCCCTAATTTCACATGCCCCACCTCACCTTTTCATTAATTTATGCTCATGACCTTCCCACTTGCCGAGCTTTGATAGATGGCTTCGATTATTTTCGAAACTTTCATGGCTTCCGATGGTTTTACCAATGGTTCTGCTAACCCCAGGCAGCTGTTAATAAAGTTCTCTGCCTGTTGCAGGTCTGGTGTATCCTCTCCTGGCATCCATACTGCCTCACTGTTTAAAAGCATGCCGTGCTTAGCCTGATTCAAGACCAGCGGAAATACATCAAGTCCGCCCTGCGTTCCGGATAAACTCAAAACAGTTGCTTCTTCACGGATATTCGCGGCCCAAGATGTTTCGAATAATAGAGATGCTCCGTTTGCAAATTTGATATATGCCGTGGCATGGTCATCCACTTCAAATACCGAGGCATCGAAATTGCCCCATAAATTGACCTGATCGACACCCTTACTGACATAATTATATGTCGAACCTACGATTTCAATCGGTTCTGGGTCATCCATCAGCCATAATGCCAAATCGAGCAAATGGCAGCCGTAATCGATCACGCTTCCCCCGCCTTGCAATTCCTTGCTTGTAAAAACTCCCCAGCCAGGGACTTTGCGCCGCCTGATTGCCTGTACACGCGCTACATACGGTTCACCGATTTCACCGGCCTGAATCATTTTTTTTGCAGCCTGGGCTTCCTTCATGAAGCGGTAATGATAGGCAGTCGATAACACTTTACCGGATATGTTTGCAGCCTCGGTTATCGCTAAACATTCCTCGGTTGTAATGGCCATCGGCTTTTCGCATAACACATGTACACCCGCTTGCAGGGCAGCAATGGAAATCTCCGCGTGAAACTTGTTTGGCGTTGCGATTGTAACAGCATCCACTTCAGCAAACATTTCTTCATAATTCGTGAAAACCTTTTCGATATGAAATTCCCGCGCCACTTCCCGCGCCTTCATTTCATCTATATCCTGAATGGCGTATAAAACCACTTTATCTTGAAATTTTTGAAAAGCTGGGATATGCCTTTTTTGGGCAATTCCGCCAGCACCGATAATACCCATTTTTAATTTGTACATGATGACTTTTAACCCCTTTATAAGCGGATGATTTTTCGGGATGCATTTGATTCCATCGCGCCAAGAATGACTTTTAATGACTTTAATCCTTCAACTCCTGAGACAAGGGGCTCCTCATTGTCCACCACACATTTTACAAAGTGGCTGATCACTTCGGAATCATGCTGTCCGTCTGAGTCATTAGTCTGGATGCTTCCTAATTGGATGGTTTCTGTCTTTCCATTATCATGATGGATGATCAGTGAGTATTTCGGATCGTCTTCAAGGCGCAATACCGCTTTTTCCGCATAAATGACCGTAGCATTGTCTTCTTTTGCATAAGACCAGCTGGCGGTAAGAGTTCCGATGATACCGTTCTCCGTCCGGAGGATACAGGCCGCACTGTCATCAACGTCCGTGTTTTTCTTGGCAGTCGTTTCCACAAAGGCTCCCACTTCAACAAATTCTTCTCCAAGGATATACCGTAATAAATCAGCTTTATGAACCCCTAAATCGCCCATTGCCCCAATGACCGCCTGATCCTTTTTAAAAAACCAGCTTTCCAGTCCGTCCACGCTCCAGGTTTCCGGCCCGGAATGTCCAAAAGCCGTCCGGAAGCTATAGACCTTCCCTACTTCCCCGCTCTCAATAAGCTGTTTCGCTTTTTGATGAGAGGGAACAAAACGCTGATTATGACCAATCATTAGTATTTTGCCGCTTTTCGCTGCTGCTTCATTCATTTTTTCAGCGTCTGCTAAAGAAGTAGCCATTGGTTTCTCACATAGGACGTGCTTACCCGCTTCCAAGGCCGCAACCGTGATGCGTGCATGCAGGTAATTCGGTGTACATACACTGATCGCTTCAATCTCCTCATTCTTCAAAAGTTCTATATAATCAGTATATGCTTGAGCTCCATACCTTTGTGCTGCTGCATTCGCCCGGTCCGGCACAATATCACAAACGGCAATGATCTCCGTTTCCTGATGTGATTCATACTCCGGAAAATGCCTGTTTTTTGCGATACTCCCGCATCCAATGACTCCTACCTTCACTATGCCCATTTTGTTCTCTCCTTCACTTCATCTCTTTGGATGAGATGGATTCCAACGGTTCGGCTTTACCATAGTTCGTTGCGATTCCGAATTCCGGCTTGACCCAATCAACGGCATTTTTAATCACACGTTGGATCTCCGGATTATGATAGGTAGGATATGTTTCATGTCCTGGACGGAAATAGAAAATCCTCCCTTTACCCCGCTGATACGTGCAACCGCTTCTGAATATCTCCCCGCCTTCAAACCAACTAACGAATATTAATTGATCTGGTGCAGGGATATCAAAATGTTCCCCGTACATCTCTTCCTTTTCAAGTTCGATATATTCTCCGATTCCATCAACGATAGGGTGACTCGGATCGACTACCCAAAGCCGTTCCCTTTCATCCGCCACCCGCCATTTCAAATCACAAGTCGTTCCCATCAATCGTTTGAAGATCTTTGAAAAATGACCAGAATGGAGGACGATGAGACCCATTCCCTCGAGTACTCGCTTATGAACCCTTGCAATGATTTCATCCTGAACTTCATCATGTGCAACATGGCCCCACCAAATCAGTACATCGGTTCGTTCCAGTACTTCCTCGGTTAATCCGTGCCCTTCTTCATCGAGAGTAGCGGTCCTCACCTCGACCTGTTCACTTTGTAAAAAGCCGGCAATTGCACCATGGATGCCATCCGGATATACTTTTGCTACTTCAGGCTTTGTTTTCTCGTGGCGAAACTCATTCCATACAAGGACTCTCATGAACAACCTCCTCCATTCAAGAATCATTTCACGGCAACTTGTTTTGATGTTTAACTATCTATTACCTCTTTATTCAAAACGCAAACGTTTGCGTTAGGGATGATCAAAATATAAGAACATTTACTTATCGACCATAGAAAGTATGAATTTTCGAAAATAATCGTGATAATCTATATTGTAAATTTATGTTAGTAAAAATCAAGCTTTAATTGGTAAAACTTTTCTACAATTTTCATTTAATTTCCTTTTCAGCAACAAAATGCGACTCCCGCTTTATGATTTTGGTAGGAATGCTGATGCTCTTTTCCATCATTTCCGGATTCGCAATAAGATCGAACACGCATTTTGCGGCTTCATACCCTAACTGATACGTATGGATATCAACCGTTGTCAGCGGGGTACTTAAAAATTCTATGAATTCTGAGTGGTTAAAACAGACGACGCTTATTTGCTGCGGCACTTTCAAGTTCTTTTCGGCTAACACTCCAAGTAAGAGCACACCCAATAAAAGATCCATAACCAAAAAAGCGGTTGGTGCCTCCTTCAATTCCAGCAATTCGTCAATCGCCATTATTCCATCCGTTCGATTTAAAGGAATCAATTTGATATATTCCTGTCGCACATCCACCCCGGCCTGTTCCATCGCTTGTTGAAAGCCTGTCAAGCGGTCCTGGATCACTTCAAACTCGGGGCTGCCTCCTAAAAAGGCGATTCGCTCATGTCCAAGATTGATTACAAACTCCGATACTTCCCTGGCCGCTTGAACATTATCGTTATCAATGAATGTGATACCGCTCATGTTCGTACTTGGCTTCCCGATCAAAACGAACGGGAAGCCCTGCTTCAATAAATACGGCACCACTTTATCGTCCTTTTTAGAGTACAAAACAATCATGCCATCCACTCTTCTGCCCTGGACCATTTTCACGACATCCTCAAAGATGGCATCCTCCGTCTCGCCGGTAGTCAGAGAAAGACTGTACCCTTCTTTATTACAGAAATCTCCGATGCCCCGGATCACTTCGGGGAAAAAGGGATTATAAAGTGATTCCCTTGCCGAACTTTTCATGACGATCCCAATGGCCTTAGTAGACTTCGTGACTAAGTTCCGGGCATTTTCATTCATATGATAGCCCATTTCCTTTAATACCTTGCGTACCTTACGCTTGGTCTTTTCACTGATTGTCGGGCTGTTATGGATTACACGCGATACCGTTGATGGAGCGACATTTGCTTTTTTGGCAACGTCTTTTATAGTAACAGACAAATTCATCAACACTCCCCGTTCACCGCACATGGTTTAATATTCCCTATATTTAAATAGTTATTTAACGGCTCCATCTGCAATTCCTTTAATAATTTGCCTCTGAGCAAAAAAGTACGCAATGATGACTGGAATGATGGATAAAGTAAGTCCAGCCAATGCGAGATGCCATTGCTTCGTATATTGTCCGAAGAAGAAGAATAATTTAAGTGGAATGGTCTCCGATCCCGCGCCGCCAATAACAAGGGATGGCAGCAAATAGTCGTTCCATATCCAAATGACATTCAAGATCCCAACTGTAATGGACATCGGCTTTAATAGTGGAAATATGATATACCAAAATACTTGAAATCGGTTTGCACCATCAATCTTTGCTGCCTCATCAAGTGAGAGGGGTATCCCTTTTAAGGTACCATGATATAGAAAGATGGATAGACTGCAGCCAAAACCTAAATACATGAAAATCAATCCTGCCTTGTTCAGCATTCCAAGCTGTCCGAATTGGGCAACGAGCGGTATCATCACGGACTGAAACGGGATGAGCATGGATGCTACAAACACAAAGAAAAGCAGGGAACTTATTTTACTTTTGTTTCGGGAAAGAGCGTATGCTGCCATCGCAGAAAAGATGATGATGATGACTACACTGACGCCCGATATCAATAAAGAATTGAATAAAGTCCGGAGGAAATCCAATTGCTCGAAAGCTTGAGTGAAGTTTTCCAATGTCCAGGTTTCAGGCAGCCCCAATGTATCGGCAAATATATCCCGTTTCATTTTAAAAGCATTGACAAGCATTAAATAAAACGGAGTGAGCCATAATATGGCCAAAATGAATCCGATGAATCCAATCAGCCACAATTTCCATTTTCCCCTCATTACAGCTCAACCTCCCGTTTTTTATTGAAATAGACTTGTGTCAGCGAAACGACCGCCACGATTACGAAAAAGATAACGGCTTTTGCCTGTGCATATGCCATATCATTTTCGGTGAAGGCGGATTTTACAATGTTCATCGCAACCATTTCAGTTGAATTATAGGGAGCTCCATTCGTCAAGGAAAGGTTTTGATCATAGATCTTGAACGAGTGGGAAAGCGTCAAAAACAAACTGACGGTAAAAGCAGGTGCCACTAGCGGAAAAGTTATATGGCGAAAACGCTGGAAGCTGTTAGCTCCGTCAATTTTTGCCGCTTCGATCAAGTCCTCAGGAACTGCCTGCAAATAGGCGATATAAATGATCATGATATATCCGGCCATCTGCCAGGATGTTAAAATGATCAATCCCCAAAAACCTGTATCAGTCGTCGATAACCAACCATTAAATGCTTCGATCCCCGTCAAATCACCAATCGCACCGAAGACCTTAATAAAAATGAACTGCCAAATAAAGCCGAGAATCAAGCCGCCAATTAAATTGGGCATAAAGAAAACCGTACGCAGTATGTTGCTTGATTTAATTTTCGAAGTCACGATGAGAGCCAAACTTAATCCGATAATATTGATTACCACAATTGCCGCTACGGAAAATTTAATCGTGAACCAAAATGTATCAAGAAACCCTTTATCCGTAAACAAGTCTATATAATTCTTAAAACCGATGAAATCCGGTGTCCCTAAACCGTTCCAATTCGTAAAGGAATAATAAAATCCGTAAATGAGTGGCACGATCACAACCAAAATGAGTGCAGCAAGAACAGGTGTTAAAAACAGCCAATATGCGGCATCCCGATTTCTCAACGAAACCGACCTCCTTGAAATGATTTAATAGTTAACGGGTTTAGATCATGACTGGGTTATTTGATGAATCCCTTAGCGGCTTTTCTATAAGAAGGAACAACCAATCGACACGTTTTTCTTGCCGATTGGTCACTAGCATTCCCCAACTCTTATTTACTTTGAATCTTCTCCCAATTTTCAATGTTCTGTTGGACAAGCTCCTCCCAAGTCAATTTACCAGTTACGTATTTTTGGACACTTGCACCAAGATCATCATTCCAACCGACCGGATATCCATTAAACACCCACCCAATCGTATTTCCTTCTTGGGAGTATTTATAAATTTCTTTTGAAATTGGATCGGCAATTTTTTCTACATCATATCCTTCATAAGCAGGAATGAATTTAAAATCTTCCAAAACGGCTTTTTTCCCTGCTTCGGATGTATACATCCAGTCGAGGAACTTCTTCGCTGCTTCCTGTACCTTTTCATCAGATTTCTTGTTCACTGCCCAATAGTTCGGTACGCCGACCGGCATGCCTGCATTGTCTCCATTTGGAATTGGGATGATGCCAATTCCCTTTTCAGCCAACTCGGGATCCATATCATAGACTGTGTTATACACCCAGTTTCCTTGCTGAATGATCGCAACCTTTTCAAGCGAGAAAAGCTCCTCCACTTGTTGGGAGTAATCAAGACTTGCTGTCGGCTGGACGGAATACTCATTTTGGATATCGACCAATTGTTTAAACTTGTCACCATCCGTGAATTTAACCGTTGGTGCCTTACTAGCTTCTAAAACATTCCCATCAAACTCCGGTGATAAGAATACATTGGATAAATGGTTTCCTGTCACCCACTTCTCTTTGACCGGATAAGCGAAAACTGCATCGATTTTCAATTTGTTTTTTTGTGAATCGATTTTCTTAACTGCCGCCTCTAATGTTTCATAACTTGTAATCTCATCAGGATTAACTCCGGCTTCTTTAAAAATCCGTTTGTTATAAATCAAGCCGTATCCTTCCTGGTTAAATGGAAGTCCAAGGACCTGCCCGTCCTCTTCGACGCCATCCAAAGTACCGTCAAGTGCAGCAGCAGCAGCCTTCGTGTCCTTTAAATCTGTTAATCTATCTTTATATTGTGCGACATCTACCGGCCCGCCAATGTTAAACACCGCTGGCTCCTCACCTGAAGCGAACTTTGCCGTAATGGCTGATTTATAATCATTTCCGCCGCCGACCGTCGATACCTTGATCTTCACATTTGGATTTTCTTTTTCATATTGTTTTGCCAATGTCTCGAATTGCGACTTGAATTCTACCTTGAATTGAAATATATCCAGCGTCACGACATCCTTTGAATCGCTGTTTCCGCCAGTTGAAGAAGAGCATCCAGCCAAAATCACACTAAAAATCAATAAAACAGTAAGAATTCCCCCGTACCATTTTTTACGCTTCATGCCTACCCACTCTCCCTTTTTCTCATAATATTCATGCAATTTTAAGAAAACGTTTGCATAAAATTAGTAAAATAAAAGCCATTCATTCTATAAAATTCATAGTCTATCGTACTTCTTTTACATCACCTCCTCACAAAAACATTGCAAACGTTTACATTTATGCGCTTTATATTACCACCAAATTCCATACTTTACAATAAAATTGTAGTATATTGTAAAAAAAGGATGTTAAGAACTCTCTTAATCTAATTATATGATTCAGAAACCTTTGATTATTCCTTTATCCGATTATTTATTGTACGGGCATTTTCATTCCCGGCATTATACGAAAAAAAGGAAACCATTCGGTCCCCTTCTTTTCACTTCAATATCATCTTCACATTGGAAGGACCGTATTCATCCTTCAATTCATAATATTTATCGCTTGCTTGTCCAAATTCCTTAAACACACCGCTAATGATCAATTCATTCTTTTCCTTATCAACGACACTGTACTTGATATTGCTTTTCCCAAACTTTCTGTCATCCACTTTTAAAAGGATCATCTTGGACACCTCCACATTTAATGGCTGCACTCCTCAGGGTGTGTGGTTTCTTACTTACATAATATAACAAATTATTCAGAATTTATAGATTTTTTGCCATTCAAAATAAAAAAGCCTAATTAGGCCTTTTCATTTCGCTTATACATTATTATCATCAGGACTTCGAGATATCCAGGAAACCTTCACCGAATACGTCCCGAACATCATGTATGGCTATAAAAGCATTGCTATCCGTTGACTGAACTATTCTCTTTAACTTTAGTACCTCTTGCTTACTTATAACGATATATAAAATATCCTTGGATGCTTTTGTATAGTATCCATGACCACTAAAAACAGTGACCCCCCGGTCCATCAATTCGGTTACTTGTTTTGCAATCTGGTCCGCTTCATTCGAAATGATGGTGATCGCTTTTTTCGGATTCAATCCCTCAATGATGAATTCCATCGTTTTTGTTCCAATATAAAGCATAAGGATAGTGAGCATCAGACCTTCTGCGCCAATGATGAAATAAGATGAGAACGCAACGATTAAATCGAAAAACAGAAGTCCGTAGCTTAAGCTCCATCCCAAATACTTATTCGTAATTCGGGCAAGGATCGTCGTACCGGCAGTAGTGCCTCCAACACGAATGATCATGCCAATTCCTGCACCGGCAAAAACCCCGCCAAATATGGCATTGATGACCAATTCATCTGAAGATATCGTCCAGCTTTCGGTTAAATGAAGGAAAAGTGAATTAAAGGCAACGGCTACGATTGTATATACCGTTGTCATTTTAGACAAAAATTTATAACCGACAATGAGCAGGACAGCATTAATGATTAAACTTAACAGCCCTGGTGACCATTCAAAAAGATAAAACAGAATGATCGTTATCCCTGTGACTCCTCCCTCACCAAGCTCATTGGGAATGACGAAAAGATTTATTGCCAAAGCGAAAATAAAAGCTCCTATTAATATAAAGAAAACATCCAAAGAAATCTTTTTCATATTTATACCCTTCCTTTATGTAATGGTTAATGTGAATTCTGTTAAATTTCACTGCTCTATAGTAACATGGAATTCCATTTAATCCTTCAAAGATTTCAAGGTTTAACAAAAAGACTACCTTGGAAGTTAGATTATCTTCAATGAATGAGCTTAATACATATTTTTATATACATTAGCTTAACAAAACCACCGCTGCCCGATCCTCCATAAACTTATTTTTAATGGTTAGATTCATGTTCCTGGCTGGGATCTAAATAATATACCGGCTTTTTCCAGTCCTTGAATTCTCCCAGATTAATGGATCATTACTTTATTCCCATGCTCGTTTTCAACGCTTGACAGTTTCATTGAGTCATGATTAGAATGTTTTATATGTTAACCTATATTAATTTTAGTTGACATATAAAAAGGAGAATGGCCATGCACAGTGAAAAACGTTTACCTTGTTGGGAAGAAAAAATAAAAAAAGAACTGGCTCATTTAGAAGAAATTTCGCAAAAGCGTGAACTCGTATCAACAGAATGTGCCGAACAGCCTTGGCTTACGATCAACGGGTGCAGGATGCTTAATCTAGCTTCTAATAACTATCTAGGATATGCAGGAGATGAGCGGCTGAAAAAGGCTATGGTTGATGCCGTACATACATTTGGTGCAGGAGCAACGGCTTCACGTTTAATTGTTGGCAATCATCCTCTTTATGAGCAGGCTGAACAAGCTCTTATCAATTGGAAGAAGGTCGAAGCAGGACTCATCATCAACAGTGGATATAACGCGAACCTTGGAATAATCTCCACCCTGCTGTCCCGTAACGATATGATTTATAGCGATAAATTGAATCATGCAAGCATTGTCGATGGAGCTCTTTTAAGCAGAGCAAAGCATATACGCTATCGTCATAATGATTTAGATCATTTAGAAGCATTTTTGAAAAAATCTCCGATTGAAGCACGTAAATTAATCGTGACGGATACGGTTTTCAGCATGGATGGTGACTTCGCTTATCTTGAAGACCTAGTTCGGTTAAAGGAGCGTTATAACGCAATGTTAATGACTGATGAAGCACATGGAAGCGGCATTTACGGTAAAAACGGTGAAGGCTATGCCGGTCATCTCCATTTACAAAATAAAATAGATATCCAAATGGGAACATTCAGTAAAGCGCTTGGTTCATTCGGGGCCTATGTTGTCGGGAAAGAATGGCTCATCGACTATTTAAAAAATCGCATGCGCGGATTCATCTATTCAACTGCACTTCCCCCAGCCATACTTGGTGCTATAAAAACAGCGATTGAACTCGTACAGCAAGAACCGGAACGCCGCTCACTGCTCCAAACACATTCAGAATACTTTAGAGAAGAACTCACAAATTACGGGTTTAACATTTGCGGAAGCCAATCACAAATTGTTCCTATCGTCATCGGGGAAAACGAAAAAGCGATGGAATTTGCTGCACGTTTGCAAAAAGAAGGAATTGCCGCTATTGCTGTCAGGCCGCCGACCGTTCCTGAAAATGAAGCGAGAATCCGGTTTACCGTAACAGCCCTCCACGATAAAAACGATCTTGATTGGGCAGTTCAAAAAGTTTCGATCATTGGAAAAGAAATGGGTGTTGTTGAATGAAGCAGCCGAATTTAGTCGTGCTTCCTGGCTGGGGAATGGAAAAAGAGGCGTTTCAACCGTTAATCAAACCGCTGTCAGAACTATTTCACCTTTCATTTATAGATTGGAGAGATATGAAGGCACTAAATGACTTTGAAGAACGAGTCATAAACACAATCGCTCCCCTAGATGGTCCTGTTTATTTATTGGGCTGGTCATTAGGATCACTAGTATCACTTGAACTTTCAAGTTCTTTCCGGGAAAGAATAAAAGGTTTTATCCTTTTTGGCGCAACAAGTCGGTTCACTACAGGAGAAAATTATTCATTTGGCTGGGATTCTCGAATGGTCGAGCGCATGAAGAAACAACTGCCGCGCAATAAAGAGAAGACTTTGACTTCCTTCTATGAAGCGATGTTTTCCGATGCTGAAAAAGAAGCAGGTTTTAATCATCAATTCACCAAGATCATTCAAAGCGAGTTTCATGGAGATGATGTGTTTTCGCTTCTGATTGGTTTGGATTATTTACTTCAGAAAGATGCTCGTGCAAGACTCGGCCGGATTGAAGCCCCCTTTTTAATGCTTCATGGGAGGGAAGACAAAATTTGTCCACTTGAAGCATCATCTTTCATTAAAGAGAATTTGGGTGGGAGAGCCAAGGTTCGTATTATCGAAGGTGCTGGTCATATTCCATTTTTCACAAAACCAGAGGAATGTATGGAGCAGATAAAAACATTCATTCAAAAGGAGTACGTTCATGATAGATAAACGATTGTTAAGCAAGCGATTCAGTGAACACGCGAAAACATATGATGCGTATGCCAATGTTCAAAAAAACATGGCAAAGCAATTAGTGGATTTGCTTCCTCAAAAAAACACCAATCATAAAATCAATATTCTTGAAATCGGCTGCGGCACCGGTTACTTAACTAGGTTACTCGTCAAAACATTCCCTAATGCCGCCATTACGGCTGTTGATTTGGCACCCGGTATGGTTGAAGTGGCAAAGGGATTGACAAAGGAAGACCGTGTTACATTTTTATGTATGGACATCGAAGAAATGACGCTAAATGAAAATTACGACTTGATTATTTCCAATGCAACATTTCAATGGTTGAATGATATTCCTGCAACCCTTGAAAAACTTTTTACACGATTAACGGCGGAAGGAAGCCTGATATTTTCAACGTTCGGAATAGATACCTTTCAAGAGCTTCATAGGTCATATGAACAAGCGAAAGAAAAGCTTCAACTTTCCATGGATAGTTCACCAGGCCAACCGTTTTACACTCTGGAAGAATTATCCCAAGTTTGCCAAGCAGCAATCCCCTATCCAGCAGCAGCTCCAATCGAGATTACAAAAATAGAAAAGCTTGAACTGGAGTACTTTCAGACAGTACGTGAGTTTTTCACTTCAATTAAAAAGATTGGGGCTGCTAATAGCAACAAAGAAAACTACTGCCAGCGCCCTTCCTTTTTTCGAGAGTTAATTAACATATACGACACAGAATACCGAAATGAATCAGGTGTGAAAGCAACCTATCACTGTTTGTTCTTTAAAATAAAAAAACAAGATCAATCCGAATATAACCCATCTGGGATACAAGCAAAATATTATACATAATCGCAAATCTTTTATATAAAGTAACGACTAGCATTCCATCCCCGTACTATCGGTTGACCATCCCCTTCAAGCAATTCGGGCCGCCGCCACTCCTAATTCCTTTGGGGAGGCGGCGGCTTCTTTACATATCACTTCATCCAAATACCTTGCCATCCGTAATATTGACCACTCGATCACATAAATCCAACATTCTTTCATCATGCGTTACCATGATGGCCGCTTTATTTCTTGATTTCACTTCATGTGCAAGCATTTCAACAACATCCCTGCCTCTTTTGGAATCAAGACTTGCGGTTGGTTCATCCGCTAAAATGATTTCTGGATCATTCATCAGCGAACGGGCGATTGCTACACGCTGCCGCTCACCGCCCGACAGTGCTTCTGGCAGGTGATCTGCCCGATGTCCAAGTCCAAGGTGGCTAAGCAAATCGTCCGCTTTTTTCACAGTTGTTTTATCTCGCTTGCCGATCAATTCAGAAAGCAGCAGAAGCTGATCTCGTACGGAGAGATATGGCACAAGATTCGACGATTGGAATACAAACCCGATCTTTTCAAGGCGTACCCGAGTCAATTCTTTTGGGGATAGTGTTGTAATATCCTCACCATTCAGCAGTAAGCGGCCTTTGCTCGGGGATAGTAACGCACCTGCTATTGAAAGGAAAGTACTTTTTCCTGAGCCCGAAGGACCCACAATCGCGACGAATTCCCCCGCCCTTACATTCAGGGAAATATCATCAAGTGCCATTACCCTATTATCGCCTTCCCCATAAATCTTACTGACGTTTTCAAATAATAGTTTATCCCCCATCATGATACCCTCCCTATTGCTTCGATCGCATCTATCTTCGCTACTCGGTATAGTGATAGCAGTGAACCCAATACGGATACAGCCAAAAGTAACACGGAATATTTAATGACCAAATCGGCACTTAATTCAAATGGCATTCCTTCCGGCATGATTAAAGTGACGCCGTATGTCAGGGCAACGCTGATGGCTATGCATGTCACGGCAAGCAGCATTACTTGACCAACGATGCTTTTTGCCAAGTAGCCCGTATTTGCCCCGAGGGCTTTAAGGACTCCAAATTGATTCGTCTTCTGCAAAGTAATCACATAAAAGAATACGGCCAAAACGAAAGCTGCAATGACAAACAAAAAGGCAATCATCATCGTCAATGTACCCTGTTCCTCTTTGAACCCTGGTATACTCTGAAGTGATTCTTCTTTCGAAATGAGCGTTACACCTTCAGGCAATGATTCACGTACATTCTCTTCCGACTTCGAGTCCATTTGCACGGCTATTGCGCTGATTGAGTCTTTACCTTGATTTTTCAATCCAGGGTTAATCTCCTGCCACCCCTTAACATTCATGTAAACTGCCGGTGTATGGCTATAAGACTGCTTTTCAGTAAAACCAACAATGGTGAAAACATTACCAGATAGGTCATCTTTGAGTGAATCACCCAATTTATAACCGACATCTTTTAAAGAA
This sequence comes from Bacillus sp. ISL-78, assembly GCF_018613455.1. Lineage (NCBI taxonomy): Bacteria > Bacillati > Bacillota > Bacilli > Caryophanales > Bacillaceae > Bacillus > Bacillus sp. ISL-78. The sequence goes on from NZ_JAGGQC010000002.1 coordinate 344,874, forward strand.
CGATCTGCAACGACTTCACCTTGTTTCTTATTGTCATAGCTCGTTCCTTCTATGACCTTCGGTGCTAGTATTCCACTGGCATCGGTCGCAAAAATCGTGACATCCGTTTTCTCCGAAGAGCCGACTTTATTCAATGTGATCATCATTTGCCCAAGTCCTTCGGCTGCTTTAACATCCGATATAGCCCGGATTTCATCCAGCTTTTCCATCGATATGATCGATCGGTTCAATTTATTTTTAGAGTCATGCTCCATGACGAAATAATCAGCCTTCATGTTTTGTATGGATGAAGCATTATCTGAAGAAAGTCCATTAGCTAATCCTGAAATGATAAAAACAAGCAAAGCGACCAATATCATGATCAGTCCAATCAGCAGATAACGTAACTTTGAATGCTTTAGTTCACGTATTGCCAAAAACATCATTTCATCTCCCTTTTCTTTTGTTTACCAATCAAGTCCTGCTTCAATCGGTATGACTCGATTGTAAACACTCAATATGAATGGAAGATGAACAACTGATTACATAAAGGGCAGCCGTATATAAAAAGTGGTCCCTTTCCCAAGTTCACTTTGGACTTCAATCGTTCCCCCATGAAGTTCAACCGTCTTCTTCGTGATCGAAAGTCCTAATCCGCTTCCGGTTTCACTCCGGTTCCTCACTTTGTCGACTTTATAAAAGCGATCAAGGATATAAGGAAGGTCTTCTTCTGGAATTCCGATGCCCGTATCCGCGATCATCACTTCAACAGTACTGCCTATGCTTTTAATCCGAATATCGATCGAACTGCCGCTTTCCGAGTATTTAATGCTATTGGTTATCAAATTCGTCCAAACTTGATTTAAAAGTTTCTCATCTGCAGAAATGACGGTGGACGGCAAATCCATTTCGATCACCATATCCTTTTCCCGCCAATTCCATTCCAGCATGAACAACACCTGCCGGATTTGCTGCGCTAAATCAAACTTCGACCGCTGCAGCGGATCATCTACTTTATCCAACGAAGCAAGCATGAGCAGCTGTTTGCTTAACGACGACATGCGCCTGCTTTCTTTTTCAATGATGGATAAGTACTGATTTCTTTGTTCTTTTGTTAATTCCTCCGATTGGAGGGTTTGGGAAAAACCTTGGATGGATGCAAGCGGAGATTGAATTTCATGAGATACATTCGATACGAACTCCTGCCTCATATCATCCAACCGCTGTATGCTTTGAGTCATTTTCGAGAAGTGCTGGGCCAAGTCCCCTATTTCATCGCTTCGGGAGACATTCAATTCACTACTATAATCCCCATCGGCGATTCTTTTTGTAGCCTCCGTTAATTTCGTAATCGGCTTAACGATGAAACGCGTATTAATGATCACAAATAAAAAACTGAGAAGGAGCGTCAGTACGAGCAAAACTGCTAGGAAAAAGCGAAATTCGCCAAACTGCAGCTCTATATTGGGCCTTACAAACAATGCATGCTTTTCGCCATTCACGTTCATCGGGACCCCAATGCTATTAATTAATACATCTTCAAAAAACCCCGTAATAAATAACCCATTATTATAATTGGCGATCCCTTGATAGGTATTCCCATTCAAAACTCCGGAAATCGTGTCGCGGTCCAAATTCGTTTCCCGAAACGGCTCACCATATAATGTTCCTTCACCCTGCTCATTAAATAGATACATTTGATAGTGCAATCCTGCTATATGGGTTAAATACTCATCAATATCCTGATCAGGATTCTCCTCATATAAAGAGACGATCTCACTTGCGACTTTGCTTATCTTCTCACCATTGTTGGGTTTTTGAACCTTATGATAATAGACATTGGAAATTAAAAAAGCGATGACACTGGCGAGCACCATGATCAAAATGGTTTGAATAACTATCCTGAAATAAAGTGTTTTCACTTCTTGTTGACCTCCAGTTTATAACCTAAGCCACGGACAGTCGTTATGACAAAGTCATCGGTACGGCCGGAAAAACGTTCCCTCAACCGTTTAATATGGACATCAACCGTTCGATCATCCCCTGCAAAATCAGCACCCCACACCAGTTCAATAAGCTGCTCACGCGTAAAGACCTGATCAGGAAAACTTCCCAACTGAGCCAGCAGCTCAAATTCCTTAAGCGGCAGGAGCAGCGTATTCCCCTTTATTCGCACTTCGTAACTTTTACGGTCAATCACCGTTTGATTCAATGAGATTGATTCAGAATTCACCATACGGTATCTTCGCAATAGCGCCTTTATCCGAAATAGAAGCTCCCTTGGCTCAAATGGCTTTACCAGGTAATCATCCGTACCAGCAAAGTACCCCTTTTCCTTATCGATAAGTTGATCTTTAGCTGTCAATAAAATGACCGGCAGATCATATTGATCCCGGATTTCCTTACAAAGATCCAGTCCGTTTTTATACGGCATCATGATATCGACAACAGCCAGATGGATCCGTTCCTTCTCCAGTAACAAGGAAGCTTCATTACCATCCTTCGCTTCCGATACCATGTACCCTTCCTTTTCCAAATGAAATTTAAGCAATTCCCGAATATGCCGATCATCATCCGCAATTAATATATGTATCAAAGAAACCACATCTCCACTTCTTTTATAGCCCTGGCTAAACATACAATAGCAATAATTAAACCTGTAAAACAACAAATACTAATTCAATTTCCGGTTCTATATAAATTAGTTTGCCACTAATATACAGCACCCTCTTATTTTTTTAAAAAAATAAAGTCAAAAGCGAACAGAATCTAAAAACCCTGTCCGCTTTTTTCCTATAGTAAACCGTCATATTCACACTAGTTCAGCCCTATTGATATTTTTATTGCCCAAAAGGGTTTTAAATATTCTGAATATAAACTATAATTGTTTTATTTTAAAACATCTAGGAGGTCACTATGGGAGTAGTAGAGAAAATCAGCGGATTTGCTGGTAAAACGTTTACCTTATGGGTCATTTTATTTGCAGTTATTGCGTATATCTTACCTAATCAGTTTATATGGATTGGAGACTATATTGTTCCATTACTAGGAATTGTCATGTTTGGCATGGGACTTACATTATCAGCAGCGGATTTTAAAGAAGTATTCCGACGGCCGAAAGAAGTCGCACTAGGGGTAGCAGGTCATTTTATCATTATGCCCTTATTGGCATTCGGATTGGCAATAGGGTTCGATTTGCCCAAAGAAATCGCTGTTGGCGTTATTTTGGTAGGATGTTGCCCTAGTGGAACGGCTTCAAATGTCATGGTGTTTCTTGCGAGAGGAAATGTTGCGCTTGCAGTTGCCATTGCTTCTGTTTCCACTATTCTTGCGCCTATCGTAACGCCCCTGCTTATTCTGCTCTTGGCAAGTAAATGGGTCAACATCAGTATTGGGTCATTATTCATTTCGATCATTCAAGTGGTGATTATCCCACTGATACTAGGATTTCTTGTTAAAAAGTTTTTCGGCAAACAGGCAGAGGCTGGTGCAAAGGCTTTACCTCTAGTATCTGTCATTTCCATCGTTCTGATCGTATCTGCCGTAGTAGCTGGCAGCCAAGATCAGCTGGCTAAAACAGGCTTGCTGATTTTTGCAGTAGTCGTTCTTCATAATGTTCTTGGGTTTTTACTCGGCTTCTTCTTTGCTCGTTTATGCGGGATGGATTTAGCTAAGCAGAAAGCTGTTGCAATGGAGGTCGGTATGCAGAACTCTGGTTTAGGTGTAGCCATAGCAACAGCCCACTTCTCGCCTTTGGCCGCTGTTCCAAGTGCCATTTTCAGTGTTTGGCATAACATATCAGGTTCCGTTCTGGCCTATATCTTCAGTCTCATGAAAGATAAAAAAAATGTAGGCACCGATAAAAATAATTCGATAAAAACAGACGCATCATAATATGTTGGAATGAACAAAAAAACGCTTTTCAGTAAATGAATTAAAAAAGCCGATTGAGTGAATCGGCTTTTTTTGTGCATTTATCATCAGAATATTGAACATTCAAGGGAAAATGACAATATTCAAAGCCCAAAAATAATGAACTTACTGCCTTGTTGTGGTTATTTTTTAGAACTACCTGCTATACTACTAGATGAAAGTAAGTTATAAAATTTGCTAATGATTCGGGTTATAGTAATTGACTATCATTTTAAGGATGAGGGAATATAATGTCACCAAAAATAAAATCTTCAAGAAAAATAGCTAGATATTCACTAATTATCATGGGGGCGGGTTATATTGGAACCACTCCATTTCAAGGTACATTGCCGCTGGATTTATTACATGGAGGGTTTGAGGCTGGCTTAGTCGGCGGATTGGCAGATTGGTTTGCAGTCACTGCATTATTCCGCCATCCGCTTGGATTACCAATCCCCCATACAGCCCTTTTGCCCAACAATCGTAAAAGAATGACAAATGCACTTGTTTCGATGCTAAAAAACGACTGGCTTTCTAAGGAAAGTATTCAGGACAAAGTAAAACATATTCCTTTTACTGAAAAATTGATCCCTATTTTAGGAAAAGAGATTCAAAGTGATACATTTAGAAAAGTCCTGATTAAACTGATCAAGCAAATGATTGGTTATATAGATATAGAAAAGATTACACCTTTCGTTGCAAAAAAAATTAAAGCATCACTTTCTAGCATAGACATGAGCAAGATTCTGCATTTAGTAAGTTCAGAGTTACTTAACGAAGAGTTTGATAAGAAGGCTTTGGATCATGTTTTAAAAAAAGCTGAAGATTGGTTAGGAAAAAAAGAAACCAGTCACCGACTTGGCACTGTTTCCATGGATGTACTCAGCAAGATTGAACTGGAAGGTATGCTTCAGTTCGCCGTTAAATCCATTCAAAGTCTACTTAATGAAGAGAAACTTGGTAATATCATCCAAAACCTGCTATTAAGTGTCGTAAATAATTTACAAAACGAGAAAGAACCAAATAGAGAGGCTTTAATCTTATATATCAGGAAAGAGATACAAGGCATTAACCATAACCCAGAACTGTTGGAAGGAGTTGAAAAATGGAAAAAACAACTTCTGACAAAATGGGAGCCTGAGGCGACACTAGAGGGAATCCTAAAACAAATTCAACAAGAAGCATTGGATTTCGTCGAAGGTGAACATTTCATGGATGCTTACCTGACTCCAATGATTCATCATATACTGGACAATATTAAGGAAAATAGCACCCGCATCGATCAATGGATACAGAAACAAATTACTGTTCTCATTGAAAAAAATCATACACAAATCGGCAATCTTGTACAAGAAAATTTAGATAAGCTAGACAACGAAACGCTGATCGACATGATGGAAAATGGTGTAGGAAAAGACTTGCAATGGATTCGTGTGAACGGAGCGGTCTGCGGTTTTATCATAGGGCTTATCCTAACAGGTGCACAGGCTCTGCTTAGGCTATTATAATCCAGGCATAACGGCAGTATACAGTCGTTACCAAATCAACTGGGACTGATTCGTTTTTCTGAAAATGAAGAGATAAACTAAAAGCCAGCCAAGGTTTTCATGAAACACCTCGGCTAGCTTTTCCTTTTTATCAATAAACTTAGATTACAGGTACACATATAAATCAAAGCTCCACTTAAAGCAAGGCTTCAATTAACTAAGGGTTGGATTGCTGAACACTAAGCCAGCCATCAATATGATCCAAATTAAAAATCAGCAAATTATCGATGGGTCTGAGATGGGGGATCTTTTTATTTAATATTAGATCATTGATTTCCTCTTCGGTAATTGGATAATTTACCGACTCAAGGTAAATCATCAAACTTTTTATACCATAGGCTTTCCTCATTTAATCACCTCCCACCAAATTCTCCTTATTCAACATAAAGAAAACTTAGTGCTAGATATTAAATGAAAGACCGCTTAATTCTTATTACCCACTTTTTGAAGAAATAATCGCTTTTACTTTATGTAGGCGCTTTAAATCAGGAAATTAATCTAATGTATAGGGGTTCCTTTCTTCGATTATCTCCACTTCATCCCATTCCACTGATTTGGAGTACATATATTTATCTGTTCGTTCAAACCCCAACTTTTTAGCAAGTTCAGTGTTTGTTGTATCCAACAATACTTTTCCGGTTCTTCTTTCTTCAGAAGCTGGAAACACCTCTCCCTTATATTTTGCCTTTGAATTTATCTTAAATAAATTTTCTACCTCTTCTACAGAAACATTTTTAATATAAATATTTTCATCTAAATGTTTGAAACCTTGAGATAGATCAGATTGTTTATTACTAATTAATCTTATTGATTTATCTTCCAGTAGACTAAAACTATACTCGCTACCATTATATATTGCATACTTTCCTTTTCTTATCATAGTTTTCTCCATTTCAAACTTTATCAAGCATGGAATAATTCTCTAATTAATTTTTCGGCTTTATGTAATTCTCCTAATAACGGATTTTGATAGTCATTATAACTATCCATATAAGCCCTTACGCCGCCAATAATATTTAATTCCCTTATAACTTCATTACACTCCATTACATCCAATGCATTCTTATATCTTATATATATAAGTTGTAAAACGCCGCTAGTAATTTCATTACTATAATTTTTTTCAAGATTATTTATCACAACTTTTAATTGATCGATTAACTGCTTTTTCTTATCCATTTCATCTTCCTATCTACTCGCCTATAAAGGAGACCCCTAACAAAACAGTTCCAAAGCTCATTTGAGGGGATAGTACAATAAATATAATCACGTTTGAAATGAAGAAATTAATCTAATGAATAGGGTTTCCTCTCCTCGATTATTTTCACTTCATCCCATTCCACAGATTTGGAGTACATATATTTATCTGTCCGTTCAAACCCCATCCTTTTAGCAAGTTCAGTGTTTGTTGTATCCAACAAGACTTTTCCGGTTTTTCTTTCTTGTGATGCTGGAAACACCTCTCCCTTATATACAGCATAGGGATTAATAGAATATAATTCTTTAACTTCATTTACACCTACTATTTTCGTGTAAATATTTTTTTTATAATAAGTAAAGCCATTCTCCATATCTTTTTTATCATTGCTAATTAATTCAATAGCTTCCACTAAATCAGATTCTATGAATCTATACTCTCTCCCATTATAGATCGTATACTCACCTTTTCTTATCATTTTTCCACTCACTCCATTATTTAATTCTCCATCACCCAAATTCAAACGGCTTCGCTCCCCGTTTAACATAGCAAAACTGGACTCTGTACATATGAAGGAATTACATCAAGCACCATACTTTTCTTTAATGGCTTTATCTGCACAAAAACTATGGAATTGGTTGATTAATTCATCAATATCTTCTTTTCTGATGATTTTCTCAACCCATTCTTTAGGAATGTCGTCCATTTTATAGTACATACCTGCCATTGTTCCTGTAATGGCACCTACTGTATCCGTATCATCCCCTAGATTCACTGCTTTTAAAACGGCATCGCTAAATGAATCTGAATTTCCTAAGCACCAAATGGCTGCTTCCAATGTATGAACGACATAACCATCTGACAGAATTTCTTTTTGTGGTAATGAAAAGAAATCTTCCTCAAAAATCCTTGAATAGGATAGCAGCTCTTTTTGGTATATATGATCTTTATCAAAATTCTCATCAAAAAGTTTTTTTGTTTGTCTTATTGCATCTTCAGGAGAATTATTATAATAAAGTCTAAGTAAAAACTCGACATAAATAATGGAACCTACCACAGAACGCGGATGTGCATGGGTTACTTCCGTACACTTTTTAATGGTTTGGATTTTTTCAATGAAATTAAAGTTATTAACAAGGATAAATGCTACTGGAGCGATCCTCATCAACGCCCCATTCCCATTATCAAACATGGCATTTCCGCCACATTCTGGTGCCGGGGTTCCATTTCTAAACTTGATTATGGCTTCACTGGTCGATCTGCCAATATCGAACATTTCATGATGTGGTGTCCAATAGCCAGATTCCATATACTGAACGAATTTTTGCATGAGCTCCGCTGAATCGCCTTTTTCAATTAAGTTTTCAATTAAATATAAAGTTAACGAAGTATCATCCGACCAAGTGCCTGGCGGCTGATTATAGGTTCCATATCCCGTTATATCATTAATAGTGAAAGTCCCTCTTTTTTTAAATTCAACAGGAACACCAAGCAAGTCTCCGATAATACCGCCATACATACTCGGTAATAATCTTTTCTTAATGGCTAAACTCATAAAAATCTTGTTATCGTCTTCCCATCTGTCTACCATTCTTCTGCTTGTCATTCTTACACCTACTTTTTGTTTAAATACTATTTCGTCAGCATTCAGTAATCCTTGCTTAATTCAATGTACTACAGATTGATTAAGGTAACACTTTAGTTTTATAAAAACTAATACCTATACTACAAAATTACTATAGGTTTTTCCCTTTTATAAAAAAACCTTGAATGGCTTTAGCCACTCAAGGTTTCATTTTATTCTAGCAAAATACGGTTTTCATTTTCGATAATCTTAACTATGTACCTCGGCTTGCAACGGTTTTGGTAAAATGGATAAGTAGTCTGGTTTTAAAATCAATTGGATTATCTCCAATTATTCTACTTCCCTATTTCCCCCAACGTTATCATATATAAAAATTTGAAAATTCGATCCTCGTTACCCTTTTCGATAATTGAAAAATTTTGTCTTTCATCCACATTATACAATATCCAATTTCCATCTTCAAAGTAACAACCTGTTGAAATTGGTACATTAGTTTTTCTACAATAACAATATTGAATTCTTGTAAATCTACATCTAACTCTTTTATCTTATTTTCATATTCATTTCGTTTCATTTTACCTTTGGAAATAAAGTATGCTTATTCCTGCATCACTGGACCTTGGATCATACCATTGGGTTATCTTACCCCATTCAAATACATTTTCAGACAATATTCCCTCAGGATACCCAATTTGTTCTGTAAGCCATTCGCCATGCTGAGATAGTTTTTCTTCATAGTCCCATTGGTTAATGGATGGATCATTAACCTTTAAACGTATTCCCTTTATTATATTATTCTCAAAAGAAATTCTAACAGAAAATCTTTTGCTTCCCAACTGTATGGGCCTTAAGGAACCAACTGTTGCTTGTTCAGACTGCCTCTTCCTAACCTCAAAATTGGGATTTGTTGCTAATGACTTCTCAAAAAAATCTAATTTTGTATCTTGGTTAACTTCAATTCCTTCTATTGTCAATGTTCCATTATTCAAATTATTCATTAACGAATCCCCATTTCAAATAAATCAGCATTTTCTATCGCTTCATTAATTTCATCCATTTCCGCTTTAGTTAATTTAAAATTTTTCAATTTGATAACATTTGGATCCTCTGCTATCTCTACAAAAGTCTTACTGATAGTTTCGTACATGTACTTACCACTTTCATCTTTTTGTTGTAACAATATTGGATTAAATTCTATTCCATTTCCTCTTAATTTTTGTTTAGTTACATCGTCCAGTACAGGATTTACTTTTCCTTCCCTAAGTAAATCTTCAAAATCCGGTGTGAATATTTGCTCTAAACCGCCTGATCCTAATTGAGGATTCGCATCTGTCATACCTCTAGCTGATGGTAAATCATCCATTAATTCGAATTTAATGACCTGAAATTTATAATCTCCCGTTCCATCATCAAATTCTCTAGGATTAACTTGAACACCTTGAAATAATTTTTTTGAATCTCCGTCTACACTGTCTAAAACCTCTTTTGTAAAACAATAACCAGTTGGTCTTGGATATCCAGCAAATAAGATTGTGCCTTTTTTCAAAATAATATCCTCATATGTATCTATACCAAAGTAAGGATGAGAACCTTGCCATAACCTTGCTCTCTGTGAAGGCTGAAGAATGGTCTTATTTTTTAAAGTAGCTTCCTCTATTACACTCCATTTTAAATTTTCCAGTTCTCTTATCGTGATATTCGGCTTAACTTCCTTTAAAACTTTTTCAACAACTTCTCCATCGAGCATTACCTTAGTTCCTATAGAATTTTGTTTCTTAATTACATACTTTAATACGTCTTCAACAGGTTTAGGATTTGGATGTTTCGCTATTTCCTTAGCATATTTTCTTACTACTTTATTTTCCTTTAATAAGTCAGTAGTTTGATAGATTGCATTCTTAGCCTGTAAATGATCCACATACTTCGCCGCACCTGCCACACCGCCGATTCCGAGTGCCATCAACAGCCCGTTCTGGCGCTGTTCCTCGGTTAGCTGGTTGCCGAACATGTCTTTGCCGGTGACCGCTTCGCCGAGGCCGTTGGCTGCGAGGAGCCCGTATATTCCGTATTCGGTTTTCTGGAGGAGGCTAAAGCCTTTTGTCGTTTTATAGGCATCGAGCGCGTGGTTCGCTGCGTTGAGCCCTTTCGCCGTTTTGTAGATGGCGCTGCCGCCCTTGATGGCCCGGCCGGCCCAGCCGACGACGGGGATGAATCCAGCGGCTGCCATGGCGCCTGCGGCGATTCGTTCGGCATCGGACAGCTTGCGGCCCGTTACTGGATCGACTCCGGTCGAGGCCCTGATTGAATCATAATATCCCGTGAATTCCCCTGTAAAGGTTTTTGTCGTATCCCAGGCCTTTTCGTACCATGGGCGGTTTTCGAGTTCTTCCATTTCCTGTTCGATTTTCCGGGCTTCTGCTTGTTCCTTTTTGAAGGTTTGATAGTCTTTCATCTGACCGGCGACTTCATCCTTCACTTGATAGACGTCACTATTCTTGAATGCCGATTGGTTGAATGTCATCGGCGAAATGTTGCCGTCCTGCTTCGTGGCATCAAGCAAGGCACGGAAGAGGCCAACGGCCACGTTTTCCTGCCCGATGGACACATCATATTCCTCGACCAATTGCCGGTCGACATTCTCGACCTTTGTCACGGTGTCATCCAGCCTGTGCCCGGCCAACGTGATTTTTTCATTAAAGTCCTTTTGGTCGAACACATCAAGAGGCAGGATATCGTCAATGCTGTTCAGGATCCTTTGAAGATCGTTCGCTTGTTGATCGACAAGCGACTTCGATTGGTTGATGCCGTTCGACACCTCGCCATCTAAAAAGGGAACCTCGACCACTGTATTTCCGGAGAGGTCAGCCTCTTCCAGACTGGCCGGAATGCCTTCCAAAAAACTGATCTGGGTCGTGAATAGTTCCATCCAGGCGTCCGCCACCTCGATTTGCGCTTCATAGAAGCTTTTGATGGCGGTAGCACCGGCTCCCTGAAACTCGTTATCCAGGCCGACGATGCCCTGAAATTCCTTTTTCAGGGCTGCGACTTCCTTCTTTAGTTCTTCATACTGCTTGGCGCGCGACTTGGTTGCGGCCGTCAATGTCTCGGCTTCATATATTTTCATCGCTGATACCCATGTGAAGACGTATGGGCGATGGCTTCATCCTGTTCTTTTAATAAGTCGATGTTGGCACGGGTATCTTCCACATTTTTCTGGACGATTTTGATATATTGCTCGAAGACCTTCTCCAGGTTCGTTTCGCGGTCGATCCATTTCGAGGTGAATTCCAATTTATTGTTGCCAAGCTCGCCTGCCGGCAAATTTCCAAGCGTGACTGTACCAAGTGCCGTCTTTACCTGATCGACTTGTTTCGTTACGGCAGGATGATTCAGTTTGATTGTCGTCATGAAAACAACCACCCTTTTAAATATGATATTTTGCTTTCCAATTGATCTATGACGGCTTCTCCTTTGCCTAAAAGAACATCCGCTTCATGGGCTATCGTACCTGCTGCACTCAGTGCCTTTTTCTCTATATTAAGCATCATGATTTTACCGTCGATTTTCTCTTGATAGTCATCATAATCATCATGAATGATCGTTGACATTGCCTTGTATGCATCACTGCGGGCATCTTGAAAGTCTTCTGCACGGTTTCCCGTCCAGCTTTTTGCCAAGTCCGGGTTTTTAATTTTAGCTATTTCCCCAAGACAAGCATTCTGTTCTTCTTTGATTTGTCTTTTTGCCTGCTCCAAACGATTGATTTTTTCATTAACATCGGACATTTTGCTGGAGAGGGCAGAGTGAATTTCACTCAATGAATTTGCATACACCTAAAAAATCACCTCAAACATACTATTCTCATTATGTAGACTGTCATATTTTTCATAATTTTTATTATAAGGATTATAGTCTTAGAGTTAAATAGGGATAAATAAGCTATTTATGCTAGGTATTTAGGGAATCCTTCCCATAGGCATCAATTCCGAATTAGACTTATTACCCCTTATTTTCCATTTTTAAACACAAGAAGAGGGTGCAGGCTGCACCCTCTGAATATTTACTGCCTTATCTGAATTCCTTTTCATTGAATAAATGCGGAACTTTCACCTTTTTCCCTTTTTTATGATGGAAATCAGGTTTTTTAGCTTCGATTTTCGCTTGGTCATAGACAGCTGTGCCGACAATCTCAGCAACATCTTGAAGCTTTTCTTTTGAGATTTTATCAATGGTATCATCAGGAGTATGATACCAAGGTTCTGATGGACTGTGGATGAATAAAGCAGCGGGTATTCCAGCCTCCGCAAAAGATACATGGTCACTTCTCCCGCCTTGTCCATATGGAGTCGGGTCTCCATTCAGTCTTGTACTTGATGCCTGGGCAAGCTCGGTTACAAGGTTCATTTCTCCATCATTAGTCAAAATGACCAAATCCCCGGCATCCCTGCTTCCTACCATATCCAGATTGAAGTTGGCAATGGTCCGCTTGATATCATCATCAGGGAGGCTCTCCACATAATGCTGTGAACCAAGCAATCCATTTTCCTCTGCCCCAAAGGTGACGAAGCGAATTTCCGTATCTGTAGGAAGATTCTTCAGAACACGGGCAAGTTCAAGGGTGACGGATGTTCCAGATGCATCATCATTCGCTCCGGGTGCCCCCGCGACGGAATCATGATGTCCAGTAATATAAATGATATCGCTCTTTTTTGCTTTATTGTTCTTTGTTGCTTTTTTCGTTGCCACTACATTGTACGAGGTTTTTTCTCCGGAATAAGCTCCTTCAATTTTTAATGATGCTGTCAATTTGACTCCATCATTCAATTTTTCCAAAAGGGCTTCTCCATCCTTTTTGGTGATCGTGACGGATGGAATAAACTTGTCATTATCCCCTCCGAGTGTCCCGTTTAATTCCCCATCTGCATTATTGAATAGGATGACTCCCGCTGCCCCTTTTTCCGCTGCATTCAATACCTTCTCTGCAAAAGTGAGGGTCCCTCTTTGTATAAGGGCAATTTTCCCTGCAACATCGGTTTCCTCAAGCTCTTCTTTCGTTCCTAAACCGGCATATACCACTTCACCGGATAGGTCCCCATTAACTGAATAGGTTAAATGATTCGCTTGGATTTCGCCATCAAATCCGGCAACGGACAGCTCGACCAGATTTGGGTCTGTATAAGATAAAAAATTGAACTCTTCAATATCGGCTTTATAACCATAAGATTGAAATTGCTTTTTGATGAATTGGACGGCTTTATATTCAGAATCCGTACCGGCCACCCGAGGTGTTTGTGAGAGGTATTCAATATTCTTGTAGATTTTATCGGCATCGATTCTTTTAATGACTTGTTTATCCGTGGATGGCTCAGATATCACCGGCGATGAATGCGGCGCTGCTAATGCGGTGGTTGTCCCGGCTGTTCCGAGTGTCAATGCTGTGATTAATGTTAACGACAGAAATTGTTTTTTCATAGATTGCCTCCCAGTTTAATAGTTTCTATCATGATTTTACAATATATAGAAATTACTAACTAGGTAGGTTTATCCCTATTCATGCATGTCTAAAGTACCTAATTTACAAATTCAAGAAATTATCAGGTGATTTGACCTACACTAAAAGTCCTTATCCATTCGATATTTTGTCATATTATATAAAAATACCTGTAATTCAAACAGGATTTTCGTACTTTTTCGGGAAAATAATACAGAAGATATTGAATTTTTACAGGGAGAAGGCGCAAAGATGTCGATAACTAAATTCGTGATGCCGGAAGTGATTTTCGGTAAAGGTTCGATTGAACAAGCTGGCGAGGCCTGCTTGCGGCTGGGTGCCAAAAAGGCGCTGATCGTAAGCGACTCCGGGGTGGCCAATGCTGGCTGGTTGGATAAAGTCATTGAATCCTGCCAAGATGCAGGCCTTGCTTTTGCTACCTTCATTGAAATGACGACCAATCCGAAGGACAGGGAGATCGAAGCCGGCTGTTTGACATTTAAAGAACAAGAATGTGATGCCATCATCGGTTTGGGCGGAGGCAGTGCTTTGGATGTTGCCAAAGGGGTAGCCCTTTTAGTAACGAATGGCGGCATCATCAGTGATTATGAAGGTGTTGATAAAGTCCACTCTCCCCTCCCGCCCATGGTGATGATCATGACCACTGCAGGTTCAGGTTCGGAAGTATCCCAGTTTTCGGTGATCGTCGATTCATTCCGCGAGAAAAAAATGACGATCATTTCAAAATCACTCGTCCCCGATATTGCAATAGTCGATCCTGGTACCTTAACCACCTTGGGACCGGATTTGACAGCAGCTACCGGAATGGATGTTTTAACTCACGCCATTGAATCCTATGTTTCAATCGCTGCGACACCTTTGACCGATGTACAAGCTAAAAACGCGCTTTCCATCGTTTCCCGCCACTTACGCCCCTCTGTTGCATCCAGGCATAATGAGGAAGCAAAAAAAGCGATGGCGATGGCGAGCCTGCAGGCTGGACTGGCTTTTTCCAATGCCATTTTGGGAGCTGCCCATGCCATTTCACATGCCATAGGCGGCAAGTACCTCCTTCCGCATGGTGAAATCAATGCGATACTCCTTCCCCATGTCATGGATTTCAATCGAATTGCCTCACCAAGGCGATTCAGCAAGATTGCAGACATCATGGGCATCGATACACGGGCATTGACGGAGCAGCAAGCAGGAATGGCTGCCATTCACTTCGTAAGGGAATTATCCCGGGATATAGGGGCTCCCAAGAGTTTAAGTGATGTCGGCATTACGAAAGAAATGATTGATCCCATAGGGATGACCGCCCTTGAGGATGCCTGCATGATCACAAACCCCCGTGATATGTCATTGGAACAGATTAATCAGCTGCTTCTTACAGCCCTATAAGAGGTGAAAAGCATGAACAAACATGAATTGATAGATTTAATGACAGGCGTTAAATCTTCAAAAAAAACGTATTACACGGAACTTAAGAAAACCGTGGATCAGCTGAAGAAGAAGAATATGCAGCTTGAAATCATGAATGACATCACAAAAAATACGAATATGGAAATCGACATCCAAGAGATTCTCAGAAATGTTATTGAAAAACTTAAGCAGCTCATTACCTTCGATGACAGTCATTTTGTCATATTGTATGAGGAAGAACCTGCCTTGCTTCACATCTGCCCTAATGGTCACTGCGATCTTGAAATGGATCCCAAAAACCTGTTACACCCTTTTCAGGAATTCTCATCGGCCTTGAAAGAAAAGCAGCCGATTCAGGTGGAAGTTAACCAGTTACCGGACTTCCCAGAAAAGGATCGTCTATTATCCCTTGAGATTGAATCACTTCTATTAGTCCCTTTATACGGAAAAAGTAAAAAAATCGGAATTTGGACTTTCGGCAGGAAGAAAAAGAAAACATGGCATGAAGATGAAATCGAATTTCTTGAGCAACTATCCAATCAGCTTGCGTTAACTTTGGAGAATGCCCAGCTTTATAAGGAAGTTCTTCATTCCAAACAGGAGTGGGAGGATACATTCAAGGCAGTTGAAGATATGATCATCGTCTTCGATCACAAAGGAACGGTCTATCAATCGAATGATTCAGCCAGGGGCTTTTCCAACTTGGTTCCTTTAATTGAAAAATCGCAAAATCTGATTCAAGATACCTTTTCATTTAATAAGCCAGGGTTTCAGGAAATACTCCTTCAGCATGATACCATCTTGGAAATGCATGCTTACCCGATTCAGAATAAGGAGCATCAAGTATATGGGGTCATTGCTTATTATAAAAATGTCACCGAAAGAAGACAGATGGAAGTCCAGCTATTACATGCCGGTAAACTTGGGGCGATTGGTGAAATGGCAGCTGGGATTGCCCATGAGTTGAACAGCCCATTAACGGCCATTCTTGGTAACTCGCAACTTTTATTACGGAAAACCCCACAGGACAATCCGGATTATATGCTATTGGACGACATTAAGATTTGCGGGGACCGATGCAGGCAAATCGTGAAAAGTCTGCTTACCTTTTCTAGGCAGGATGAGTATAGGTTCCACTATTACTCTATTAACGAGGCCATTCACCAGGTTCTGAACCTATTGAAGTTCCAACTTGGGAAGAAGCAAATCTCCCTCCATCTTAGCCTTCAGGAAGACCTTCCTTTCATAAAGGGCAGCCAGCCGCAGATCGAACAGATCATCATCAACTTGCTATTGAATGCCAAGGATGCATTGGATGAGTCCGCGCAAACGGAAAAATCGATCGCGATCGCTACCTATTCAGAAAACAAGTTCATGGTGGTTCAGGTGACTGATAACGGATCAGGGATTGAAAAAGAACGCCTGCCCTTCATATTCCATCCCTTTCATACGACTAAAGAGCGTGAAAAAGGTACAGGTTTGGGGCTGTCTGTAAGCCTTGGCATCGCCAAGGACCATGGCGGAAAGATCGACGTTTTGAGCACACCAGGACATGGAAGCACTTTTTTCCTGAGGCTTCCCATACATGGAGAGGAAAGGGGATGATAAGGTGATTCATTTACTTGTGGTAGACGATGAGAAAGAGGTTGGGACTTTTCTATCCCGCCTTTTTACGATGAAAGGTTACCTCGTTCAAGTTGTGAATAGCGGGAAGGAGTTTCATGGGATCGACTGGAATCAGCAGCGTTTTGATGTCGCAATGATAGATTTGAAGCTTCCGGATTGCGATGGACTTTCCCTCCTGCAGCATCTAAAACAACTACAGCCGCGTTGCAAGGTACTGATCATGACCGGATACAGCACCGTCAAGACCGCTGTTGATGCCATGAAACTCGGCGCGAGTGATTACATGGAAAAACCCTTCGTGGATATTGAAGTACTGGAAAGGCAGATTGACAACCTATTGAATGAAAATGAAGCTTTGAACCAGCATTTCATCCATAAGCTTGCCGAGGATTCAGGACTCATTATCGGTGAAAGTCCTTTAATGAAGAATTTGATTGAAACGGCCTTCAAGGTTGCCCAAAAATCCGTCAATGTATTAATCGAAGGAGAAACCGGAAGCGGGAAAGAAGTGCTTTCACGCTTCATCCACATAGCCAGCCCCCGAAACCATGAACCTTTTATCGGCATCAATTGCGGAGCGATCTCTGAGTCCCTGCTTGAAAGCGAATTATTCGGTCATGAAAAGGGTGCTTTCACCGGAGCGACCCAGCTGAGAAGGGGTTTTTTCGAAATTGCTGGGAACGGGACGCTTTTCCTTGATGAAATTGCGGATGCAAGTCCGGCCATTCAAGTCAAACTGCTTCGGGTTTTGGAAACGCGGGAATTCATGCGGGTTGGCAGCAGCGTGACATTACGGACGAACGCCCGGTTAGTGGCGGCCTCCAATGAAAACCTGCAAAAGGCAGTGGACAAGAATAAATTTCGGGAAGACCTATTTTACCGACTGAACGTCGTGACTCTGGATATCCCGCCATTAAGGAGCCGAAAAGAGGATATTCCGTTGCTTGTCCGTCACTTGGTTGAGAGAAATGGTCATGGAGGTATCTCATTTTCCAATGAAGCCATTGAAAAATTACAGCAATACAACTGGCCAGGCAACATACGCGAACTATCTAATGTAGTCTTGCGCACACTAACTCTTGCAGACAATAAGTCAGTAATAACCGCCAATGATATCTCACTATCCAACAGCCAGATCAAACCTGACAAAAATGCGTCACCAGAGATACAGTCAACAGGAAACCTTCTTGAAGAGTGGCGAAAAAGGCTGGTGGCAGATTTTAATGAGAAGGATGAACTGATGCTTGAAGAAATCCTTACGGAAATCAAACAGCTTCAGTCGACAGTTGGAAAAGAGCTCGTCATGCAGGCACTGCAAAAAACCTACGGCAACCGGAATGAAGCTGCCAAACGCCTGCAAATATCCATAAGGAAATTGCGCTATATATTAAATGAGAAGAGCCAGACATAATAAAAAGGAGGATGCCCGGTTCCAGGGCTTCCTCCTCTGTTCCTATTCTAGCGTCAATACGATGCGGCCGTTGATTTCCCCGTTTTCCATCATTGAAAAAACGTCATTGATTTCATCAAGCTTTCTTGTTTCAATATTCGTTCTGACTTTACCCTCAGCCGCAAATTGGATAGCTTCCTGTAAATCTTTTCTCGTCCCGACGATGGACCCTTTTACAGTCACCCCATTTAACACTGTATCAAAAATCGGGATTGGAAGTTCATCATTCGGCAATCCGACTACGACAAGTGTGCCGCCTCTCTTGACTGAACTGTAAGCCTGTTCGAATGCTTTTTTCGTAACCGCCACAGAAATGGATGCCTGCACGCCGCCAACCTTATCCTTAATGGCCTGTACGGGATCGGTCTTAAGCCCATTAACCGTGTAATCCGCCCCCAGTTCCGTAGCCAGATCAAGCTTATCATCTTGAATATCGACAGCAATGACATTAAAGCCCATCGCTTTTGCGTATTGCAAGGCAACATGTCCCAATCCGCCAATTCCATAAACCGCTACCCAATCGCCAGGTTTTGCTTCTGATACCTTAAGCGCCTAATAAGTCGTTACACCTGCACAGAAAATCGGTGATACCTCCGCAAAGTCAAGCCCTTCAGGAACCTTCACCACATATTTGGCTGGTGCTTTACAATATTCCGCATACCCGCCGTCCACGGAATAGCCTGCATTCAATTGATCCAAGCAAAGCGTTTCCCTACCGGTCAGACAATATTCACAATCGCCGCAGGCCGAATAAAGCCAAGGGATCCCAACACGGTCACCCACTTTCAAGGAAGTTACGCCTTCCGCCACCTTTTCTATAATGCCCACACCCTCATGTCCCGGGATAAGCGGAAGCTTGGGTTTTACCGGCCAATCACCATGTGCCGCATGTAGATCGGTATGACACACGCCACAGGCTTTAATTTTCACTAATATCTCACCATATTCCAATTCCGGAATGGGTACTTCTTTAATCTCAAGTTTTTGGTTAAATTCATTGACGACCGCCGCTTTCATTGTCTTGACCTGTTGCTTTGCATTTACAGTGCTTGCCCCTTGTTTTACATTCATGATTCATATTCCTCCCTTATCTAGTCGATATTATTTCTTGCTACTGCTTACACCTACTGCTTAAACTTCCACTACTTAAAATAGTTGCAAGTGCCATGCCACTGCAAAAAGGCCAAGATGACAGCATTCACAAAAAAAAGTGCCGAAAGATCGGCCCATTTGGACGAAGTAACGGCTCAAGTTGGACGAAATCCGGTTTGTATATTGCAGGAAAAATGGTTCACCCTATAAACAGGAGGTGTCAAAACATGGACAAATTTGAAGAAGCCTATGAGTCATATAAACAGCAGGGAACACCGCAAGCAAACCAAAGTGATTCAGCAGCAGGAAAAGAAGAAATCATCGCTGTAAGGAAAAATGAAGAGGACAATATTATCGCCATCAAGACGGACTCCGGCCGCGAACTCGACTACCCCACAGCCCTTGCGGAAGCCAAAGCTGGCAACCTGGCCAACGTTGACGTCTTTCATAAATATGGACGTGACATATTACGGAGTGAGCCCGATGGGATAAAGGAAAATAACCTGGATCAACTGCCGGAGTTTTGAGTTTTTCGGGGAGACTGCCTGATACGGGCAGTTTTTTTTTCTATCTGGATGCGCAAAAAAAAGAACCAGCATGATTAGCCGGATCTTATTTTTCATAGTGATAGGATTCAGAGATTTCGAGCAGTCGGCCGCAGGACTCGACAACCTCGATGATTTCCATCCATGACATGTCCAGACCCAGTTCATTAGCATGGGAAATCTTATCCCGTAACTTCCGGATGGCATTCGCATCCTTCTTCCCTTTACTTTTCGAAGGGATTTGGAAGAAGTGCCTCAATTCTTTATCTTTATGAACAATATCGAATTTATCACTGATTTGCAGGCACTCTATTATATTGATATCCTCATTTTTATCGATTCTCCTATTATATAATTCGGTTGCCTTTTCTAAACGATCTTCGCTTATCATTGGATACCAGCTCCCATCGCCGAATCTATCGAGGATGATATCGCTCATCCTCATTTCCAATAAGGTAATATATCCGAATATCAGCATCCTGATCGGAGGCTTTTGGAGGTCGGCATGGGTGATCAGCATTTTAATTGAATTATTCTCTAATACGAACACCCTTGTCTTATTCTTAAAAATATGGAGAAGCTGGATCAAAGGGGTTGAATTCGAAACCATTTCCCTTGGTGAGAAGTTTCTCATATGTTCAGAAATACTCCCCTCACCTAGTTCTTTCCTTTCAATATATCCGATGATTTCCCCTTGATCTTGAACTGCCAATATATCAAAATTCTTTTTTTTCATTGCTTTCTGGATATCCAGTGCCAGATCATTTTTATGGCAAAACTCAAGCTCCTGGGCAATGCTCTTAACCGTTATATTCTCTTCATAAAGAGTTTTAAGACTCAGATAGCTGCTATTGCTTTTTCTTTCGCTTCCATTTAACATCTTTCAACCTCCGATCAGGAACACTTTCTGCCCGTTTTCCGTTTTAATAATAGAAATGAATGCGGCCCCCATCTCACTGTGGTGGACCCCATCCCATTCATCAAATGCCATCAACTGCATTTCCTGCCGCCGTTTCCACATTCCCCTTTTCTTCCCACCCCTTACAAACATCCACCCAATCCTTGGCACCTGAATATTCAAATAATTCAGCGAGTGTAAGTTCTATTGCAGAGTTTGAACTGCCGCAAGCCGGAAACAATGACTCGAAACGCTTCATCGATACATCAAGAAAAACAGCTAAATCGTTTGCCAGGCCAAACGGGCAAACGCCCCCGATTGCATGGCCGGTCTGTGCAAGCACTTCATCAGGTGAAAGCATTCGTGCCTTGAAACCGAACGTCTGACGAAATTTCTTATTATCCACTTTGGCGTCCCCTGCGGCAACGACCAAAATCGCGCGTTCCCCTTCCCCTTTAAAGGAAAGGGTCTTGGCAATCCGCGCTGGGATAACACCGATCGTTTCCGCTGCCTCTATCACCGTGGCACTAGATGTTTCGAACTCCTTTACATCGCCTTCCCGATTCCATTGTTTAAAATGGCTTTTGACACTTTCGATCGCCATATTAATATTCACTCCTTTTTATTTACATATTGAAATAATAGCATCCTTCAATGCAATAATTCAAAACCCAATTGTGCTGCTTCTTCTGATTGGAAACCTATAAATTAAAACCATTCTTTACAAATTGACGAAACAAGCTTACATGGGATACTATTAATCATCGGGTAAACGCCTGCACGTGGTTCGTAACCATCCCACGATAAAAAACTAGGGAGAGAGTAAAATGAATGTTCGTACACTCGTGATAAACGGGTTATTGGCTGCCTTGTATGTGGCGGTCTCATTGGTGTTTAAACCAATAGCTTTTGAGATGTTCCAATTCCGTGTACCGGAAATGTTGAATCATCTGATTGTATTCAATAAAAAGTATATCTACGGTATCGTTGGAGGAGTCTTCATATCGAATCTGCTCTTTTCGCCGATGGTGCCATATGATTTGATTTTTGGGGTGGGCCAATCCCTGCTCGCCTTATTGCTTGTCATTTATGTTTCTCGTTTCATAAAAGGCATTAAAGGACGTATGGTCGCTACGATTATCTTTTTCACGTTCACAATGTTTTTAATTGCAATTGAACTGAACCTTGCCTTTGGCTTGCCATTCTGGCTAAGCTGGATGACCACGGCTGTCGGTGAGTTCGTTGTCCTTTTGATTGGAGCGCCAATCATTTATGGAATGAACAAAAGAATTCAGTTTGAAAAGTGGCTTTAAAAGGAATCTTCGCGCCGTTAAGCCACTATAATGGAAAAGAGCTGTCTGCATGATGCGGCAGCTCTTTTTTTTCACCAATGAACTCGAAGATGATAAACTATTAGTAAGAATGGTGGTGGCCCTTTGAAAAAAGTCCTGACCATAATCGGTCTACTTGTAATCGCAATTTTTATATACTCTAATGCAGAGCTGTTCACTTTGGTTTGGAAAAGTGATTTGGATTCTGTTATTGGCATATTGAAGGAAAATCTTTTGCTTACATTTATTGTGACATTCGTATTGATGTTTGTACAAAATTCTTTTACAATCATCCCCTTAATTTTGCTCCTGACCATCAATGTCACGATATTCGGATTCATATATGGCTACCTATGGAGTTGGTTTACAAGTGTTGTTGCTTCAGGATTCATTTTTTATGCAGCAAGAAACTGGTTTCAGGAGCTTCTTTTAAAGAGGATTGGTGAAAAATGGCAAGAATCTGTAGTGGAGCATGGCTTCATGTACGTGTTTACAGGCAGGATTTTCCCGCTTATCCCAACAAGCTTAATTAACTTGGCAGCTGGAGTCAGCACCATCACTTTCAAAGACTTTTTATTGGCGACGGCACTTGGCAACCTTATATACTTTTTCTTCCTATCACTGATTCCCTATGGACTGCTATCTGTTGAAATGAACCAATATACGCTAGCTGCTCTTGCACTCCTCTTCTTCCTATTCTTCATGATCTATAAGCGTGCAAAAAAGAAGAAGAAACTAACCTTCTTCAGAAAAAACAGGTGACCACATTGGCCCCTGTTTTTTATTTAGAGATTCTGCATATATTTTTTTCCGATAGTTTGTTAAAATGTGTATGTAATTTTACCTTTGAAATGTCTTAAAATCAGGGAGAATCTCCATGTCCAAACGCTCCATCTTAGCAATATATATCCTATCCGGGATTCTTACATTAGTCGTATTCGACTATTTTTTAACTACAAATATCCATAATAAAGAGGTCTTCATTCAACTCCAAAGGGCGGAAGGCATTGTTTTCCTTTTATCAATAGGCTTAATTCTATATCTTTATCTAGCTAAAAAAGAAGAGTTCAAACGATTAAAAGAAGCGGAACAACGTCGGCGCACACTCATCAATTCAATGGTTGATTTCGTTAATTTCAAGGATGGGGATGGCCGATGGCTTGAATCCAATACCTTCGGGCTGCAATTATTTCAATTGGAGCATGTAGATTATAAGGGAAAAAGAGACAGTGAGCTCGCAGAATACTCCGAATTTTATAAAGAATCATTGATCTATTGTGAAGTTTCCGATGAAGAAACGTGGGTGAAGGGGGAAATTACTAGGTGCGAGGAAATCATCCCTCTTCCCGATGGCAATCACAAGACCTTTGATACGATTAAAGTTCCCCTGTTCAATGAAGATGGTTCACGTAAAGCCTTAGTCGTCATTGGCAGGGATATATCTGAAAGAGTTGTCGCGGAGAATCAATTATTCGATAGCGAACAACGCTATAAATCATTGTTTGAACACAACCCTTATCCGATGCTGATGCTTGATTTAAACGGAATGATCACGACCGTGAATCCAAGGTTTGAAACGGTAACAGGCTTTCAACAGGACGAAATACATGGCGCCTCGTTCATTAATTTGAATTTTTCAGCAGAAGACGCGGAATTGATCCGTTCATCATGCCAATATGTCATGGAAAACCAAAAGGGGATCAAAAAAGGGAAAGATATAGAATTCCTGACGAAGTACGGGAAGTCCATCTTACTTTCTTGTACGTTTGTCCCGATGATGGTTGGCGAGGATTTAGTCGGAATCATTACTTATGCTAAAGAAGTCACTCAAATTCGAGAAACCGAAGCACGCTTAAGAAGAACCGAAAAATTATCGATAGTCGGCGAACTTGCCGCAAGTGTAGCCCACGAGGTACGAAATCCGCTGACTTCTTTAAAAGGTTTCGTCCAGCTGCTTAAAAAAAGCGACAATCCCTATGAACAATACTACACGATCATGTTAAGTGAATTGGACCGGATCAATCTCATTGTAAGCGAGTTACTCGTTCTGGCAAAACCACAGGAACTTCCATTCAGCAAACATCAAATCATCGACCTGATGAATGATGTCAAAACCTTGTTGAAACCAGAGGCGGACTCGTACCCCACCCAAATATCAATATCTGTGAAAAATGAAATACCGCTTCTATTATGTGAGGGAAACCAATTAAAACAAGTTTTCATAAACATGCTCAAGAATTCCATGGAGGCATCCGCCGACCATATTTGGATTGATTTCGAACGAATGAACAATAACCTTTCCATCACCATCAAAGATAATGGAAGCGGAATAGAAAAAAACCGCATAAAACATCTTGGAGAGCCTTTCTATTCTTCAAAAGAAAAAGGAACCGGATTAGGACTTACAGTCAGTTGCCGAATCATAGAGGCGCATCGGGGAAAGGTCCGCTTTAACAGTGAACTGAACCAAGGAACTGAGGTCCAAATCATTTTGCCCATATAAATATGAATTTCGAGGACAAGCCTGAACCTTGTCCTTTTTTTGCACGATTCAAAACCACCCTATTTTATCAGAGAGGTAAAGAAATTCTTTATATCCCCAAATAATGACACCGTCTCAACAGGTTGTTTCCCATTAATCTGGCCTCCTGAATCATTGGATGTTTCGCTCTCCGTCATACCAGCTGTACTCGTTTGCGCTGCTTCAACTTCCACCTCTTTTGTTTTGATATCATCCACGGTTTCTTCCTCATCCATTTCAACATCCATGTCCTTTTCGAAAACAAGGACGTAAGTACGACGCTCCCCATCCTTTGAAACGGTAACGGAAATGGCCGTTTTCGCTTTATCCTTGATCTTCACTTTTGCACTGCTCGCACCGTCATATTCAATCGTAGCTCCGCTGGCATTTGTCGTTGCATTCACTTCGACTGAAGAAATACCATTATCGACCTCGATATGATAGGTATGCTCATTAGATTTAAAAGATTTGTTCCATGCGCCGGTTGATACGGTCAGACTGTTCAACACTGGTCCATTATTGCCTTCCTCGCCTAAAGAATCTGCAGACGTTACTTTCTCAACAGAATCCGTTTTCACTTTTTGTGTTGAAATACTTTCAATTTGCCGTGCATTCGTTACTTGACTGACACCACTGCTTGGCTTTTGATTATTGGAGGATTCCGCTGATGTTAAAGATGATTTACTCGCCTTATCCGAGGGTCCTGCTGTTGGTATAGATGATTTATCCGAGGAAGGTTGGGCTATACTCGTTCCTGTTGAGGGCTCCTTTTGAACTTCATCTTCTTTTGGAGCAGCTTTCGATTCCGTTTCCTTTGGTGCGGCTGCAGCCCGTGTAATTGTAACTGTATATGTTTTTTCATCACCATTTTCTGCTGTAACGGTTATCTTCACCGTTGTCTTACCGACTGGAAGGGTAACCGTTACACCTGCACTGGTTGCATCTTTTCCATTTACCTTTACAATTGCCTTACTGTTACTCAATGTCGGAGTTACCGTAACCGACTGGACTTCATTTTCAACTGAAGCATGATATGCTGTCACCTTAGAATCGAATGTTAATGAGCCTTTTGATAATCCAATCGATGTTAAAAGGTTATCATCACTTTCATGTTTTTCGACCTTGAGAGTATAGGTTACGGTTTCATTTTCCCCATCGCTGACGGTGATTACAAACGTATTCATGCCAGTTTGAAGAGTTAAATCCTTCAATTTACCATCCGTCATTTTGACACCATTCACATATATGGCTGCATTCTTGTTAGGGCTTGCTGCAAGCAAGGTGATCTTTTCCACATCATTCCCCACTGTTGAACTATAGTCGTGTACATCTTCTGTAAACTTTTGATCCAGTGCTATACCCTCTATCTCTAGCTTTGAAAGACTATTTACCGTTTGTGCCTCTTCCAAAATGACAGAAGTGCCTTCCGCAGCTTCTGTCGCTGGCATATAAGTGGATGTTCCCATCCCCACAAGGGAACCAACCAAGATCACCTTCACACTTGTTTCTTTTAATCCCTTCTTCATCAAAACCTATCCCTCCAAATTCCTTAAACATGATAGGCTCAGATTACTAAAGGAACCTTAATTATTTCTTAATGGAGTTTATATCAAAAGGAGGATGCCTATTTGGTATAAACATTATGCAAAGTGGAATTCCCACCACTTATTTATGGCTATACTGGAGTGGAAGGCAAAACTAAAACTTATTGTTCTCATTTTCTAGGGAACCTCTTAAACTGCCTTTAGATAACTAAATTATTTTCACTGTTTTTTCACATTTTCCTTTTATAATGGGCTTACATAATCGGATGAAAGGATGATGGCACACCAAGATGAAAAAATATTTATGGCTGGTAGTCAGCCTATTCAGTTTGCTTTTATACCCGGCAATGGCTTTCGGTCATGCTACAGTAATCAGCTCTAATCCTAGCCCGAATGAAGCGTTGGATACTCTTCCTGAAAAGATCACCATTCAATTCAACGAGAATATACAACCAGCTTTTCATTCGCTTGAGGTATTCAGCCAAGATGGAGACAAAATTCAAACTCAAGACAGTACAATCTCTGAACAGAGTGAAAAAATACTGGAAGCTAAGTGGAAGGGCACGATTGATGAAGGGATTTACTATATTAAATGGAGAGTGGTTTCGAGTGATGGCCATCCCATTGAAGGAACAATTCCCTTTCAATTCGGAAATTCGGCAGGCCTATCAGATCAAAATAATTCCGAAGTGAATGAGAGTTTTCCGAATTCCATCAACGTTATGCTGCAAAGTCTACAGTACATATGCTTCGCTGCCCTTACCGGAATCCTATTTTTCAGATTATCGCTAATGAAGGATTCCCGACTTTTTGAAGCCAGCAGAAGAACCCGTCTATACCTTTGGCTTTCATATGCCGGTTTAGCATTTTCCATCTTCTGCAGCCTGCCTTTAAGAGTTACGATCGATGCTGGCGTAGGTTGGACCGATGCATTTAATGTTAGTTATATAAAGGAAGTATTGAATGCTACAAACTTTGGGACGATCTGGATCATGGAAATTCTAATATTGCTCCTTCTATTTTTAGTAATTTATTTCATGCTCGAGAACTCATTGAATAAATCACTACCTTTCATTTCATTCATCATAATTGCCAGCTTGATGATTTGTAAGGCATTCACCGGACATACAGCAGCCGTTCCTAATCAGGCTCTGGCCGTTTTGATGGATTTCCTTCATTTATTGTCCATGGCTTTATGGCTCGGCGGCCTTTTGGCCTTATTGGTGATTTTGCCTGGTCTTGCAGATCGTCAGTCAGTCCAAGGAGATAAGAAAACCTTTTACTGGTCGATCATTCAAAGGTTTTCCAAATGGGCATTTCTGTTTGTAATCATCCTGATTATTAGCGGAATTTATAGCAGTTTACAGCATGTACCAACTATCCATTCATTGTTTAACACAACATATGGCCAATTGTTACTAGCGAAAATCGGTCTCATGTTAATCATGATCGTTTTAGGCGGCTTTCATTTTCTCAGAGGGAAAAAGCAAACGAAAAAACTTGGTTATAGTGTGGGAATGGAGTTTGGTTTAGGAATCGTCATCCTGCTCATTGCAGCTTTATTAACAAATGTCCAAACTGCCATGTCTTCTCCCGGCCCCATTGAAAAAACGTTACGGACTGAAGAAAATAACGAGGTTACATTAATGGTGACGCCCAATGAAGTCGGGGATAACCTGATTCAAGTAAAGCTTTCCAATGAAGGCAAGCCAATTGCTGAAATAGAGCAGCTTACGATCACGATGCAGCCATTGGATACGCCAAATGGTGAAATAAAGCTGCAGATGAAGGAGAAAAATACAGGGACATTTACATCAAAGTCCATCTTGACCATGCCAGGAAAGTGGAATATCCATGTTCATGGATTGACTGAAAGCCTGGATTCAATCAATGCTGATTTTATAATTTTCATAGGGAATTCATAATAGGAGGAATTTATACAAATGAAAAACATTTCAAAGCTACTTATTTTTACATTTGCTGCATTATTCATTTTTTCCGGTTCAGCATATGCTCACGTTACGGTCAAGCCTAGTTCATCTGCACCTGAGGCGTGGGAAACTTATACAATTAAAGTACCCGTAGAAAAAGAAACTGCCACTACCAAGGTGACTTTAAAAGTACCTGAAGGTGTTACCTTTGAAAGCTACCAGCCTGTACCGGGATGGAAAGTAACGACAGAAGGTGACAAAGATGGGCATGTAAAAACGGTAACTTGGGCAGCAACTGACAAAGGAATAGCTGCTGGACAATTCCAGCAATTCTCTTTCGTAGCACAAAATCCTAAAGAAGAAACGAAAGTTGCCTGGGATGCATTTCAATATTACGAAGATGGGGAAATTGTTGAATGGAGCGGTGAAGAAGGCTCAGACCTACCGCATTCTATAACGGAAATCACGGTTGCACCCAAGGCTGATGCTGAACCTGCGGACCATGGTCACGAAGATGAAGCTGACACTAATGATTCCACGACACCTGACAATTCAAAGGATGCAGCAACAACAGAAGGTGAAGGCAACCAAACGCTGATCATTACCCTGGCTGTCATATCATTAATTCTTTCCATTGTAGCCCTTTTTGCAGCTCTAAGGAAAAATAAAAAATAATCAATATGGAGAAGGTGCCCCAAATTTTTTGAGGCACCTTTTTTCTCTAATATTCCATGACCACCGATTTACTCGGTAACTTAAGATTTTCCGATTCTATCGTAATCTTAATCGATTTTTCAGCTCTTTGTTCCGTAATCGTTAAGTTAAGCAGTCCATTTCCCTGCGCTTTTTTGCTTATTCCCAGATCTACCGTACTTTTTACCAGCTGTGCATATAATTCCGCTTCAGTTAAATTACGGTCAAATTCTTTTTCAGCAATCACTTTCAAGAGAGCTGCCGCACCGCTTACATGAGGTGTAGCCATTGACGTTCCGCTCAACCTGGCATATTTATTTCCTGGATACGTAGAGAGAATATCAACCCCTGGCGCCACCAAGTCAATTTCATCATTCGTATTTGAAAAATCCGCTAAATTTCTGCTTAAATCCACAGCCCCCACTTCCACTACCTCGGGATATGCTCCTGGATAATCCAATTCATCCGTTTCATGACGCCCATCACCGCTATTTCCAGCTGCACAAACAACAAGGATATCGTTCTGAAGGGCCTTTTGAATGAGTTTGTGTTCAGTCTCATCGGGAGGTCCGCCAAGCGAAAGTGAAATAACCGAAACCTTTTCTTCATTTGGTCCCCGCCAATTGATGGCATACTCTAGAGCCCCATTAATCCAATCAATGTCTCCTTGCCCTTGACCATTTAGGGCCTTTAACGCTAATATGCTTGCTTTCGGGGCCACTCCCACTACACCAGCATTATTAATGGCAGCAACAACCGTACCGCTGACATGTGTCCCATGTCCGTTATCATCTTGATAATCCCCGGTATTGGTAAAATCCTTCCCGCCAATGATTCTTTCCTTGAGGTCTGGATGTCCCTTGTCAATGCCTGTATCGATGACGGCAACTACCACGCCCTCACCATAATTGCTTTTTTCCCAAATTGCCGGTGCTTTCACAAGCTCGACACCCTCGGGAATCTTCTCTTTCACCGTTTCCATTACTTCTAGAACTTTGTAAGGTATTAATCTTTTTTCTCTTGTCATTTGATTACCCCTTCCTTCGTTCAATAAGTTAAACTGCCATCAGTGTGGGGATTATCATCCCGTCTGGTTGCCGTCTACCGTTGAAAGAGATGAGATCAAAAAACTCTTCTCTCTTATATATACCAGATTTATGAAAATAAAAAAGAAGTTTTCGGAAAATTCCGTCTAAATAACTAGTTTTTATTTCTTTTTGTTCTATTATCTGGTACTCTTATTATAGAACAAACGTTCGTTTAACGCTACACTTTTTTCTCATTTTTTTCCCAAGCACGCACTTTTCCAATAAAAAAGAAGCGACTCCGAATCGAGTCAGCTTCCAAGATGTTAAGCTGCACCGCAGCATTTTTTGTGTTTTTTCCCGCTTCCGCATGGACAAGGTTCATTCCTGCCAATGACCGGTTCTGCATGAACATGCGGCATTTTAGCTGCCTTTGCACTTTCCGTGATAATTTGTGTGCCTTTTTCCTTCATTTGCTGATACCGCTGTTTAAATAACTCCATTACATCTTTACTGTACTTCAGCGTATCTTCCGCGATATCCATCGCCTTTTGCTTCGAAATATTATAATCCTCCAGGACGAATTGATTATCCCCGAAAGAAACCCTCACTCCAAAATGCTGTCCCGCCTGTTTATTGCCTTTAAGCTCCTCAACGAATTCAAGGTACACTTCCTGGCAATCACAAGTCTGATGCATGCAATAATAATCATATATCCAATACGATTTACCTTCGTACTTACTCTTTAAAGCAATTCCATCCTCAACGCCAAACACATCCAAATATTTTATCGCTTTTCCATCGAGTATCTCAAATGGATCAATCGTTCTCATCTATAGACACATCCTAATTCATCAAAATTTATTCTTCCTTTGTATTGTACAACCTAATTCATCAGTCGTCACTTGAAACGAAGCCTGCCAAAGCCAAATCCTTTTCAGTAAAAGCTTAATTAAGGATGCCTTATTGAAGGCAATAAAAAAACTGCACCAGTGTCTATAAACTGATGCAGCTCCCTAATCCTCATCCAATCCATGTGGTCAATTCGTCGATCGGTGTTTTCTTAGCAGGTTTCGGCTCCATGTCAGGATAACCCAAGTATATGAAAGCCAACACCTCTCCCTTAGAGGATAAATTGAAAAATTCACGGACCTTGTCATGATAAGTTATTTTCCCCGTTCTCCATACTGCTCCCAAACCTAGAGAATGTGCTGCAAGAAGCATATTTTGGATGGCACTGTTCACAGCCGCATATTCTTCTGCCACAAGGACATTATTCTTATCACTAGGCTCTATGCCCACTGCGATGATGACTGGAGCCCTTAATGGATTCTTTTTTTGCCTTTCGAGCTTGCTGATTAAACTTTCAGGGGTATCATCAGCATTTTCGATTCTTGTTATTTCTTCGAATACCTGCCCAAGTTTATTTCTTCCTTCCCCTGTCAAAACAAAAAAACGCCAAGGCTCCGTCCGATGATGATTAGGTGCATATGTTCCGGCTTCAATGATTTGCTCGATCATTTCTTTAGGAACCGGATCTTGCTTAACGATTCCAATGCTTCTTCTCGTTTTTATAGCCTCGATAGTCTCCATGTTATCTCCCCTTATCCCTTTATCTCCAATAGTTTCTGTTTCAGTTCATTTTCCATTGACGCCAATTCCTGTTCAGCTTGACGGCGTTTATGCCTGCCTTCTTCTTGAATCCGCATGGTCTCCTCAAGCGTGGATATCAAGTTAGCTTGAGTTTTCTTTAATGTTTCAATATCGACAAGTCCGCGCTCATTTTCTTTTGCAGTTTCAATGGTATTCGTTTTCAGCATCTCGGAGTTCTTCAATAATAAGTCATTTGTAGTCTTGGAAACCTGTTTTTGGGCTTCTACAGCATGCCTTTGCCTGATAAGGGTCAGTGCAATCGCAACCTGGTTTTTCCAAAGTGGAATAGCTGTCATGATCGAAGATTGGATTTTTTCGACTAGTGCCTGATTCGTGTTTTGGATCAGCCTGATTTGCGGTGCGCTTTGAATCGTGATTTCACGGCTCAACTTCAAATCATGAAGCCTTTTATCCAACCGTTCAGCAAATTGCAGCATATCATTCACTTCTTGAAACTTCATTTGATCATTACTTGATTCAGCGGACTTCCTTAGCTCCGGAATCGTTTTCTCATGGATTTCTTCGAGTTTGATTTCCCCAGCTGCAATATAAACATTCAATGCCTGGAAATATTCCTTATTCGTTTCATATAGCTTTTCGAGAATTACGATATCCGATAACAGGATATTCTTGCTCCGATCGAGTTTTACACTGATTCGGTCAATTTGGGCACCGGTCTTTTGATACTTGGATAGCACCTCCTGTACGGATCCCGAGAGCTTCCCGAACATACGCGCAAAAAATGAGGGCTTATCCGGTTTTAACTCATCCGGGCTGAGTTCGTTTAACTTTTTCATTAAATCATTGATAATGCTGCCCACTTCACCTACATCTTTTTTCTGGACATGCTCAAGCATGGAATTAGAAAAGGTCAGGAGCTTTGATTGGGCGGGTGTACCATAGGATATCATTGCCTGATGATTCGTTGGATCGATTTGTTCGGCAAGCTGATAAGCCTTTGCCCTGTTCTCTTCAGGAATGACATCAATCAGTTTAACCGGTTTAGCTTCCTGGGAAGATACTTTCTCAAGTTCCTGCACCCCATCAAATGGATTGGCTAAAAGGTCATCGATCAAACTGGCATTATTCGTTTTATTCAACAGGTTTGGATCATTGTTATTCATTTTAACCTCCTGCTTTCATCAATTACTTGTGACTCTTTTCTAGTTCTAATCGATTGCTTAGCAACATCCAATTCGAAGTTAAGATTATCGATATCATCGGCAATCACTTTATATAAATCCTTTTCTATCGTATCAGTGAGTTCCTTTAAAGTTTTACGAGTCTCCGTTAAGGAAAGTTCGAGTTCCCTATTCTTTTTTGGCTGCTGTGCTAGAAAAACATATTTCTCCGCAAGCTCCATGGCAGAATCCAGATGCGAGTAATAAAACTGTTCTGCCTGATAAAACCGCTTCGGCTCTTTTTTTGTCAGACTATATATTTTCCTGATCATTTTAATCATCTCTTTCCTCTGTTTGAAAGAAGAGATATGCCTGACCGAGATTAGAGCTTTTTGCACCCTCCATATCTTCGGTTTTGCTTCGATTAAATTTTTCTTTATATATTGATATTCTTTTCTCGTCAATTCATGTTTTTTGAGGTATCTTGATGAAAAATATACGGAACTCAGCCAGTATGCAAGTACCCCTCCTGCTAAAGATATGACAACGGACAGGGCAAACGGTTGATTCAATACGAAATAGCTAATCATCCAAACCGGCAAGACCATTGGAAATGCAATCATTATCGGAACAAAATCAACAAGAAATCGATTCATTATCATTACACTCCTGACTTACACTCTTTTCTTTATATACGGATTATCCTTGGAATTGGTTTCAAGATAAAAAAAAGAATTTCTCCTATACTAAACGATATAGGAACCGGATGGTTTCTGCAAATTTATTGAGATTTTTTCTGTGAATTGCCTCTTCTTCTCACTCATATGGGCTAACGCCTAGTCACTTCACCGGAACTGACATAAGTTATAGGGTATCCATCCTGATTTTAAAAAGGAGAGTTGACCATGAATTCTTACGGATTTTATCCTTATCCACAACAAAACGGAAATCATCAGTACTTTGAACCAAATTTCAACCCATACTTCCAACAGCCTGAACGATTTGATTATATACCACAGCAAGATTGGAACTTTCAGCAGGTACAAGAAAATCCATATGGCCAGGTGCAAGACCAATTCGAAATTGAAAGGCAGCCTCAACAACTTGAAAGAAGAATCCGGGAACTTGAGCGTCAAAACGAGCGTCAAACGAGGGAACTCACTCGGCAGAACCAAGAAATCACGCGAATAAATCGTGAAGTGAACCGCATTAACCAGGAAATCACCAGGCTAAGTCAAGCGGACCAGCGACATACGAATAGGTTAAACAGACTGAATCAAAGACTCCGGGCCGTGGAAAGAAACCTTAACATCCCCTTCACCGCAACAGATGATGGTTTTTAATGAAGGATAGCAGGAGCTCATTGTGAGCTCCCGCTTTTCGCTTTGAGATTTAATCAAACGATTGATTAATCTTTAAAGATTCACCAAACCCTTGTCCATGGTTACAAAGCTTTACGATTACACTATTGTTTTCGCCGCCTTAAATGTGAATCCTTCTACTTGCTTTAAAAAAGTAGTTTCAATACTGATCTGCAGAATAAAAAATATGAATCAACCATATTACCGCGGAATTCATCAAGTTATTTATAAGAAAATGGCTGTTTTCACATACTTAGTTGCTATTTACCAGGTAGTGAGGTGTGGTTGATTTCCCCTCCAGATGCTCGCTTTCCGCGGGGCGGGCGGTGAGCCTCCTCGGCGTATTCGCCTGTGGGGTCTCACCTGTCCCGCTGCTCCCGCAGGAGTCTCGCACTTCCGCTCCAATCACTTAGATAGATTCGTTTTAAAAACAACAATCTTTACGAAAAGAGCCAAGAAAATAAAAGAGCAGGAGTCATATTTACACTCCTGCTCTTTCTAATTTACAACATGATCCGTTTCAACCTTTCATTTCTAGATTCCTTTTCCTCCTGGGTAGACAAGTCATACTTCTTCAATAGATGAAAAAGTTCATTCATTGTTTCCTGCGAATTCCCTTTTTCAAGATATCGATCTAATGTTTGACTCAATTGTGTTGGTAAAAATGCCTTTTGGCTCTCAAATTTTAGCCTGACATCTTGCTGCGAATGATTAAGATTGCATACACCCATTTAAAAATTCACCTCTTACTTGATTTTACCATTGTATTTTAGACATTACCTTGTCAATTCTTCATCCTGCTTAATGTAATCCTCCACCTTGATGAACTCCGGCGAGGTATGTGTGGCCATGATGCCATGATAACTGATATCCAACCCAAGTTCTTCTTCTTCTTCAGTCGATCTTATCGGCAGCCAAACATTTATAATCTTAAAAACAAGCCAAGTCACTGAAAAGCCCCAGATGCATAACACCACTAATCCTAATATTTGAACTCCGAGCAAATGCCATCCCCCGCCGGCAAACAATCCGTTTTCAGTGGAGAAAAGCCCTACCGCTATCGTCCCCCACATTCCTGATGCCGCATGAACAGGAAAGGCACCGACCGGATCATCGATTTTCCGGGCTTCCAACCAATTTGTTGCAGCTAACATCAACATTCCAGAAACTGCTCCAATCAGCAACGCCGCCAGGTCACTAACGAATGCACATCCAGCTGTAATCCCGACAAGACCAGCAAGTGAGCCATTGATGACTGAAGGTGCATCCGAGCGTCCATATCTAAACAGTGTATAAAGCAGGGTAACCGCTCCCCCTGATGCAGCTGAGAGCATCGTGACAATGGCAATATGTCCAATTCGGACATCTGTAGCTTGCAAGGTGCTTCCTGCATTAAATCCAAACCAGCCAAACCATAAAAGGAATGCCCCGACAGATGCCAAAGGGAGATTACTCGGCAGCGAAATGGAGCTGGTCCCCCTTGAAGTGAATTTACCTGCTCTCGGCCCGATAACAATGGCAGCCGCAAGTGCTGAAAAACCGCCTAGTGCATGAATGACAGCAGACCCTGCGAAGTCCTGCATGCCCATCCTACTTAACCATCCGCCACCCCATAACCAGTGACCGGCAATCGGATAGATGAATGCTGTCATCATTACGACAAAAATAAGATACGCCCGAAAATTGATCCTTTCCGCAACTGCTCCCGAAACGATGGAAATGACGGCGATGACGAATGCCCCTTGAAATAACCAATATGCATCCATGGAAATCGAAAGGTCGACGTGCGACAAATCACCTTTCAGCAGAAAGCCACTTGCCCCGATAATTCCAAATACATCCTTTCCATACATCAAGCCAAAACCAACGACGAAATAACAAAGCGTTCCGATCGTAATATCGGCAAAAACCTTCATGATGATGTTCACATTATTTTTCGTACGGACGAACCCTGCCTCCAATAAGGCAAACCCGCCCTCCATCAATAGTATCATGGCTGCTGTAAGAACCACCCAAATCGTATCCAAGCCAGCGTTTAACGTTTCTAGATTCATCTCGGCGTTCCCTCCGCTTTCTGCCAGGCCATTATTTCTTTAATGATGTCTGATGGTAAATTCATTTCCTTTTTTTCTGGTTCAGCCTCAAGTAAACCGATCACCTCATTTAATAAAGCGACCCGCTGTTTTATTTTCTCGATTTGTTTATATCTATCGTTCACATTCACCAAATGTTCAACCGCCTGGTGATGACTTGGGGCACGCCCTGTAAAAAAACGTTTAAATGGTGACAGGGATTGATACCAAGCTTCCTCAGCTCGTCGTTTTTGCTCATATTTATGAATTTTACCTTTGATCGATTCAATTTCCGACTCCTGTTTGCTTTTGTGGAATAGCAGTCCTTTCATCACTTCTTCAGATGAAATTTCAATAACAACCCTACTATATAAATCGTCCATAATATAAATGTCACATCACCTCACGTAACAACGTTATGTTTTCTACAATTATATTTAAAATTCTGAATTCGGTCAATGATTAAACAATAAAAACGAATTGTACAACGAAAAAAGAGGATTAAATCAATGAATTCTGCCTGTTGTTTTAATCAAACGTTTGATTAATGGAAGGAGCTAATCACTTGATTCCCACTCATAGATATATTTGGAAGGTATAGATAATCGTTTTTTCCCCACTCTAATAAGGCAGTTAAAAACTAGGGGGTTCATACATGACAGTTATAAACGATGTCAAAACAACTATAGCAGGGTTAAAAAGCGCTCAAGCGAGCTTTGAAACCTTCGCCCTTTCAACAGATAATGAGCAAGCCAAACAATTGTACCAACAAGCTGCCCAACAAACACAAACGATCGTCGACAGCATCACTCCTCGCATAGAAGAGATTCAAAACGAGGAACCTCAATATAAACAATGATCATCCATATAAAAAAGGTTGGTTAAAGCAACCAGCCTTTTTTATATCTTTCCATAACCAAGAATAAAATCTTCATTCCTTTTTCTATATCAAAAAATAATGAAGAGCAAAATCTTTAAGCCAATCCCAAACTACCAAAGGGTTACATACCTGACTTGAACTGCTGACAATCAAGCTAATGAATCAGTACGGGTCCCAGATGAAAAAGCTGTAATTATGATCGACTGCCACTTAAAAATCATCGTAGAAGATCGTTTTGAGAATTACGATTGTCCTGGACTTCAGAAAGACTTTTTACGCCGAATGATTTGATACACAAGGATGTTAAATGATAAAAAGTAAAAGCTGACTGCTTTATCTCCGGATTTTGTTTGACCGAATTGGCCGCTTTGTTACTTTCAGGTTGCGGTGATACTGCAGCCATTGAATAATGGGCCAAAGGTTTCGTGGCTGTACTATATTCAAATTGGCTGAAGGATTTTTATGTTATTCCTTTGTTTAATCTTACTGACAATACTCATACAATGGGGTGGTTTAATAATGCTTACGGGGCATCGCACATGGGTGTTTGATCAAAAGCCTGTCATCGTCTCCACAGGAACCGTTGGCGGTCCATTTGAAGCAGACGGTTTGCTTGCGGATGATTTCGATCTTCTTCATTCTGATTTATGGATCAACCAAGATACCTATGAAAAAGCACATAAAGTCTTATTGGAGGAAGCGAGTACAAAAGCAATCGAGAAGGCGGGTCTACAAAAGGAACAGATACAATTTTTCCTAGGAGGCGACCTAATCAATCAAATAACCCCTACCAGTTTTGCCTGTCGAACACTAGGAACACCTTATCTCGGCTTATTTGGCGCCTGCTCCACTTCCATGGAGGGACTGGCTCTTGGTGCCTACCTTGTCAACACCAAAGGGGCAGAGTACTTATTGACAGGAGCATCAAGCCATAACGCTGCAGTGGAAAAGCAATTTCGCTATCCAACTGAATACGGAGGGCAAAAACCTCCGACAGCCCAATGGACCGTTACGGGGGCAGGAGTGGCTTTATTAAGCAGTGCCGGGGAAGGCCCAAGGGTCACTTCAGCTACGATAGGCCGTGTCATCGACATGGGATTGACCGATCCTTTCAATATGGGAGGTGCCATGGCTCCGGCCGCTGTAGATACGATTGAAGCACATCTAAGAGAAAGAAACCTCGACCCATCCTATTATGATTTGATAGTGACTGGGGATTTAGGAAAGATTGGACATGAAGTTTCATTGGAAATATTTAAAAAACATGGCACGCCGATTAAAGAAGAGCAATATAAAGATTGCGGTTTAATGATATACAGGGATGGTCAACCGGTCCTGGCCGGGGCAAGCGGCCCCGGATGTTCCGCAACCGTCGTTTATGGTCATTTATTAAATCGCATGAAAAAAGGAGAAATTAAACGATTGCTCGTCGTGGCTACCGGTGCCTTACTATCTCCCCTATCCTTTCAACAAAGTGAGACGATTCCATGCATCGCCCATGCCGTATCGATTGAATATGACGGAGAAGCACAAAACTAAGGGTTGATGTTTGAATTGAACATACAACTGCTCATATTGGATGGATATTCTTGGCTGCGGAGATTGTTTCTGTAGCGTTAGCGGATGTGAAAAGCATCGATTGATCGGTTGTTGCCGTTGAACCAGTGACTGGATAACAGCTGCTCATGGTTCCGAGTCATTATTATAGATCAAAAAAGATAAGGAGGTTGCTGCATGACGATAGCTTCCAATGTCAAACAATGTGTCTCCAGCCTAAAAGGAATTGAAGCAGGCTTATCCAGCTTAGCACTCAGGACTCAAGATGATGAATCTAAACGGATTTTGCATGAAACGATGCTGGTGGTTAATGAAGTTAGGAAGGATGTACAGAAGCGCGTGGGCGAGTTAGAACGGGAAGAACCACAATATAAAGGTTTTTAATGATCAAGCAGGAGGTGTTTCGGTAATGCCGGGTTGGTTAGAAATTGTTTTGCGTTCATTTTTCTTTTTAATTGTTCTTTTTTTAATCACTAAAGTATTAGGAAAAAAACAATTGTCCCAGCTTTCCTTTTTTGAATATGTAACGGGCATAACCATCGGTAATGTTGGGGCAGAATTAGCTACAAAAGTGGAGGGCAATATTTTACATGGCGTTCTGTCCATTCTTGTTTTTGCCATAGCACCTTTCATTGCAGGATTAATATCCTTAAAAAGTAAAACATTCCGTGATCTTGTGGAAGGAAAAGCATCGGTTTTCATCAAAGATGGGAAAGTCATGGAAGATAATTTAAAAAAAGAGAAATATACCATCGATGAATTGCTGGGATTGCTCCGAAAAAAGGATGTCTTTGATATTTCTGAAGTTGAGTTTGCCTTATTGGAAGCCAATGGGGATTTTTCCGTAATGTTAAAGAAGCAAAATCAACCTGTAACACCTAAGGACCTTAACCTGCCAGTGGCTGCAGTAAAGGAGCCACAAACCATAATAATGGATGGCCGTATACTTGATGAACCACTTTCCACGATTGGTCTGAACCGAAATTGGCTTCTTACTGAACTGGATAAGTTGGGGGTAATCCTCGATAATGTTTTTCTTGGTCAGGCCAATTCTAATGGAGAATTAACTGTGGACCTTTTTGATGATAAACTTAAAGTTCCTTCTCCTCAAGAAAAACCTCTTTTGCTCGCGACCTTGAAGAAGTGCCAAGCGGACTTGGAGTTATTTGCACTTGGAACTGAATCAAAAGAAGCTAAAGAGATGTTTAGCAAAAATAGCGAGAAGCTGCAAAAGGCAATAGATAACGTAATCCATATCTTAAGGAACTGATTATATATTCATTCCCTCACTTTCATAAGCGATGTGACCAGTCCAATGATCACGATCGTCACACATGAAAAAAGAAAAATTTCGATACCTAAGGTGAATGCTGCAGCTGAAATGATTAATGTATCTATGACGATAATCGCCAAAGCAATATCCATGGAGGTAGATTTTGAGATGATTTTGGCTAGCATATCCGTCCCCCCGCTGCTTGTCTCATATCGAAGCATGAGTCCTATGCCCATCCCTATGATGACACCGCCAATCAAAGAGCTTGTCAGTATTGAAATGGAAAAAACCTTTTTCAATGGATTAAGCCAATCCATAAAAAGGGATGTCAAAAGCAATCCGTGAACGCTGCTATAGAAAAAAGGGCGTTCATAATACCAGGCATATAAAAATATAGGAATGCTAAGGACCAACATGGATAGTCCCGTTTGAAAACTAAAGAAATAATGAAGGATGAGTGCAATCCCAATTACGCCGCCATCTATTAAATGATGAGGAACCAAAAATCCATTTATTCCAATGCCCACCAAAAAGCTACCAACAATGACAGCCACCGCTTTTTGAAAATTAATAAAATCACCTTGCCTCCCAATCCATATATTTCTTAATATATGTCCAAGTCAGAGCGTCAAGAATAATCATGCAAAAAAAAATCCCCCTCCCTTTTCTTCAAATTTAACTACGTGAAAAAGGTCCCGGTCATTTAGACCGAGACCAACAGTTTGTTGACAAAGGGGTTCGGGAACTTATCTTTCTTCAAATATTCTCCCGAAAAAACTGACCAAAAGCAGCCCTGCAACTCCTTTAGGCATGGCTCCTTTCTAACTGTTGTAACTAAGTTGATTGGAGCGGATGTGCGAGAACTCCTAACGGGAAAAGCGCGCCGAAACCCTCAGGCACATGCCGAGGGACGACCTCCCGCAGAGTGTGTGGAGATCGGAAATCAATGTCCATATTGTACAAACATAAAAATGCAGGCCCAGTCAATTAGACCGGGCCCACATTCAATCATTTCAACTCTAATAACACTACATTTTCTACATGCGTCGTCATCGGGAACATATCGACAGGCTGGATATCAACTGCTTTATATCCGCCTTCTTCCAAGATATGAAGATCACGCGCTAGAGTGCCTGGGTTGCATGATACGTATACGACTTTATTAGGCTTCATCTCGATGATCGTATTCAGAAGGGATTCTTCACAACCTTTGCGTGGCGGATCCACCACGATGACATCAGCAGTGTTGCCCTTTTGATACCATTCAGCAATAACGTTACCTGCATCGCCGACCATGAATTCTGCATTTGAGATTTCATTCAATTCAGCGTTGCGCCGTGCGTCTTCGATCGCTTCTTCGACAACTTCGACACCGATTACTTTTTTCGCTTTTTTAGCTAAAAATAAAGAGATGGTCCCAATGCCGCAATAGGCATCTATCACCGTTTCTTCACCAGTCAGCCCTGCATAGTCAAGAGCTTTATCATAAAGGACTTTAGTTTGGTCTGGATTGATTTGGTAGAAGGATTTTGCGGATATCGCAAATTTCACATCACCGATCATATCATGTATCACTTCGTCGCCCCATAGCACAGTCATTTTATCGCCTAAGATAACATTCGTTTTCTTGGAATTCACGTTTTGAACGATGGATTTAACTTGTGGAAGACGTTCAACGATTTCCTTCACGATGGTTTCGATGAAAGGGATACTTTTCGTTCTAGTAACAAGAACAATCATTAATTCCCCTGTTTGCTTGCCATAACGGGCCATGATGTGGCGCAATACACCTTTATGTGCCTCTTCATTGTAAGCAGGGATACCAAGTTTACTGAAAATCTCTTTAACGACTTGAACGGCTTCATTAATCACTTCATTTTGGATAATGCTTTCTTTCGTTTCAACGATTTCATGTGTCCGCGGCTTGAAGAATCCTGCTATTAGCTTGCCATCCTTTTCACCAACAGGCACTTGCGCTTTATTGCGATAATGGGTTGGATTCTCCATCCCGATGATCGGGTGAACCTTCACATCCTCAAGTTTCCCAATGCGTGTCATCACTTCACGTACTTGCTTTTCCTTGTATTCCAACTGCCCTTCATAGCTCATATGCTGCAGCTGACAACCACCGTACTTATGGTAGTCTTCAGTCGTGACCTCAACCCGGTATGGACTGTTTTCGATAATCTCCATCAAGCGTCCGAAGCCATAACCCTTATTAGCCTTCATCACTTTGATTTTTGCTTTTTCTCCTGGAAGGGCGCCCTGAACAAAGATCGGGTAGCCATCGACTTTAGCGACGCCAGCTCCTTCATGTGTTAAATCTTCAAATAAAACCTCTACTATATCATTTTTAGCAACTGGTGCTGTTTTTTTCATATCATCTTCTCTTTTCTTTTTTATGCTAGCCTGTATTTTACCACAATAGAGGCCATGCCACAAAACCACTCACCAATTTACCCTGGTTTTCATAAAAATATAGTGGAAGGAATTACGGATTTTTCATAGTTCCATGAATAAAAGTTCAATAAAAAAAGAAAAATAAGGAAAAACAAAAGAGGTGAGGAAATGGGTTTATTTAACTCTATATCGGCCTGGAATGCTACAAGGATTGAAAAACATCGAGCGAGTATGGAGGAAAAAGGCCTCTGTCCGGATTGTTACGGACGTGGATACAGCTCCTTCGTACCGACGGAATATCATTTTTCCGATATACACGACTGTCCCGGCTGTAATGGCACCGGAGCTTACGCTGATTGGGCAGCCATGAATGGGCAGCAAATGTAACCGCATACAATACCAAACTTCATACGGCTAAAAAGGACCCCCTGTTAAACAGGAGGTTCTTCTATTTCCTTTACCATATAGCGAAATT
This sequence comes from Bacillus sp. ISL-78, assembly GCF_018613455.1. Lineage (NCBI taxonomy): Bacteria > Bacillati > Bacillota > Bacilli > Caryophanales > Bacillaceae > Bacillus > Bacillus sp. ISL-78. The sequence continues at coordinate 387,456 of NZ_JAGGQC010000002.1, forward strand.
CATGACCGCTAATCGTAATGGTTTTAATTTCCACATAACCCAATCTGCCATAGAGACGATTCGCCGCTTCATTTTCCTTTTCAACAACCAAAGAAACCCTTGGATATCCCTTATGTTTAGCATACCCCTCAACATATTGAATCAGTGCACTGCCAATACCTTTTCCTTGAAAATCCGGGTCAACGGATACTGTATCCAAATAAAAGTCTCTCATTTCCGCTTCCTTATCGAGCGTAACACTTGGGTCTTTCATCTTCATCCTTAATTGTTTCACTATCGGTTCATCCAAGCTTTCGGCATCCTTGCCATGGTAAGCAATGATCAATCCAGATACCTGTCCATCATGTTCACTGACAAGCGTATTTTCATAGCTGACCCGGTTCCCACTTTTCCTGAACAAATCGGCAAGAACGGAAAGTATTCTTTCTTCTTCCGTTTCACCAGTCAAAACCTCTGCAATTTCCTTAATCGCTAACCGGGTCAATATGGCTGCCTTTTCTGCATCCTCCGGTGTCGCTTTCCTGATATACATATTTGTAATTCTCCTTGCTTCATTAAATTGAAAAGGCCACCAGATTCAGTGGCCACTTCAATCTATTTATTTGCCGGATCATCCGGCAGTATTCCTTGCGGGATGAATACATCAAAATGGCGGTACTGATTTACGAATTCAGCTGGGGCCATCCCGCCAAATTCTCCATCCAAGTTAAGCATCATATCCTTTTTGGCCTGTACTTTAATTCGATTGGCTTTTTCATAAATGACGTTTTTATCATGGATATGCTCACCGCGCATTGCCAATGTTGCTACACGAACAATATCAGCCAGGTTTGCCTTTTTTAAAATAAGCAACGTGAACATACCATCATTCAAAGAGGCGTCAGGGGCCAGTTTCTCGAAGCCGCCGACCGAATTCGTGTTAGCCACCAAGAAAAGCATGATCTCCCCTTCAAAAAGCTTTCCATCATATTCAATAGAAACTTCCGTCGGCTTAATTGAAGGAAGCATTTCAATTCCTTTAATATAGTAGGCTAGCTGACCAAGCATGGTTTTCAGCTTGATTGGCACGTCGTAGGTCAATTCGGTCAACCTGCCCCCGCCAGCAATATTGATGAAATACTTATCGTTCATTTTCCCGATATCGACCGGCATCGTATGCCCGCCGGCTATAATTTCGGCCGCTCCTTCGATCGACTTCGGTAAATGCAGCGCCCGGGCGAAATCATTGGTCGTTCCCGTCGGGATGATTCCTAGTTTCGGACGTTTCTCTGCAGTGGCCAGTCCATTAACAACCTCATAAATCGTGCCGTCGCCCCCTGCTGCAATAACTACATCATAGCCGCGTTCAATCGCTATCTTTGCCGCTTTCGTCGCATCCCCGGCACCGGTCGTCGCATGTGCAGAAGCTTCATAACCAGCTTCTTCAAGTTTTGCAAGCACACCTGGCAGGCTCTTCTTAATGGCTTCCCGGCCCGAAGTCGGGTTGTAAATCAACCTTGCTCTTTTCATTTCCCATCATCCTTATACATATTGATTCCATAATTTACATCTTAATCCTTCGTTACATGAAAAGCAATATTCGAAAAAAAGAGGACCGTATTTCGGTCCATATCTTTTACAATTTACTAGAAATCGCATCAGGGAAAATTATAATGCTTTTTACAATTTTATTCTAGTAAATGATTTCATTCATGGATATTGAACGTTCACGTTAAATGTATCGGTAACCGTTAAAGTATGTTTCCCATCACCAGTATTGAATATCCCATTCTTTTTTACAATGCCTTCATCACTTGTTCCTTTTTTCACTTCTGTCATCTCCCAGCCGCTCTCGGGCCCTTCAAGTTCCTCGACCCCTCTAGCATCTATCTTGATATCACTATTATCCTGAAGGACTACACTTAGATTTCCGCTGTCCTTCACACTCCAGTCATTCAAGAGCTTTCTAGGCTTCAAGACAAGATCGGTACTTTGACCGTCCATCTCCACTGCCAACTCAGCAGGGATTATAAGGGTTGCCTTAAGATTCCTTATTCCACTATCTAAAAGTCCATTTTGACTCGGTAAATCCTTGAAGCTAATATAAAGAGTATCACCATTTCTTTCAACAAGTAAATAATCTTCCGCACTTTTCAACAATGAATCATCATCTTCCATTACCCGCTCACCATATGTTCCAAAAACAGAAACTTCTCCGTCCTTACCACTTTCAATGGTCAATGGGTATGAACCAGTGTCCAGGACAACTCTCTGTATGCCCTTTCCTGCCTTTTGATTGAAACCAGGCAAATTGACCGTTTTCTCTTCACTATTAATGGCAGCCCTAACTTGATCCAACAATCCGCTGGATGTAAGCAGAATTAAAACTATTCCCGTCGTTCCGAGCAATCCGACGAAAAGAATGCTAAGAATATCATACTTTACAAAAGAACTTTCTTTTCTGGAAAAATAAATATAAAAGAGAATCTCTGCACCCAAGATAATGAACAGCAACGGCCACCATGATAGCAGAATCGTCGTCAAATTCATATCCGCATTTTGAGAAACGAGTAAAACCAAACCCAAACCAACCAGGGAGATTCCCATTGAAATCGTTCCGACTCTCCATGTTCTCATTTTGTATCCTCCTTGACGCTCCCTTTTTTACTTCCCGACAGCAATTTGATTCCCCCGCCTATGAGAAGGATGCATACAAGGCCTTTTTGAAAATAATCTCTAAACCAATACTCCAAGTTGCTTCCAATCCATTCATCCAAATGAGGGGCAATGGCCGGGACGATTATATTACTGGCCAAGAAATAGATTCCAATTCCCATCAACCCCAATCCTAGCCATTTTTGGTGATTGACCATACCCGAAATGATGGGCGTATCTTCTACTGGTCCCTCTTCCATTTTCGATGCTTTTTGCAATCCATCAAAAAAACCATAAAACCAGATAATCGGAATAAGGAAAAAGAAGAAACCCAACCGGAGTAAATCCAGTATGTAAATGGCGAATAAAAAGCCGGCCATCAATTGTATCCCGCGTTTTTGAAGCCCCAAATATAAGTGACCTGCACCAGGGAAAATAGCGAATAAAGTCGCGACCGCTTTACTCTTCTTCCCGGATTCCCGTCTCTCCTCGAAATCTTCCAAAATGGTCCGATCGATAAGCTCCTCACCTCTTTGCTTTTTATTCAGCTGTTGAACAGAATCAAAAAAGCTGTAAATCCAGATAACAGGCAATAGTGCCATGAATATTAACAGGCCTTCCATTTGTGTCATCACACTGATGAATATCACCATGATGCCAAAGCCTAAAAAGCTGATGAGAAAAATGAGCCCACGGTTCATGAGGCCTAGCTGAAAATGCCCTAACCCAGGAACGAATGAAAGGATGATTACATAAAACCTTTCCGCTTCCGGCGGATTTGCCATTCCCTCCACATCCTCTTCACTTTTAGGATTCCTCAGTGAGGTGACCACCAAATCAAATATACTGATGAAATAAAACACCATTCCAATAACGGAAAATGCCAGAAACGCATCCGATTGACTGATCAAAGAAAGGAAAAGACCTCCAAGCCCCAATCCAGCTGTGGCAAGAAAATAAAATAGCCCTTTATATTGCCTTCCTAGGTAAAAATGTCCGAAACCTGGCAGAAAGGATAATAAAAAAGCTAATACCGGACTTTTATTCATTTCTAAACCCCTCCTTATTTTTCTTTTCGATTGTATCCATCCATGTAAATGTTTTATCAATAAGGTCCTCGGTCAAGGACTGCGTTTTCTTATCACTGCTTGATTCCACAGAATCAACGTATTCTGTCAATGATTGAAATACTCCGCCTGCCATTAATAAAATCGTAAATCCAGCCGCAATCAGGTAATGCCTTGTGATTGTCCGAAGTGACTTCTCTTTTCGGTGTTGCAAAGACTCTTCAACAGAGCCGCCTTTCAATCGGCTTATCGAGTCCATGACTGGACCTGCAATATCAAATCCTTCAATGTCCAGACTTGTTTCTTCTTTTTCCATCGCTTCCATATAGACGGACAAACACTTGTCACAGGAGTATAGATGATTTTCATATTCAATTTTTAGAGCCTGTGGTATTTCATCTGCCAAATATGCAACCCATTCTGCCTCTGAAACATGATTCATGAAAAATCCTCCTCTTTCCAATGTTTTCTCATCCAATTTCTTGCCCGGTATAGCTTTACTTCTACAGATTTCACTTGAATCTGCTGTTCATCTGCCATTTGCTTGAATGTCTTTTGCTTTATGTAATAGCCATATACAACGTCCCGATATCCCTCTGGAAGGTCATTCAGCTTCCGTAATACTTGCTTTCGCCTTTCATTCCGAAAAAATACTGCTTCGACATCATCCGTTAAGCCCAAATTAGCTTCCGATGAATGTTCGTCCTGTAATTCTTCCTTTTGGCGTTCCCTCTTTCTCTTTAGATCGATTGCATGATTGACCGCAATTCGGGTAATCCAAGTTTTGAAGCCTTGGTTCTTATATTGGGGAAGTGAAGTGTAGATTTTGATAAAGACTTCCTGGGTAACATCTTCTGCATCCTTTTGATTCCGCAAGACGGAATGGACGGTTCTATAAATCGTCTGTTTATAAGTTTCAATCAACATCCGGAATGCATGATCATTCCCAGCCCTTACCTTCTCAACTAAATCATCGGACACTTCTCTTCCCCCTTTCCTGATAAACATTCATGTAATAGACGACACAAAAAGGAGTTACCCCTACAGATAACTCAAAAAAAATAAAAATTATTTTCCCGCTTACTATTTTTCTAAGTAAACTCTTTCCTTAATCAAGAGAAAACCGTACCACTTTAACAGTGATACGGTCAATATTAACGTTTATTGATTTCTTCCACCAAAATTTTATTAACAAGTTGTGGATTGGCTTGTCCTTTTGTCGCTTTCATAATCTGCCCGACAAGGAAGCCGATTGCCTTTTGTTTACCGGCTTTAAAATCTTCAATGGATTGTGGGTTATTATTCAATGCTTCTTCAACGGCTGCACGCAATGCGCCTTCGTCGGAAATTTGGACTAGTCCCTTCTCCTTGACGATCGTTTCAGCATCCCCGCCGTTTTCAATCAATTCTTTGAAGACCTTTTTAGCGATTTTAGACGAAATCGTGCCATCTTCAATCAGCTTGATCATTCCAGCCAATGATTCAGCAGTCAATTTGACATCATGCAGCTCTTTGCCTTCTGCATTCAAGAAAGCGGAAACCTCACCCATGATCCAGTTAGATGCTAGTTTTGCATCGGCACCTGAAGCAACTGTCGCTTCAAAGAAATCAGCACTTTCTTTCGTTACCGTTAAAACGGCTGCATCATATTCAGGTAAGCCAAATTCTTCGACATAGCGTTTTTTCCGGGCATCCGGAAGTTCCGGAATTTCGGCAGCGATACGAGCTTTCCATTCTTCATCGATATGGATCGTCAATAAGTCCGGTTCCGGGAAATAACGATAATCATCGGAGCCTTCCTTAATTCGCATTAGTACGGTTCTGCCTGTAGCTTCGTCGAACCGGCGAGTTTCCTGTTCGATTATGCCGCCTTCATTCAAGATTTCCGCTTGTCGGATTTCTTCATGCTCCAACCCTTTGCGAACGAAGTTGAATGAATTCAAGTTTTTCAATTCGGTTTTCGTACCGAATTCTTTTTGGCCGACAGGTTTCAAGGAAATGTTAGCATCACAACGAAGTGAGCCTTCTTCCATTTTACAATCGGAAACGCCCGTGTATTGAATGATGGATTTCAGCTTTTCCAAATAAGCATACGCTTCTTCCGGGGAAGTGATATCCGGTTCGGATACGATTTCAACAAGAGGCGTACCTTGTCGGTTATAATCGCAAAGCGAATAGTTCCCTTTATGTGTCAGCTTTCCAGCGTCCTCTTCCATATGAATGCGGGTAATGCCAATTTTCTTTTTCTTGCCGCCCACTTCGATTTCAATCCAACCATGTTCACCGATCGGTTGATCGAACTGTGAAATTTGGTATGCTTTAGGATTGTCCGGATAAAAATAGTTTTTCCGGTCGAATTTCGTAACTTCCGCCACTTCGCAATTCAGGGCAATTGCAGCCTTCATTGCAAAATCAACAGCCTTTTTATTGACGACAGGCAATACACCTGGGTAGCCTAGGTCAATTACAGTCGTGTTACTATTTGGAGCGGCACCAAAATGATTTGGGCTCGCTGAGAAAATTTTAGAATCCGTTTTTAATTCTACGTGTACTTCTAGACCAATCACCGTTTCAAAGTCCATTATTTTCACCCCTTACAGCTTAGGAAATTGTTTATGAAAATCTGTTGCTTGCTCAAATGCGTGAGCCGCGCGGTAAATCGTGCTTTCATCAAAATGCTTCCCAATCATTTGCAGTCCAAGCGGAAGACCATTCGCTGCGAATCCACATGGCACGGATATACCCGGTACGCCAGCAAGATTGACTGGAATCGTCAGGATATCATTCGCATACATCGTTAATGGATCGTCGACTTTTTCACCAATTTTAAATGCAGGCGTAGGTGTAGTCGGCCCAACGATTACATCGTATTTTTCAAAGACATCTTCAAAGTCTTTTTTGATTAATGTACGTACTTTTTGAGCCTTTTTATAATAAGCATCATAATAACCGGAACTTAAGGAGAACGTTCCAAGCATGATACGGCGTTTCACTTCGTCACCGAATCCTTCTGCACGGGTTTGCTTATACATTTCTATAAGAGTTTCTGCATTATCTGTCCGATGCCCGTAACGCACACCGTCAAAACGTGAAAGGTTAGCCGAAGCTTCCGATGAAGATAGCAGGTAATAGGCAGCTAAAGCATATTTGGAATGCGGCAAGGAAACCTCTTCCCATTGAGCTCCAAGACCCTCTAATACTTTTAACGCTTCAAGTACGGAATTACGTGCTTCTTCACCAACGCCTTCACCAAGGTATTCTTTAGGCACAGCTATTTTCAATCCTCTAACATCGCCTGTTAATGAATTCACAAAATTCGGCACGTCAACATTAGCAGAGGTCGAATCCATTGGATCTACTCCTGAGATCGCTTCAAGCAAATAAGCGTTATCTTCAACAGTTCTTGTAACAGGGCCGATTTGGTCCAATGAAGACGCAAACGCTACAAGTCCGAATCGGGAAACCCGTCCATATGTAGGTTTTAAGCCGACGACACCGCAATATGCCGCTGGTTGGCGGATCGATCCACCCGTATCGGAACCTAAAGAAAATAGGACTTCACCGGAAGCGACAGATGCAGCTGAACCACCCGAAGAACCTCCTGGCACATATTCCGTGTTCCAAGGGTTGCGTGTTGCTTGAAATGCGGAGTTCTCATTTGATGAACCCATGGCAAACTCATCCATATTCAATTTCCCGATCGTAACCGTTTCTGCCTTCTGTAGCTTTTGAACAACAGTTGCATCATAGATTGGATCAAAGTTCTCCAAAATTTTGCTCGCGCAAGTCGTACGCAAATTTTTAGTGACAATATTGTCCTTCACTCCGATTGGCATACCAAATAAAGCGCCTTCGTTCTCGCCTTTTACCAATTGATCATCCAATCGTTTTGCTTGATTGCGGGCGTTTTCTTCATCCAGTGTCAAAAATGCCTTCACCTTGTCCTCTACCTGTCCGATTCGCTTATACGATTCGTCCACAAGATCAGTGACACTTATCTCTTTCTTATGTAATCGTTCATGAAGCTCAGAAACCTTTTGTTCGAACAACGACATCATTGTCCCTCCTTATTCAATTATTGATGGTACACGGATATATCCTTCTTTGCTATCCGGTGCATTTTTAACTACTTCTTCTACTGGCAAGCCCGGTTTTGCGACATCTTCGCGCATAACATTCTTCATATCCAAAACGTGAGAAGTCGGGTTTACTTGATCCGTATCAAGCTCATTCAACTGCTCCGCGAATGAAATCATTTGGTCAAGCTGATGCTGAAACTGTTTTGCTTCTTCCTCCGTAATGGCCAAACGGGCCAAATGGGCAACGTGTTTAACTTGTTCCATAGAAATACGTGACATTCTCTTCACCTCCGAAAAAATATCCAAATCGACTGAATTTCGTCGCTTTTCTCCATATAATCATCGTTTAAATCATATCAAACTATTGCACAGTAAAGCAACAAGAGATACAATGTCGAAATTCAATTATTTCTTAAGGAAAAAGAGATATTTTCCGGGAAATATGGGAAAGTTGCCGGAATTTCCGAGGAAATGACAATAAGACTATTAAAATTCGACAAATGCTGCCTTTTTTAAAGAACTTGTTCCCTAAGATGTAAGGGTTTACTATCTTTTATATATCTTTATTCATTGTTAAAGGTTATTTTGACACCCACAAGAAATAGATTCCAGTCAAAAAAAAGGATGAAGCCGCTAAGCTTCATCCTTTTATCATTCGTATATATGAACGGTTGGTTCGTCCTGATTCGCTTCACGGACTATGAGCGCTTCAGGTCCATTTACAGACGTAATAGATACCTGTACGGCAATATAGTTCGGGAAACGTTCCATTATGAGCCCAGCAACATATTGGGTAAAACCTATCGCTTCCGAGTTCCCATAAAATTGAATGGGAATATCGATGTTCAGGCTTTGCAATTGATCATCCATATAGAATGCCCTGCCGATGACTCCGTTAAAGTTAGGGAAGTATTCTTCGACATCTTCCTTAAAGTTCGTGAAAGTATTGACGTCATCACGGTTTTTCTTTTCAGCAGCAGCAGAAGGAAATAGGAAGTACTCTTCGTCCAAGTTCGTCCACTTTCCAATATTGTTAGAGTTTTTATCGATATTTGTATAGGAAATGAAATTCCCAGGGACTACCGAAGACTTTTCATTTTGCTCGAATAAGGCAATCGTAATCGGAACGTTTTTCAGCTTGTCCATTTTACGCAGCCTTTTTAAGACTTCTGCAGCAATTTTTTCCCCTTCTTGCTTTAACTTTTTACTATCTATTTTATTTTCATAGGTGGCACCGAATGCCTCTTTTTGATAGTAATGCACTGAATTCAACGCAAGACCGATTACAACTCCGCCAAGGTTCACTGAATTATCTTTTGTTTTTACCAAGTAATTATGTTCTAAAATATGGGCAAGATAGATCGGATTTTCTTCATTCCGCTTATCAATGTCACCTTTGCCTGGATCAACCGGATTCAAGCCAAGGTTCTCTGAGGCTTTCATTTTCTTTTCTTTCAACTGACTATCGGTATATTTTCTGTTCAGCCAGGAAGATATGGTGGAGCTATCCAGCATTTGCCCCTCTTGAAACAGGTAATCCTCTGGGTCGAATTGGGTTTGCGCCAACCGCATCAATCCATTTTCGAATTCTTCAATGTCGTATCTGGTATTTAAATTGGATACGACCAAACCGCGTGCTTTTGATGGTTCAAACGGTAGGATCGTTTGATAATATTCTTCCGAAATTTTATACTTCGGAATAATTGCCGTTTCTTTTTTGTCTTTGGAGTCTTGAACTACCTCTTGCTTATCCTCGAAACTAGGCGCACATCCAGCAAGAAGCAGTATAAGAATCATCCCCAAAATGGCGTGTTTCCTCATAGCTACACCTCTTATTTATTTAGTTCCTCAATCAGTCTCTCTTCATCCCATACCATGACGCCTAGGCTTTCAGCTTTTTCCAGTTTGGAACCGGCATCTTCACCAGCTACGACCAAATCGGTTTTCTTGCTGACACTTCCAGCAACGTTAGCTCCTAGCGCCTCTAATTTCTCTTTTGCTTCGTTACGTGTTAACTGATGCAGTTTACCCGTTAAAACAACTGTTTTACCGGCAAAAATGGAGTCGATATCTTCTATAGCAACAGCTCTTTGCCCTTTGAAAGTAAGATTCACACCGGCTGCATCCAACTCATTCAATAATGCATGGACTTCTTCCAATTCAAAATAAGCTACGATGGAATCAGCCATCTTATCGCCTATTTCATTGATGGCCGTTAGTTCTTCACGGCTCGCCTTGCTTAAGGCTTCCATCGTTCCGAATTCCCTCGCAAGCGTCTTGGCAGCTTTTGAACCAACATGGCGAATGCCCAGCCCGAATAATAATTTTTCCAACGAGTTGGCTTTCGAAGCTTCGATTGCTTGAAGAAGTTTATTGACGGATTTATCCCCCATCCTTTCCAAAGCAATCAGTTGATCGTATGTAAGCTTATAAATATCAGCCACATCTTGTATGAGTTCTTCTTTAAATAACAAGCTAATCACTTTTTCACCAAGACTGTCTATATTCATTGCTGTACGGGAAACAAAGTGGATCAAGCCTTCCCGTATTTGTGCAGGACACTTCGGGTTGATGCAGCGTAAAGCAACCTCCCCGTCCAGCCGGACAAGTTCACTGCTGCATTCAGGACACTCAGTCGGCATCTGAAACTCGACTTCTTCCCCTGTACGGCGCTCTGCCAGTACATTGACTACCTCCGGAATGATATCACCCGCTTTTTTCACAACCACTTGATCTCCGATTCTGATGTCCTTTTCACGGATTAAGTCTTCGTTATGAAGTGAAGCTCGCTGCACAGTCGTACCTGCTACCCGGACGGGATCCAAAACGGCAGTTGGGGTCAATACACCCGTACGGCCCACATTCAGTTCGATATCCCTTAGGGTTGTAATGACTTCTTCAGCTGGGAATTTATAAGCAATGGCCCATCGAGGGCTTTTTGCAGTAAAACCTAATTCATCCTGCTGTTCAAGGGAATCCACCTTTACGACAATTCCATCAATATCATAGGCTAAGTTTGGACGTTGTTCCGTCCATTCTACTATATAGGCCAGAACTTCCTCTATATTCGAGCATGTTTTTCTTTCCCGATTCGTCTTAAACCCGAGTCGATCCAATAAATCCAGACCCTCGCTATGGGAACGGACCCCCGTTTCCCCTAAATCGGCAATCGCATAAAGGAAAATATCCAAGTTCCGTTTCGCAGCAAGTTTTGGATCAAGCTGCCTTAACGAGCCGGCAGCGGCATTTCGTGGATTTGCAAAGGGTTCCTCACCGCGTTCTTCCTTAGCTTTGTTTAATGCTTCGAAAGATTTTTTTGGCATGAAGGCCTCACCGCGCACTTCTATGGCGACCGGCTCCCGCAACTTCAATGGAATCGACTTGATCGTTTTCAGATTAGCGGTAATATCTTCACCTATCGTTCCATCTCCACGGGTTGCCCCTCTTACGAAATATCCATTCTCATATTGAAGTGTGACGGCAAGTCCGTCAATTTTCAATTCACATACATAGGAAAAATTGTCACCTACAGATTGTCTGACCTTTCTGTCGAAATCCCGTAAGTCACTTTCGTTGAAGGCATTGCCTAAACTAAGCATCGGTGTGGTATGCTCCACCTTTTCAAACATATCCAAAATGGCGCCTCCAACCCGTTGTGTCGGTGAGTCCGCCGTTTGCAGTTCCGGAAATTTCTCCTCATACCCAATAAGTTCACGGAGCAGCCGATCATATTCAGCATCAGGTACTGATGGCTGGTCCATCACATAATATTCATAGCTATATTGGTTCAATAACGTTTGCAGTTCCAGAACTTTCTTCTCTGCAGCTTGTAAGTCCATACGTTCAATCCTTTCTAAAGAAGACTCCACCGCACTTCTTATAGAAGAGCGGTGTCTAAAGTCAGATATCTCTATTCTTTACCAGCAGGAGCATATTAATAGCTTATGCTTTTTCAACTGGTGCAAATTTCGCCAATAGGCGCTTGATGCCGATTGGACTTGGAAAAGCAATATCCAATTCCTTTCCTTCGCCTTCCCCTTTTACGCTCACAACGGTTCCTATACCCCATTTTTTATGGGAGGCACGGTCACCGACAGCCCAGCCAATTTCTTCACCGCCCGTAGCGGATGGTGCAGAAACAGCTTTTCCAAAGGCAGGCACTTTCCTTGTTGAAGCCGTTGAAGGAGACCCGGTTCTCGAAGAACTGAAAGGCGTTTGCCTGGCTCGAGGAGCAGGTTTCGGTTTTAGGTCTTCTAGAAGTTCCTCCGGTATTTCACTGATGAAACGTGAAACGGGATTCATGCTCGTCCGTCCAAACAATGTCCGCATTTGGGCATTGCTTATGAAAAGTTCATTTTCGGCCCTTGTAATTCCCACATAAGCCAGACGGCGTTCTTCTTCCATCTCCTCTTCATCCATAAGCGAACGGCTGTGAGGGAAAACCCCTTCTTCAAGTCCCAATAGAAAGACCACCGGATATTCAAGTCCCTTCGCGGAATGCAATGTCATCAACGTTACCGTATTTGTAGCTTCTTCTTTATTCTCGTCAAGTTGATCTATATCGGCAACCAACGCCAGGTCAGTCAAAAAGCCCACCAATGATTTGTCCTCGCTGTTATCTTCGAATGCTTTCGTAACAGATAAAAACTCATCTATATTTTCAAGCCGGCTTTGTGATTCAATCGTTTTTTCTGCCTGCAGCATCTCACGGTAACCGGTTTTCTTTATGACTTCCTCCACAAGTTCCGTCACGGATAAGTACTCCTGCTGATTTGTATAATTAGTGATCAGCGTATGGAATTCCCTTGCCGCTTTGGTAGCCTTCCCGCTTATCCCTACCATTTCCACAGACTCCAATGCTTTATATATCGAAACATCATATTGATCTGCATAATCTGCCACTTTGTCCATCGAAGTTGCACCAATTCCGCGTTTTGGCACATTGATTACACGGCGAAGGCTAATGTCATCATCAGGGTTCGCAATAAGTCGAAGATAGGCAAGTAAATCCTTAATTTCTTTACGGTCATAGAACTTAGTGCCCCCGACTATTGCATAATTTATATTGGATTTAAGCAGTACTTCCTCCATGACACGTGATTGTGCATTCGTTCTGTAAAGTATGGCTATATCTGAATATTTCCTGCTGCCGTCCTGAACTAATTCATTTATCTTTCCGGCTACGAATTGCGCTTCCCCTTGTTCATTGTCCGCCCGGTAATAGAATATCTTATTGCCATCGGCATTCTCGGTCCAAAGATTTTTCGGCTTACGGTTTTGATTGTTATCGATGACCTTATTCGCCGCTGCAAGGATTTTTTTCGTCGAGCGGTAATTCTGTTCTAGGAAAATCATGTTGGCATTCGGATAATCTTTTTCAAATGAAAGGATATTCGCAATATCCGCACCGCGCCAACGATAGATCGATTGATCGGAATCCCCGACAACACAGAGATTACGGAAACGTGAAGCCAATAGTTTAACAAGCATGTATTGTGCCCTGTTCGTATCTTGGTACTCATCAACATGAATGTATTGAAATTTACGCTGATAATATTCAAGCACCTCAGGTACGAGCTGGAACAATTGAATCGTCATCATGATCAAATCATCGAAATCGAGCGCTGAATTTTTGCGCAGTCGTTTTTGATATTCCGTATAAACATCGGCAGTTACCTTAGTGAAATAATCAGACGCCGTCTTCAGGTACTCTTCCGGCCCGACCAATTCATTTTTCGCTGAACTGATGCTGCCCAAAATGGCACGATAATCGTATTTCTTCGTATCCATATTACGGTCTTTCATGATTTGTTTTATGACCGATTGCTGATCCGTCGTATCCAATATCGAGAAGTTTCTATTAAATCCGATACGGTCGATATCTCTTCGTAGAATACGGACACACATCGAGTGGAAAGTCGATATCCAGATATCTTCGGACGCACCGCCAAGTATGGCACGGATCCTCTCCTTCATCTCACGTGCAGCTTTATTAGTGAACGTGATTGCAAGGATGTTCCAAGGCGCTATTTCCTTCTCGACCATCAAGTAAGCGATTCGGTGAGTCAGCACACGCGTCTTTCCGCTTCCTGCCCCAGCCATGATCAAAAGTGGACCATCTGTTGCTTTCACTGCTTTTTGTTGCTGTTCATTCAACCCTATTAATAATTTTTCCGCTAAATATTGCATTATCACACCACCTATACGAACATTCGTTTCTGTTTTAGTATACTATATTTCTTACATGTTTTCATTTAACTGCCGTAACCGTTGCAAGGGCCACTTTCAAATCTTCATAAACCACATTCCCCACAACGATGACATCCGCAATCTTGGACATCTCTTTGGCCTGTTCAACCGATTTTATCCCACCGCCATAAAATAGTACGGTATCTTCCAAACTCTCTTTGGCCGCTTCCACCATCTGGACATCGCCATAATCACCGCTGTATTCCAAATAAAAGATCGGCAGGTTGAACATCTTTTCTGCCATCATCGCGTATGCACCCACATCATCCATATCCAAATCAGTATTGGCTTTCGTCAATTGGGCCGCCTTGCACTCAGGGTTCAGGATACAGTACCCTTCGACGAAAATTTCATCCCAATTCAAAAGGTATCCGTATTCCTTGACCGCTTGCTGATGCAATTTCATCATCCAATCCGGGTTGGTGCTATTCAGGACACTCGGAATGAAATATAAATCAAACCCCGGGGTCACCGTTTCAACTGAAGAAATTTCCATCACACATGGGACCGTATATCGCCTGACACGTGCCATTAAATGAAGCACATTCTCAAGCGTGATACCATCTGTTCCCCCGACCATGATTGCATCAGTACCGGATTCACAGACTTTCTCAAGGGCCTCATCACTTATTTCTTTATTTGGATCGAGTTTGAAAACATGTTTCCACTCGCGAAAATCGTACATTATAATCCTCCAATCACACTTCCCATTACACCATTATAGCATTAAGATTTTTCATTAAAAAAGAGAAGTATCGATAAAATGTTATTACCAAATGGAACCTTTTAATCTAAAATCCAATATAACATGGATACGGCTGAAAGACAGCCGGCAATGAGCGTGCTCAACACAAAATAAAAAGCCGGGAAATGAATTCCCCAGCTTCTTATTATAATCGAAAGAATTAAGATTCAGTTGTTTCCTCTACGGTATCCTTAATACGGTTCAGAGCCATGGAATAAGCATCATTTCCGTAGTTCAAGCAGCGTTTGACCCTGGAAATCGTAGCCGTGCTTGCACCCGTTTCCGTTTCGATTTTATGATAGGTTTTTCCTTCTTCAAGCATGCGGGCTACTTCAAGACGCTGTGCCAATGATGAAATTTCATTAACTGTGCATAAATCATCAAAAAATCGATAACATTCGTCCAAATCACGCAAGGAAAGGATCGACTTGAACAGCTGATCCGTTTCTTTTCCTCTTAACTTATCAATTTGCATGTTACTCCCCCTCAATTTCATGGGTATCAAAATGAGACGTCTCCTACTAAACCAGGTTCATCCGGAATAATATTGATCCAAGTTTTCCCTGGAATCAACCCTACCTCTTTATCGTTTTTCACTGGTGTAATACGCCCATCCTTACTCACCCATTCTACTTCATTCGCTTTTCCTTTTTGAAGTAAATAACCATTTCCGCCACTTTTCAAGTCGATTTTCCGACGCCCTTTATCGTCGACCACTTGATGAGCAGCCTCAATGATCAATATATTATCCAGTAAAATAGGTTTATTCGATTTATGCTCGACTGTTTGCTCTCCATTCGAATAACGTTTATATTTCTCTTCCGTGGCTTCGTATTCATACTGTACATCATACTCGTCTGATCCGTAGGAAACCTCGGTTTTCAAAGCCGGTTCCCCTTGAAGTCCAGCTGCCTCTTCCTTTGTAAGGAAAGCATAAGGCTCCGGTGCACCATTCAACTCATAACCCTTTTCTTTTGCACCTTTTTCGATATCCTCAAAGGAGGTGTAGGAATTATGCGGTGCTTTTCGATCTGCCGAACGTTGAAACAAAGTACCATCATAATATAATCCGTTCAAGTTATCAATATACCCTTTGTCCAGCATGGTCTTTGCCTCGGGGCTATTCCCATGGCAGACATAGAGGCAATCAAGGCCTTTAGCCAATTCGATATAATAGTCCCTTGCACTCCGAATCGAACCGATTTGGCTTGGCATTTCACTTTGGAAGATAGCTAAAAATCTGGTTATGTCACCTTCTGCGAGCATTTCGTAAACCATATCGGCTTCTGAGAGGCCCGACTGCGGGCGTGCTTCCGGATGATTATTAATCATCACTGCTACAGCCCTTCGCTCGCTGACTGTATCGGTGGCTATACCTGTAAGCGGAAACTCATTGGAAGGTTCATTTTTCTCATCTGTATTTTTGATGACAGCTTGGTCTTTCGGCTTACTGTCATCCAGTGCAGGATCTTCTTTCCTCGAACAGCCTGCCAGCAGTAAAATAGCAATAACGATGAAAAGAACTCTCTTAAAATCCATCTTTCCACTCCTTTGATTTATTAGCCATTTCTTCTCTTATATTTTAACGCATTATAGTGGGAAAGAGTATAGTTTTATTCATTACATCATATACTCCCCGCTGGGTCAGCCTTATATATGGCAGATGGGTTGTCGAAAAGAATGAAAGGGTATACACAGGATCGGCGAAGCGATAACCTCTGTCACGCAGCAAATGTTTCAATTCATTTTCTTCTTCAATCAATTCAGGAACCTCCTTGGCGGACATGACTCCCTGTAATTTCAGAGGAAGTTCATGGATCACCTTGCCTTGTTCCGTCAAAATGATTCCACCGCCGATTTCCTTCAGCCGGTTAAACGCCAAATGCATATCCTTTTTCCTTTTACCGATCAGTATGATATCACCTGTATTTGTATAAGAGCCGGCAAAGCCACACAATTTGTCGGCAAACCCTTTTAATATCGTATTGATGCGCCATTTCCCTTCCCGGTCGATTAGCATGAAAAAGCATTCATCATCCTCAAAGTCCAGTTCTTCATGCCCAACATCATTGGCAAGGGAGTACGGTTTCGTAATTACATTATTAACCAATTCAATCCCGAACGGCATGGAAAATTCAAAATCTTCCTTTAAACTGAGATCCCAATCAAGATCGAGCGGTTTAAAATCGAAATCACTCCATTCGATTTCCTGTTTATCCGGAATGATCTCACCATCCCTTTTCACCCATTTCCCTTTCGCCATTACCGAAACCGGAGCGGGTTCCTTTACATCGGTCAGGAAGTTGATGTTCGCCACCCTCCCTGTGGCAATATTGCCATGAAGGTATTCAATGTTATAATATCGTGCGATGTTGATGGTCGCCATATTGTAGGCATCGATGACCGGAACGCCATGCTCTATCGCTATTTTGATCAAGCAGTCTATGAACCCACCTTCATAAAAGGACGGCGGTGATCCATCTGTCGTATAAAAGAATTTGTCATAATGATCAATGTCCAGTTCATGGATTTCCTGTATCAGCTTTGGTAAATCCGGACGGATCGAAGAATGTCTTAACGATACATAATAGCCCTGCAGCAAGCGTGACATGACTTCATCACCTGTCATAGCCTCATGATCACAATCGGCGCCGAACAAGGTCATTTTTGCTAAAGTCTTCTCTGAAGCACCTGGAAAGTGTCCTTCTATTTTCTTCCTCATTCGCTTGGCTTCCTGAATCCAGTGCAACATCATGTCATCCCCATCGAGAAGCTTCGGCCATCCAGTTAGTTCCCCGCCCTGTAATACGGCATCATGCTCCAGCCATGATTTGACGGCCCCATGGGAAAAGACCATATCTTCATCAATCAATTCCGTTTGTCCGTCAAAACGGCTCCACCAATACATTGTTACAGGAATGTTACGTAATTCTTTCAAAAGAGAAAACGCTTTCTTTTTATCTAACTGCAATAGAAACGGCAAGTTATCATTGATTAATGTCGTTGTGCCAAAATGAGATGCATAACGTGAAAAAGAAAGGGGATTATATAATTGAGAAGGGTGTGAATGCGGCTCAATATAACCCGGGACCAAGTACTGGTTTGTACAGTCGACCATTTCACAGCGGTCTATATTATCAGGAAGCTTATCGCCAACATATATGATGCGATCTTCATATATCCATATATTCGCTTTTACCCATTTTCGTAAAGCCTGATTTAAATAAGTCGTATTTTTTAGCAGAATGTGTGGTGCCCTATTGCCATCCAGCACATCTATATGTTCTCTTAGATGTTTATTTTTCCATCTATAGCGCTGTTCAAGCATAAACATTCCCCCATAAGTTATTAGAAACAGTGTATGAAAAAAACCATTTTCAATCCAATTTTATTTCATAGTAACATACTTGCCCCATTAGAACAGTAATGTTATCCAGATTATTGTTAAATTTTTGTGAAGGGATGGATTTTATATGAAGTTTAAACAAAATATCAGTATAATAAATGCTTTAATGCGAATTACTTGTGGTTTTACATTTCTAACATGGGCTACGGCTAAAATGGTGAAAAAACCATGGAAAAACCAATCTTATATAATCGTGGCCATGCTTTCCGCCATGAAAATAGGTGAAGGAATCCTCCGTTATTGTCCTGTCGTCGATGCGATGGAAAACGGACAAAACTTGATGACAAAAGGACCAAAACAGGAAAATGAATCGAATCAATCTGATTTATATTAAATCTTATAGAAGAAGCTGACTCCGCTTAGAGTCAGCTTCTTTATATTATGATGAAAAATTGTATTTTATTGCTCGGTAGCCAATATCCGTTCGCCAAAATAAACCGTCTTTCTCAATATGCCCTAACTCTTTATATACTTCAGCTTGTGCAGAGGCCAAATCTTTCCCTTTTGCAGCAACCAGAAGTACACGTCCGCCATTCGAGATGAAGTTCCCTTCATTATTGAGAGCCGTTCCAGCATGATAAACATGGGCTTTCGGATCAATCTTTTCCAAGCCTTTAATGATAGATCCCTTTTTATATTCCCCTGGATATCCATCGGCTGCGACGACCACCCCAAGCACGGCTTCTTCATGCCACTCAAGTTCTAGATCCTCTCCAGAAAGAACCGCTTCAAGCGTATCTACGAAGTCTGTCTTTAGGCGAGGTAAAACGACTTGCGTTTCCGGATCGCCAAAACGGGCATTGAACTCAATGACTTTTGTGCCTTTTTCAGTGGCGATCAACCCGGCATATAATATTCCTGTAAAACTCCGATTCTCAGAAATCATCGCATTTACCGTGGGTTTAAGAATCGTTTCGACTGCAGTCTGGATCATTTCATCGGATATTTGCGGCACCGGTGAATATGCACCCATTCCACCTGTGTTCGGACCCTGATCTCCATCAAAAACCCGCTTATGATCTTGAGCAATGACCATCGGATACACTTTTTCCCCATTAACGAATGCCATCAAGGAAAATTCCTCGCCATCAAGGAATTCCTCAATAACGACTTTGGCAGATGCTTCCCCGAACTTTGCTCCGACTAGCATATCATGGATGGCGTCTAACGCCTCTTCCATCGTCATAGCAACCACGACACCTTTTCCTGCTGCCAAACCATCCGCTTTTATGACAATGGGGGCACCCATTTTTTCGATATATGCTTTTGCTGAATCATAATCAGAGAATGTTTCATATTCCGCTGTCGGAATGCTATAGTTCTTCATTAAATCTTTAGCAAAGGATTTACTTCCCTCGATGACTGCAGCACGGCCATTAGGGCCAAATACCTGTAATCCTGCCTCCGTAAAATCATCTGCAAGTCCATTCAACAATGGTGTTTCGGGCCCGATCACCGTTAATGAAACAGCATTCTTCTTGGCAAAGGCAACCAAATCCCCATGATTGTTTTCATCAATTGGTACAAGAGTCGCTACATCGGTCATCCCTGGATTTCCCGGTGCTGCAAAAACGGTCCCAACTCGTTTACTTTCAAATAGTTTGCGGGCTATGGCATGCTCCCTGCCGCCCCGGCCAATTACTAGTACATTCATTATCGCACCTCATTTTTGATTAATGTTTAAAGTGACGAATTCCTGTAAACACCATCGTAATCCCATATTCATCAGCTTTCTTGATTGAATCTTCGTCTTTAACAGATCCACCAGGCTGAATGATTGCCGTGACGCCCGCTTTCGCTGCCGCTTCTACAGTATCATCCATCGGGAAGAAAGCATCTGAAGCCAATGCACTTCCTGTTGCTCTTTCCCCAGCTTGTTCCAAAGCAATTTTTGCAGCTCCCACGCGGTTCATTTGTCCTGCGCCAACACCTAATGTCATTTGATCGTTACAAACAACAATTGCATTCGACTTGACATGTTTCACGATTTTCCAGCCAAGTTCCATGGCTTTCCACTCTTCAGGGGTAGGCTCACGTTTCGTTGCCACTTTTACCTCTGCATCCTTTAAGCTATGTGCATCCTGATCTTGAATAAGCAATCCGCCTTCGATTGATGTCAATTTACGTTCAGGCTTTTTAACCGCGTCGAAATCGATCGTTAATAAACGAAGGTTTTTCTTGCTTGTCAATACTTCCACTGCCTCTTGTGTAAACCCAGGCGCAATGATGATTTCAAGGAAAATTTCATGAAGCTTCTCAGCAGTTGCCTTATCAACTTCACGGTTCAAAGCGATGATCCCGCCGAAAATGGAAGTGGCATCTGCCTCATATGCTTTTTCATATGCTTCCAAAATTGTCGCACCGACACCGACGCCGCAAGGATTCATATGTTTGACTGCAACTGCAGCCGGCTCATTGAATTCTTTAACGATTTGAAGTGCTGCATCAGCATCATTAATGTTGTTGTATGAAAGTTCTTTTCCATGTAATTGATTCGCTTCTGCAATAGAGAAAACGGAACCAAGCGGTTTTTTATAAAATGCGGCTTTTTGATGTGGGTTTTCCCCATAACGAAGCGACTGTTTCAATTCATAGGTAACAGTCAATGATTCAGGATTTTCTTCATCGGCAAGCTCTGTCATATACTCTGAAATAACGGCATCATATGCTGCTGTATGACGGAAAACTTTTGCTGCCAGGCGGCGATTCGTGGTTTTTGATACCCCGCCATTTTGTTTCAGCTCAGCCAATACGGTAGGATAATCATTGGAATCAACGATAACAGTCACATATTCGTGGTTTTTAGCAGAAGAACGAAGCATTGTCGGTCCACCGATATCGATGTTTTCAATAGCATCTTCCACAGTGACTTCCGGTTTGGAAATAGTCGCCTGGAATGGATATAGGTTCACACAGACAAGTTGAATCGGTTCAATATTATGTTCCGCAAGCTGTGCTGCGTGATTTTTGTCATCATGTTTTGCCAACACTGCTCCATGGACATTCGGGTGAAGCGTTTTAACACGTCCATCCAATATTTCCGGGAAACCGGTGACGTCACTGATTCCAATTACCTCAATACCATTATCCTGCAGCGTTTTTTTGGTACCGCCTGTAGAAATGATTTCAAAACCTGCTTCAATTAATCCTTGAGCAAATTCTACGATACCTGTTTTATCCGATACACTAATTAATGCACGTTTCTTCATGTTATGTTGGTCCCTCCATTAAGTAAGTTTCTTGTGGCATAGCTCCTGCAAAACTGACGGATACAGGTCATGCTCCATTTCCTGAATCCTTTTTTGAAGGATGTCTTTCGTATCCCCCTCAAGAATTGGCACTGCTTTTTGGGCAATGACCGGTCCTGTGTCCATTCCAACATCCACATAATGAACCGTTACCCCCGTTTCCTTCACTCCGGCGTCAAAAGCCTGGCCAATTGCATCCTTGCCTGGAAAACTAGGCAGAAGTGAAGGGTGGATATTCACGATCCCCTGTGAATATTGTTGTAATAATGTCGGTCCGATCAAACGCATATAACCAGCCAGAATGATAAATTCTATCTCATATTGGCGAAGTTTTTCCAGGATTTCCGTTTCATACTCAGTCTTGTTGGAGTAATTTTTTGCTGAAAAGGAGAAAGAATCAATGTTCTCAAGCTTGGCTCTCTCAAGCACATATGCGTCTTCACGATCGCAAACGACAAGGCAGATTTCCGCCTCCAACTTTCCACTTTTTATTGCTTCAGCGATTGATTGAAAATTACTACCGTTACCTGATGCAAAGACAGCAAGGCGTTTCATTATTTGAACGACACTCCATTTCCATTCACAACCGTCCCAATAACTGAGGCTTCTTCACCGCAAGACCGTAGGTGGGCTAGCACATCGGATGCCACTTCTTTTTTCACGATAGCCGTCATTCCAACTCCCATATTGAAGATATTGAACATTTCCTCATTTACAAGGTTCCCTTTTTCTTCAAGGAATGAGAATATAGTTGGAATTTCCCAGCTACCAAGCTCTATTTCAACACCGCATCCTTCAGGAAGGATACGCGGAATATTCTCGATGAATCCTCCACCGGTGATATGGGCAAGGCCATTAACCTCAAATTTTTCCAACGTCGATAAAACCGACTTCACATAGATTTTTGTCGGCTTTAATAATTCCTCTCCCAACTTGCAATCCAGTTCCGGTACGAAGTCATGAAGCCCCATGCCTGAGTCCTCAAGAAGGATTTTACGAACAAGGGAATACCCATTACTGTGGATGCCGCTTGAAGCGAGTCCAATAACGACGTCACCAGCCGAGATCGCTTCACCAGTAATAAGACGTGATTTTTCAACGGCACCTACAGTAAAGCCTGCCACATCGTATTCTTCCATCTCGTACATGCCTGGCATTTCAGCCGTTTCTCCGCCGATTAAAGCACAGCCCGCCTGCTCACAGCCATCTGCAATTCCTTTGACGATCATTTCAATTCGTTCAGGATCTGCTTTACCGCAGGCAATATAATCTAAAAAGTATAAAGGTGCAGCACCTTGAACGACAACATCATTGACGCACATAGCTACACAATCCACTCCAATTGTATCGTGTTTATCCATCATGAACGCTAACAAAAGTTTTGTACCCACTCCATCCGTACCAGAAATGAGCACAGGTTCTTTAAGGTTCAAGGAAGATAAATCAAACATGCCGCCGAAACCGCCCAGACCATTCATTACTTCTGGACGAAATGTGCGCTTTACATGTTTTTTCATTCGATTTACCGCTTCATAACCAGCCTCAATATCCACACCAGCCTGTTTATATGCATTAGCCATTTGAAATCCTCCTCCGAAAATCAATCATCATTGCCGACTTGATTAACATTTTGTTTTTTCTCGTTCGTATTCAAAAATTTCAGTCGGATAATTTCCGGTGAAACAAGCTAGGCATGAACCGCGCGTTTCTCCAGGAAACGGTCGTCCAATTGCTTCGACCATACCTTCGACACTTAAAAAAGTTAAGGAATCAGCTTCAATGATTTCCCTTATTTCCTCCACCGATTTTGAGCTTGCAATCAGTTCTTCCTTTTTAGACGTGTCTATGCCATAAAAACATGGATTCTTGATCGGTGGTGAGCTGATTACTACATGCACTTCTTTTGCACCTGCATCTTTTAACATGCGGACAATCCTTCTGCTCGTTGTCCCACGGACGATTGAATCATCGACCATTATGACCCGCTTGCCTTCCACTACCCCTCTTACAGGTGATAGTTTCATCTTTACGCCTTGTTCTCGCAGACTTTGTGATGGCTGAATGAAAGTCCGTCCAACATAACGATTCTTTATTAAGCCCATTTCATAAGGAATGCCCGCAGCTTCAGCATAGCCAATCGCTGCCGAGATGCTGGAATCAGGTACACCTGTAACTACGTCTGCTTCAATTTTGGTTTCGAGTGCCATTTGCTTACCAAGGTTTTTCCGTGCCGTATGAACATTGATACCATCAATGTTGCTATCCGGACGGGAAAAATAAACGTACTCCATCGTGCACATTGCCTGTTGGCTGGAAAGCGAAAAGTATTCGGATGTGATTCCCTCATCATTAATGACAACGAGTTCACCCGGCTCAATATCGCGAATGAATTCTGCACCTACAATATCAAGTGCACATGTTTCGGATGCAGCGAAATATGCATCGCCTATTTTCCCCAAGGAAAGTGGACGGAAGCCATGCGGATCTCTTGCCAAGATCATTTGGGTTTCGGTCATGATGACAAAGGCATAGGCTCCCTTCAGCATACTTAAACTGTTCTTCACGGAATCTCTTACATCCGTGTAGCCGGAGCGTTTAATCAGATGTGCCAGAACTTCCGTATCAGAGGTCGTTTGAAAAATGCTTCCTTGTCCTTCAAGCTGTGCTTTTAATTGATGGGCATTGACGATATTCCCATTATGAGCAAGGGCCAGCCCTCCTGTATGAGAATTGAACAGGAAAGGCTGAACATTTTGATACCCGCCGCCGCCTGCCGTTGTATAACGGACATGGCCTATTGCCGCTTTACCGCTACCGGAAAGTGCCTGCATTTTTTCCGCAGTGAATATCTCTGTGACAAGTCCTTCGCCCTTAGAGATGGACATCTGCTCACCATCCGTCACGACGATGCCCGCTCCCTCTTGACCACGATGTTGCAAGCTATGCAAACCGTAGTAAGCAAGCTGCGCTGCATCGGGATGTCCCCAGACTCCAACAACACCACACTCTTCGTTTAAGCTTCTTATTTCAGCAAGCATGGTATGGCTCCCTTCCAAGCTGTTTGTAAATCTTCAACGTCCGCTTCCAATACTTTGCTATCACTTGTTGCCACGACTAATTTATTATCAGCCGTTACTGAGCCTATGCATCTCGCATCTTCAACCAGTGCTTCAAATGCCGTTTGGTTTTCAGGACTGATGGAAAGAAGGAATCGTGATTGCGTTTCACTGAATAATTCAGATACAGGTTCACCGGATATATTCACTTTTGCCCCTAGTTTGCTTGCCCCGAATAAAGATTCAGCTAAAGCCACTGCCAAACCGCCTTCCGAAAGGTCATGGGCTGATGCAACAAGTCCTTTTTGAATTGCTGTCAGAATTTGCTTCTGACGCTTTTGTTCAAGGTCCAAATCAAGTTCTGGAGCGCGTCCAAAGATTTTGCCCTCGAGCATTTTCTGTAATTCACTGCCTCCGAATTCCACTTTCGCTTCACCGACCACATAAATCAAATCGGATTCATTTTTAAATGTTTGTGTTGTGATGTGCTTAAGGTCATTGACTAGACCAACCATTCCAACTACAGGTGTCGGATAAATCGCTTCACCATTCGTTTCATTATAAAGGGAAACATTTCCGCCGATTACAGGAGTACTTAAGCTTCTGCAAGCTTCACTCATACCGTCTGCCGCTTTTTCCAGTTGCCAGAATATTTCTGGTTTTTCTGGATTCCCAAAATTCAAGCAATCCGTAATCGCTAAAGGTTCCGCACCTGAGCAAATGATGTTACGGGCTGCTTCAGCCACAGCGATTTTGCCGCCTGTTTCAGGATCTAAATAAATAAAGCGTGAGTTGCAATCCGTCGTCATGGCAAGGGCTTTATTCGTACCACGTACACGCACTACCGCTGCATCCGACCCAGGTGAGACGACTGTATTCGTGCGGACCATGTAATCATACTGGTCGTAGACCCATTCCTTACTCGAAATTGTCGGTTGCTTCAATAGTGATACCAATGTATCTTTATAATCTTCAATGACTGGCACTTCTGCCGTCATGCTTTGGAAGTCACGGAAATATTGCGGCTCTGCAGATGGCTTGTGATAAATAGGGGCCTCTTCAGCCAATGCATCAACCGGAACCTCAGCAACGATTTCACCTTGATGGGAAAGTGTTAGATTTTTATCATCCGTTACTTCACCAACAGCAACCGCTTCTAGGTCATATTTCGTAAACAAGTCGACGATTTCCTGTTCGCGTCCTTTAGTGACAACGATCAGCATCCGCTCTTGTGATTCAGAAAGCATCATTTCATATGCTGTCATTCCCGTTTCACGCTGCGGTACCAAATCCAGGTTCATTTTTATTCCTGAGCCAGCTTTACTCGCCATCTCGGCAGATGAGCTTGTAAGACCTGCTGCTCCCATATCCTGAATGCCAACAAGGGCATCATTTTGAATCAATTCAAGGCATGCTTCCAAAAGCAGTTTCTCCATGAATGGATCGCCTACTTGTACGGCAGGCCGTTTCTCTTCCGAAGACTCTGATAGCTCTTCAGATGCAAATGTTGCTCCATGAATGCCATCACGTCCAGTTTTTGCACCCACATACATCACTGTGTTGCCCACTCCATGTGCTTGGCCTTTTTTAATGTCCTTATGATCGATCAAACCGACACACATTGCATTGACAAGAGGATTTCCTTCATACGATGGATCAAATTGAATTTCTCCGCCGACAGTTGGAATTCCGATACAATTCCCGTATCCTGCAATCCCTGCAACCACTTCTTTAAATAAATATTTCACGCGATCATTGTCTAGCTCACCGAAGCGAAGTGAGTTCAACATCGCGATCGGACGGGCTCCCATGGAGAAAACATCACGGATAATTCCGCCGACACCGGTAGCAGCACCTTGATAAGGCTCTATTGCCGAAGGGTGGTTATGACTTTCAATTTTAAAAACGACAGCCTGATCGTCACCGATATCAACGATACCCGCTCCTTCACCAGGACCTTGCAGCACTTTCTCCCCTGTAATCGGGAATTTCCTTAAGATGGGTTTTGAATTTTTGTAGGAACAATGCTCTGACCACATAACCGAAAACAAACCAGTTTCCGTATAATTCGGCAGTCTGCCTAAGATTTTCTCCACCATTGCAAATTCATCATCGGATAGTCCCATTGTTGCGTACAATCGATCCGATTTAATTTTTTCCGGACTTGGTTCAAGCTGTAATAACATGTGATTCCCTCCAGTTTTTTACGATGGATTGAAAAATCTTTAAGCCGTCTTTACTGCCAAGCAGCGAATCAACAGCACGTTCGGGATGAGGCATCATTCCGAGGACATTTCCTTGTTCATTTGTAATTCCCGCTATTTGCTCCAAGCTTCCGTTTGGATTTTCACCATCATACGTGAACAAGATGCGGTTATTTTGTTTTAATTCAGCCAATGTTTCATCATCGCAGTAGTAATTCCCCTCACCATGTGCCACAGGGATCGTAATCGTTTCATTTAATTCATATCCTGTCGTGAACATCGATTGGTTATTTTCAACCTTCAGTCCTACATTGCGGCAAATGAATTTCAAGCCTTCATTACGGCGCATCGCTCCAGGTAAAAGTCCTGCTTCAAGTAAAATCTGAAAACCATTGCAGACACCCAAGACAGGCTTTCCTGCTTGTGCCGCTTTTACGACTTCAGCCATTACATTAGAAAAGCGTGCAATTGCTCCAGAGCGTAAATAGTCTCCATAAGAGAAACCTCCAGGAAGGAGAATCCCATCATACTGATCTAGATTGTCTGTAGAGTGCCAAACATACTCCACTTCTTCCCCCAGTGCATCCTTTATCGCATGGTACATATCGACATCACAATTGGAGCCAGGGAAAACTATGACAGCAAATTTCATTGGGTGATAACCTCCTCAACATCATAACGGTAAGCTTCAATTACCGTATTGGCCAATAGTTTTTCACACATTTCCTTCACAAGTTGATCTAAATCACGATCCGTATCCTTAATTGTAAGTTCAATGTATTTCCCCACTCGAACATCACTAACTTCGTTATATGTCAAGCTATGAAGTGATTGTTGCACTGCTGCTCCCTGTGGATCTAGTACACTTTCGCGTAGTGTGATATATACCTTAACCTTATACATGTTGAGTGCCCTCCAACTTTGCTAGTATTTTTTCGTAAGCATCTGTTAAACTTCCTAAATCACGGCGGAATACATCTTTGTCTAATTTTTCGTTCGTGTTAATATCCCATAATCGGCAGGTATCAGGTGAAATTTCATCTGCCAGCAGGATGTCTCCATTCGGGGTTTTGCCGAACTCTAATTTAAAATCAATCAATTTAATGTCCAACTCTTTAAAGAATGACGTTAAGACGATACTGATTTCTTGTGCCTTTTCTTTTAAAATCGCTACATCTTCCTTGCTTGCAAGTTCCAATTCTTCAATATGGTCTTCCGTTAACAGAGGATCGCCGAGCTCGTCGTCTTTATAGTAAAACTCAATCAGCGTTTTCTTGAGCGGCTGGCCTTCTTCAATGCCAGTCCTTTTAGAAAAACTGCCGGCAGCCGTATTTCTGACAACGACTTCTAGCGGAATGATGGATACCCTTTTGACTAGCTGCTCCCGTTCGGAAAGCATTTCAATAAAATGGGATGGGATATTCTCTTGGGCAAGCTTTGAAAATAGTAAGCTAGTAATTTGATTATTCAACTTACCTTTTCCGGCAATCTCTGACTTCTTCTCACCATTGAATGCCGTTGCCGAATCCTTGTATTCCACCCATACTATTTCACTGTTGTCCGTTGCAAAAATCTGTTTCGCTTTTCCTTCATACAACAATTCTCGTTTTTCCATCTGTCCAGACCCCCACATTGTGAATATTATGAATCTTCCTGCCATTGATCAGGCTTGGCAAACATATCACCGTTAAAGGTACCATGTTTGCCGCCTTCACTTTTATAAACCTAAACGATCAAAGATTACATCTACATTTTTCAGGTGATGTGTAGGATCGAAACAATCATCAAGTTCTTCTTTCGTAAGCAAGCTTGTGATTTTATCATCCTTTTCGATCAGGCTTCTGAATGGAACCTGAAGCTCCCATGCTTCCATCGCTTTCGGCTGAACCGTATCATAAGCTTCTTCACGGACAAGTCCTTTATCGATAAGGGATAGCAGCACACGTTGTGAGAAAATCAATCCCAGTGTACGGTCCATATTGCGTTTCATATTCTCTGGATAAACGGTCAAGTTCTTCACTATGTTGCTGAAACGGTTCAGCATATAGTTTAATGCGATCGTTGCATCCGGCAAGATGATGCGCTCAGCAGAAGAATGCGAAATGTCACGCTCATGCCATAATGGCACATTCTCATATGCTGTCATCATGTAACCGCGGATTACACGAGCCATACCCGTCATATTTTCAGAACCGATTGGATTCCGTTTATGAGGCATTGCAGAAGATCCTTTTTGTCCTTTTGCAAAGAATTCTTCCACTTCGCGTGTTTCACTTTTTTGCAAGCCGCGAATTTCCACTGCAAACTTTTCAATAGATGTCGCAATTAAAGCCAATGTACTCATATAATGTGCATGGCGATCACGCTGCAATGTTTGTGTTGAGATTGGCGCTGCTTCAAGGCCAAGCTTTTCACAAACGAATTTTTCAACGAACGGGTCGATGTTTGCGTAAGTTCCGACAGCCCCAGAGATTTTCCCAACCTCTATGTTCTTTCTTGCTTCTTCAAAACGTTCGACATTGCGTTTCATTTCTTGATACCAAAGTGCCAGTTTCAACCCAAATGTGGTCGGTTCCGCATGAACTCCATGTGTACGTCCCATTTGAACCGTGTATTTATGTTCTTTCGCTTTGTTTTTCAGGATCTCCACGAAGTTATTTAAATCCTTGGCAAGGATCTCATTCGCCTGCTTTATCACATAGGAAAGAGCTGTATCCACCACATCAGTGGAAGTCAGTCCGTAATGGACCCATTTCCGTTCTTCACCCAACGTTTCGGAAACTGCACGTGTAAAAGCAACAACATCATGGCGTGTATCTTTTTCGATTTCATTGATACGGTCAACATCGAATGTAGCATTTTCGCGAAGAAGCTTCACATCTTCTTTTGGAATGACACCTAGCTCGGACCATGCTTCACAAGCTAAGATTTCAACTTCCAACCACGCATTAAAGCGGTTCTTTTCTGTCCAAATGTTTCCCATCTCTGGGCGGGTATAACGTTCAATCATTTTACTTCCTCCGTTTCAACCTGTTGATTCCATATTTTGCTTCGATCACTTTCCAAAAGAGCTTCTTCAATCGTTGGACGTAAAATATTCACATGACCCATTTTCCGCTTAAGCTTGGCTTCTTTCTTACCGTAAAGGTGAACCTTCCAATCTGAAAGCGTCGGAATTTCATCCATCAAGGGTTCGATATGCTCACCAAGGATGTTTATCATTACCACAGGCTTCAATAACGCCGTATTTCCAAGAGGCCAATTGCAGACAGCCCTTATATGCTGTTCAAACTGTGAAGTCTCACATGCCTCCATTGTATAATGCCCTGAGTTATGTGGTCTTGGCGCTAATTCATTAATGATGATATCATCCTGAGGGGTTAAAAACATCTCGACTGCCAATGTCCCCACCAAATCAAGTTTCTCTGCAAGCTGCAAAGCTTCATTAATAGCTTTCCGTTCAGCTTGGATACTGATGCGGGCCGGAACAATGCTTTTATGAAGAATGTTTTCAATATGAATGTTTTCCGCAATCGGAAAATGACTTGTCTCGCCATCAGCCTTACGCGTCACGATGATGGATATTTCTTTTACGAAAGGAATCCAGGCTTCCAGCACACATATACCTGTTTTGAGCAGGGATTCAGCCTTTTTGATATCGGCTTCTTCCTTAATGACCAACTGCCCTTTTCCATCATAACCGCCCCGCGTCGTTTTTAACACACTAGGGTACCCTAATTTCTCTATATGAAGGTAAATTTCTGAAATATCCTGTATTTCCTGATATGGAGCAACGGAAGCTCCTGCATCGGATATGGCTTTTTTTTCCGTCAATCTATCCTGTGTCAATTTTAATAATTCTGAGCCTTGTGGAAGATATGCATGTTGCTTTAACCAATCCAAGGCTTCTGAACTGATATTTTCAAACTCGTATGTTATGACATCACTGACGTCAGCTAACCTTTTCAATGCTTCAATATCATCATAGGCACCAATGATTTCAATATCCGCCACTTGAGCACATGGGCCTTCTGCAGTCGGCTCAAGGACCGCTATCTTAAAGCCCGATGCCTTAGCTGACAAGGCCATCATCCTGCCCAATTGCCCACCGCCGATAATTCCAATGGTTTGTCCCGGTAATATGATTGTATTATTTAAGTTGTTCACTGCTCTGTAACACCTTTTCTCTGGTTTCGTCTCGTAAAGCCTCTAGCCTATCAGCAATGTTAGAATCAAAAGCCGCTAACATTTGAGCCGCTAACAAACCGGCATTGACTGCGCCGGCTTTTCCGATTGCAACCGTTGCAACCGGTACGCCACCAGGCATTTGAACAATCGATAATAACGAATCCATCCCATTTAATGCCTTCGACTGTATTGGCACGCCAATCACAGGGACAATCGTTTTAGCGGCGGTCATACCTGGAAGATGTGCAGCCCCGCCTGCTCCGGCAATAATCACTTTAATATCTCTATCTTTTGCACTCTCTGCATATTCAAATAGTAAATCCGGCGTCCGGTGGGCGGAAACGACTCTTTTTTCATAGGGAATCTCAAGCTGTTCCAATGATTCACAAGCGTACTTCATCGTTTCCCAATCCGAGACACTACCCATAATAACCCCAACTTGCGGTTTCATATCATCTTTCCCTCCAACACTCATATTATGGCGTCCCGAGTATGCAGACAGACGCTTATCATTTATCTATAACATGTAAATTAAAAAACCGGACAGGTTGCTTCCTCATCGAGAAAGCAACCTGTCCGGAATAGAAAGCCCTTTTGGAACTACAAAAAGACTTGGCTAGTTTCCGAAATAGTCAGATGCTTTTCTCATAGTCCGATGATTTACGGTCATCAGGTAGAAACTTTTGGGCCATATCCCCATGATTATATGAGATGTATTAATGTAACTTCATCTTACCTTCCGGCCATTTTAATGTCAAGTTAAAATCGAATATTTTTACATGATATTAATTAATCGTTCGTGTTTTACTCAATTAACTTTGCTTCAAATACAATTTTTCGATTAACTGGCACATAATGGACTTTACCATTCTCAATTCTCTCGGCAAAAATAGGCTCTTCCGTTCGCCTTACAGGGAAGTAACCTGCCGCTTTAATTCGATCTAAACATGCATCGATCGTCTCGCCCTCGATAACTTCAAACTTTTCCTTACTCTTTTTACTCACAATACCGATCCCTTCATGGTTCTATTTTTGTCTGCCTTCTTCCTTACCCATCCATATTGCATATTATCAATTAAATTCTTCCTAGTATAATGAAAAGAATAATTAAAGACAAGAATGCATGTAAGTAAAGTCGATTACTTTATAATGGTACTCAGAATATGTTGCCCTTGCCTTCCGTAAAAGCATCAACACTCATATACTGTACATCCCCTTCTATATCCTGCCCTTCTCCCCATCTGAATTACAATCGCTTGATTCATGAAATTACCTCTGCTCCATGGTCGGTAGTATCTTGCTCCCATGAATTATTTCAATTCATGTTTAGAACGAATAAATAAATCAGCTGTTGGAATTAATTAGCTTGCAGGTTGATTTATCTGTTAATTCACGTCACTCCTCCCTGAAACTGAAAAGTTCCGCAATACAAAAAAGACCAGCCGG